>JAIEMG010000219.1 GCA_019752375.1 Gemmataceae bacterium | reverse complement strand
GGAAACCTCCAAGGGCGGCCAAGTGAACCTGAGGCGCTCAGGCCGCTCTGCCCTGCGCACAGAATGGACAGCTACCTAATAGCTGTAGCACGGGCTGTTAGCTCGTGGCACCCTCCGGCCGGCTTGTCACTCATTTGCTTTCGGCGCCAGCTTGATGCCCGCGTCCGTCAGGATTTTGTCGAGCGTCGGCTGCGGCGTCTCGGCAGTGGTCAGGGACAGCTCGCGCTTCTCCTCCTTGTCCGCGTAGATGTAGACATGATGGCACTCAAAGCAGATGACCAAATCGACTGTCTTACCATCGTGAACAGCGCGGAGGCCGTGACGCGGGATTAAGCACTTGGCGGCGGAGCCGTCGCTGTCAGCGATGCCCTTGAGCACGGCTCCCAGGAGCTTCGTGCGCGGCTCCTTTTCCTTCACGGTCGTCTTGCCAAGCACCTTCCAGCCGTGGAAGCTGTCCTTGCCCTTCTCCTCGTCGGGCTGCAGCGAGTAGAGCTCCAGCGCGTCGGCCTTCTCGAGCACCTTCAGGAACTTGTCGGGGACCTTGTTGTCGCCTTCCCGGGCCGTGGCGCCCAGCCAGGCCGTTGCGAGCAAACCGATGACAGCGATGTGCAAGCGAATCATGGCAATGGCCGCCGGTGAATTGCTTTTCCGCCAATGAGACGACGATCGATCATTTCTTCAACTGGTCGGCAGTGAAGCGCAGCAGCGTGAACGGCGCGATGGTCAGGATGGAGACGCTGCCGTCCTTCCCGGCCGCGATGCCCAGCGGCTGCCAGGGCGTCAGCGTACCGTCTTTCGACTTGCGGATCGTATGATGCCACGGCAACGGCTTGCCCTGGTCGTCGGTGAACTTGGTGAAGTTGGGATTGGCGATGCCGACCGGCCCGAGATCGCGCGGCGTCTTGTCTCCCGGCCGGTAACTAATCAGGTGCAGCGTCGCTCCCTCGGGTGCGTCCTGCTGCGTCACCGCGGCCCAGACCGTGCCGTCGGGGGCCACACACAGGGCCCGGCAGTCGGTCCGCTTTGCAGTGGGGATCAAGTCGCCGAGCTTGCGGCCGGGAATCGTCTCTTCCGTCGCAGCCAGGTCAAAGCTGAAGAGCTGGTTCGTGCTCATTTCAACGGCATACAGCGTCTTGCGGTCGGGGCTGACTTCCCAGTTCAGGATGGCGCCATCGCGGGTGATAGCCTCCGGCGGCTTGGCGCCATCGACGGTGACGGACAGCTTTTCCAGCTTGTCCGCGTTGGGATCGAAACGGGCGATCTGGCCGCCGCGAATCGGATGATAGGCCCGGCCCTTGGCGTCGATCACGATGAAGGCATAGGCGTGCTCCGTGTCACCGAAATCGCGATAAGTGCGCTTGGCGACGTCAAGGACCATGAAGTGTGTGTGGTCCAGCGGTCGGTCGTCGCTGCACGTGGAGACGTAGATCAGACCGCGTTCCTCGTCCGGCGTGACGCTGATGATGCCGTGGTGCTTTTTGGCGATGCCGAAGTGCTCGGTCTTGCCGGTCTTGGGATCGTACGTGAACGTATAGCCGCCGAGGTAGTCGGAGCGCTTCTCGCCCTTTTCCGGATAGCCTTGCTTGGAGCCGAAGTAGATCTTGCCGCTGGGACCGACGTTGTTTCGCGTGTGGATCTTGGCCTGGGCGGCGAAGCCCTTGGCGTCGGAGCCGATGGCCTTCATGACGTCGACCACCATCTTGGACGAACCGTCCTTGGGATCGAACTCGATCAGGTAGCCATTGACGCCGTACTTGGCGCTGCCGATGTAGAGCTTGCCGTTCAGGCCTTCGACGATTGCGAAATAGCCGCTCTCCTGGTTCGTCAACTCGGAGGGAAGCTTGGTCGCCTTGCCGAGCAGCCAGGGGGCCGGCTCGGCGGCACGCACGAAAGCACCCGTGAACGTGAAGGCTGCGGCGAGTAGCCATACAGCCGATGACGGATGAAATTTCACAAAGGACCTCCAGTAGGTGGTTGATCAGGAGGAAGGGATAGGGGCGGCGGACCGGGCTTGGGCTTCGGCGGGAATGCGATGCGGAAGAGCGCGCCGAGAGCGGCACCGGGAACGCCACCGTAGACCGCGCCTGTGAGCAGTGCTTCGACGAGCTTGAGCCCCTTGTCGGGGAACTCGGCCGCAAAAGTGGCGACGGCAATCCACATCATCAGGCCGTACATGGCGCCGTAGAGTGCGCCATAGGCGCCGCCGTACTTTGCGCCGTACTTGACACGGTCGATCATCGGAAGGCGCGGCGGCACTGCAGGCACGATGGGCGTGGCGGCAGGACTGACGGGCGGTGGCGCCTCTCTCGACGCACCGCACTGTCCACAGAACTTGAATTGTGGCTCGACCGACGTACCGCACTTGGGACAGGTCCACATGCAGGGTCCCTCAATTCAACGACCACTGGCCGTCTCGTGCTCTAACGCTGGAACGACTGGAAGTCATCTCCCGCCGGCCCGCGTGCGTCCGGTTCTGCTCGTCGCGGCGCCTTGTGTCCCATCATCGCGGCGGCCATGAGCAGCAGAAACAGACAGCCGTCGGCAATGGCGCTGAAGAATTGCAAGATCGTATAGATCGTCTCGTAGGACTCGAAGTCGGACGATCGGCTAAACCAGCGCGGCATGAAACGATAGAGGACAAAGAAAATCAGCAACTTGGCCAACCAGAGCCCCGCGGCCAGGGCGGCCATGAGTGATGCCTGTGGATGTTTCGCCCAGGTCGCCAGCGCCCAGATGAATCCCGCCAGCAAGGCCAGAAACAGCGGGCTCTCTACCATGAACCACTTGATGATGCCCTTCAGCTCGTATTCGCTCACCGATCAACCTCCCAATTTCAGCCACACGGCTACTGCCCCACGAACGGATAACCATCCGACGTCTTCCTATTTAGGTCCAAGGCCTCCGGATGATTGCGCTCCGTGAAAATGGCAAACAGAATGAGCAGCCAGAGCCCCGCGCTGATCAGGGAGTGGACAAAAGTCAACGCTTTGTAGTAGGTCGAGATCTCGTCAAAGTCGTTGAAGGTGTCGCCCTCCCAGCCCTTCACGGCGAACCAATGAAACAACGGCATCGACAGCAGAATGACCAGTTTGGCCGTGAGGCCCAGCCCGGCGAGTAGCGAGACTTTGGGATGCCGTCGCCAGGTCACCAACGCCCAGGTCACGCCCCCCAGGAGCGTCAGCAGGAGAGGGCTCTCCACGAATGCCCAGACGATCACTTCTTTCAGGAAACTGCCCATGCGCGAAACTCTCTGGGGTTACGCCGCAAGCGGCGGATACCGTCATCGCTTGATCGTCTTCGATACTGGATCGGTGGTAAACGGCCAATCGGTCGGCTTGTACTTGATGTCGAGGTGCGGCGTCTCCACGCGGCGGTTCTTCTCGGCACGGCTCGTCATCACTGCGTCGAGGATGCCGGTTGTCAGCAGGGTACGCTCCACCGGGTAAACGGCATGTCCGGTCTGGATGGTGCTTTCGATCGCCTTGACCAGGTAGATGAAGTGCCCGAACGGGTCGGGCTGCTGCAGGTAGAAGTGCGTGGCCTGGGTTTTCTCCTCGCCCTTGATCCGTCCGGCGAAACAGAAGGCCCCGCCGTCGCCCTCGTACACCCAACCATTCATCATCGCCACCGCAGCTTGCAGTCCGTCGCGGTACTCGATCAGGAACACGCCTGCGCTCTTGTCCTTCGCCATCACCTCGCGGTAATCGCCTTTCGCATGGCTCGGCACCAGCTCCAGGCCGGCTTCCAGACATTTCTTCGACCAGCGGCCCTGGTCGAGTGCCTTCCACATTGCCTCGCCTTGCAAGCATGTCACGGCCTTGACGCCGGTTTCGCCGCCTTTGCGCCGCTCCAGCAGGCACTGCATCGCTTCCAGGGCATGAAAGCCATAGCCCTCGAACGGCCCGTAGCCAACCTGCACCGCTTCGGTGATCTCGCAGTCCTTGGGCAGCTTGAGCTCCGGCCGGCGCCACGTCACCGGCAGCGACGAGCCCGCCAGGAACGGCACGAAGAGCTCGCGGGAGCGGTCGTACATCCACTTGGCATCGGTCCATGTGGCTGCCAGGTGCTTGTCGTTGAAGACCGGCACCGCCCTTTTGGACTTCGCGAAGACTTCAGTGATGCCTTCGAAGAATCGGCGCCGAGGATAGAGCTTCTGCCCCTTCTCATTGTCCTCGTACTTGCCGTGCTCGCCGATGGACAGGACGCCCTCGACGGCCAGCTCCTTGCCACCGAGTGTTGATGCCTCGGCGATACTGTCGTAGATCTTGAAGTCGTACTTCTTGGCCAGGTCCCGGCTCATGTCGTTCTTGGGGAACTGATCGACGTACATCGACACGAGCTTCAACTTCGGACCATCTTTGCCGTCGTAGTTGAAGCCTTCGAGGATCTTGCCGACGATCACGTCGGCGTGGCTGTGCCGGCGATACTCGGTGACGATCGCGGCGACTTTTTTTGGTTCGTTCATGGCGGTGACTCAGTACTTCTCTTCAGTTAGGGCAAGGGAAGAAATGAACCACGGATCACACCGATTACACGAATAAGTCAAAAGAGCAGGCAGTTCGTCTGGTTCTGCCCTGAACGCCGTGGGGTTGTTGGCAAGTAAACACCGCATTCTTTATCCGTGTTATCGGTGTAATCCGTGGTTCATTTTCTTTCCGGTTCTTTCTTCTGCAGCACGTCCTTGAATCGTTTCGACTGAAACACATCCTGCCCCTGGTCCGTCTTGCGCACGCCATAGCAAGATACGCCGTGCATCGCGTCAATGATCGGAATGCCTCGCTCTTGCCCCAGGATGGCCACGACCTTGGTGTACGGGTCGGACGTCAGCCCGTTGGGCGCGACCACGGTGACGCTCATGCGGCCCAACAGTCCCAGACCGGTCTTCGGATCGACGATGTGCGAATAGCGCTTGCCGGCGATCTCGACGAACTGCTCGCTGTCGCCGGACGTAGACACCGAAGCGTCGCGGAGGATCAAGGTACGCGCCGGTTGGTCCTTGCCAAGCGGCTCGACGGCGACGGACCAGCCCTCAGCATCCGGTGGCGCTCCGCTGACCGCCACGTCGCCGCCTGCAGCCACCAGACCGCGCGTGATGCCGTGCTTCTTGAGCACCAGCAGCGCGGCATCGGCCGCGTAGCCCTTGGCAATCCCGCCCAGGTCGAGCAACATGCCCGCTGTCGCAAGCTGTACCGTGCGTTCCTTGGCGTCCAGGCGCACCTTGTCGTAACCGACCAGCGCCTTCGCCTTGTCGAGCGCCTCCGTCGCCGGCAGCTCCTGCGTGCGGCGGGCGCGGCGCCAGAGGCGGACCAGCGGACCGACGGTCACGTCGAAGGCGCCGTCGGACTTTTTGGACACCTCCTGGGCCCGCGCCAGGACGGTGAAAAGGTCTTCGCTGACAACGATGGGATCGCCGCCCGCTTTCGCGCACAGCTTCATTAATTCACTGGTGGGCTTGTAGTCGCTCATGATACCATCGAGGGCCGCGATGCGCTCGAAGGCAGCCTTGGACGCCTTGTTGGCCGTCGCTTCATCCGGAGCGTACAACGTGATCGTGAAGCGAGTCCCCATGTGGGGCTCGGTAAAACTGTAACGGGACAGAGCCGGCTCGGCGGCCCCGACGACGGACGCCGTGGCCAGGCCGCAGATCAGCCCGCACAGGAATCGCATGGCCCTTCCTCCGCCCAACCGGCAAGCGAGAGCATGGAGTTTTCAAACGGCTGGAGTCTAACACAGATGCGACGTTTCTTACAGCACCCGCTGCACTGGGTCCTGGTTTTTCTCGTGACCGCGACGACCGTGGCGCTGTTTCGCGCTGACTCCGTCGTCGGCCAGGCTTCCGATCCGTTGCCGAAGATCGACAAGGCCGACCACAAGAGCTATACGGAAGAGATCCCCAAGGCAAAGGTCAAGTTTGACATGGTCGCCGTTCCGGGCGGCACATTCCTGATGGGCAGCCCGAAGGACGAAAAGGGACACGAGGCGGACGAAGGCCCGCAGCATGCCGTGCAGGTCCGTCCCTTCTGGATGGGCAAGCACGAGATCACCTGGGACGAGTTCGACCTCTACCAGAGCGAAAAGGGCGTCGACAATCCCGAACAGAACGAGAAGCGGTTGAAAGACAACGCCGACGCCATCACCGGACCGACGCCACCCTATGTCGACAAGGACTACGGCCACGGCCACGCCGGCCATCCGGCCATCTGCATGACCCAGCACGCGGCGATGGAGTATTGCCGCTGGCTTTCCGAGAAGACTGGCAAGGTCTACCGCCTGCCGACCGAGGCCGAATGGGAATGGGCCGCCCGCGCCGGCACCAAGACCGCCTATTCCTTCGGCGACGATCCCAAGGCGCTCAAGGACTACGCCTGGTACACCGAGAACTCGGCCCCCAGCGCCGACGCCGACAACACGACGCACAAGGTCGGCACACGCAAGGCCAACCAATGGGGCCTGCACGACATGTACGGCAACGTCAGCGAGTGGTGTCTCGACCATTACAAGAAAGACTACTACGCCGAGCTGGCCAAGCAGAAGCTCTCGATCGGGCCAGTGGCATTGCCGACGGCCGACCGCTTTTCGCACGTCGTCCGCGGCGGCTCGTGGGCCGATGATGCGGTCAAGTGCCGCAGCGCCACGCGGCGCGGTTCGGACAACAGCTGGCTCAAGGACGATCCGCAACGGCCGCAAAGCATCTGGTGGCTGACGCGCATGGACGTCATCGGCTTCCGTGTCGTGCGCGCCGTCGAGGAGCAGGAGAACCTGAAGGGTCTGCGCTCCAAGGTGACCCGCGAGAGTAAGTAAGCACCCTCGTGACCGGGCTCTGCCCGGTCACGCACTGCCCGCGAGGCTCTGCCTCGCGATGCTGCACTGGCCTTGACGTGTGCCACGGCGTTTGGCTCACCCGGCAGAGCCGGGAATGCAGTGCGTCACCGGGCAGAGCCCGGTGACGAGAGCCGATTGACATTGCGACGAATTTCCTCTTCCGATTCCGCTGGAGACCTGTGATGAACGAAAGCCTCTCCTCGCGCCGCGCCTTCCTCAAGACGACCGCCGTTGCCGCGGGCACTGCCCTGGCAACCGGCGCGGTGTCGCACGTGCATGCGGCCGGCAGCGACACGATCAAAGTCGGTCTGATCGGTTGCGGCGGTCGCGGCCGGGGTGCGGCGGACGATTGCACCAAGTCCGCTCCCAACGTCAAGCTGGTGGCGATGGGCGACGTCTTCGAAGATCGTCTCAAAGATGCCCGCACCAAGCTCAAGGGGATCCTCAACGACCGCTTCGACGTCAAGGACGACAAGTGCTTCTCCGGACTGGACGCCTACAAGCAGGTCATCGACAGCGGCGTCGACCTGGTCTGCCTCTGCACGCCGCCCGGCTTCCGGCCGCCCATGCTCGAATACGCGGTTCAGAAAAACAAGCACATCTTCACCGAGAAGCCCGTCGCAGTGGACGGCCCCGGCGCCCGCAAGTGCCTGGAGATTTACGAGGAAGCCAACAAGAAGAAGCTCTGCATCGTCGCCGGCACGCAGCGCCGCCACCAGACCGGCTACCTGGAGACGATGAAGCGGATTCACGACGGCGCCATCGGCGAGATCACCAGCGGCCGCTGCTACTGGGTCCAGGGCCCCATCTGGGTCTACAAGCGCGAAGAGAAGTGGACCGACCTGGAATACCAACTGCGCAACTGGTACTACTACGTCTGGCTGTGCGGCGATCACATCGTCGAGCAGCACGTTCATAACCTGGACGTCATCAACTGGGCCACGCAATCCCACCCCGTCCGCGCCTTTGGCCTGGGCGGGCGTTCGGAACGGACCGGACCGGAATTCGGCCACATCTTCGATCACTTCGCCATCGACTACGAGTACCCCAGCGGCATGCACCTGACGAGCATGAGCCGGCAGAACTCCAACCGCAACCTGCGCAGCAACACGACCGAACACGTGACCGGCACCAAGGGCGCCTGCCAGTTCGATCGCTACAACATCCGGCCTTACAAGGGTCTGGGCGAAGCCTGGAAGTTCGGCGGCAAGGACAACGCGCCCTACGTCCAGGAGCACACCGACTTGATTGAGCACATCCGCACCGGCAAGCACATCAACGAGCTGAAGACCGTGACGGAAGGCACCATGACGGCAATCCTGGGCCGCATGGCGGCGTACACCGGCGATGTCGTCGAGTGGGACCAGGCGCTCAATTCGCAGGAAAACACCATGCCGTCCAAGCTGGCATGGGACATGAGCCTACCGACGCCGTCCGTGGCGATCCCGGGAAGGACGAAGCTGACGTAATCGTTAGCCGCGACTTGCAAGGGAGCGTTACATCACGCTCCCTTGCAAGTCGCGAGTCTCTGTAGCCGCAGGCTTCAGCCTGCGGAATGGTGTCCCGCGGGCGTAGGATTAACTCCGCAGACTGAAGCCTGCGGCTACAGGATGGTTCAATTTTTCACCTGTGCCGCCGGTTCTGGTTGCGTGAAGTCAACCACCACGCGTTTGCCTGCTTCGACCGACACCACGCGAATCCTCGTCACCTCCTTGCCATTCTCCTTCCACCGTGCCGTGACCTCGTAGTCAAATGTCTTGCCGCGCTCCAGGGGGGGCGATTCGAACTCCCGTTTCGTGCCGGTCTGTCGCGTGGCATCGCCGTCGAAGGTGACTGCGGCCTCCGCGTCGGGTACGCGCACCTCGAAGCGCACCTGGGCGTCGGCCGGTACCGCTCGCGGCGCCGGCAGGGTCGGCACATCCGGTTCGACGTTCAGACGCGATGGCTTCGTTCCCGGATAAACGGGATCGTAGGGCGCGGAATGGCGGCGTGCGGTGCTCAGCAGTGGCGGCGGTCCAGCCCAGAAATTCGCCATCCGCTGGTCGGAGCCGCCGAAGACGCCCGGCACCGGCGCATACGTCGGCACGGGCGGACCGTACATGCTGAACCCGTTGGAATAAAAGCCGCGATAACTGTAGAAGGGATAAAACCCGATGTAGGGTCCCGGCGCCGCGCGATACTGGGCCAGGCTGTCGGTCGCTATCAGCAGCAAGGTTGCCGTCGCGACGACGGGCGCGCAAAAACAGCGCAAGAAGCATTTCAGCACGGATGAATCCTCGATGGGAGTGCTGGACGGTTGCAGATGGGATGGGGACCTCGGCGATCCCGCACAACTTTAGCCGCGGCAGGTCGCGGATGCCGACCGTGGCCCTGGAACATAGGATAATTTGAGCCGGGCATGGCCGCAGATCCGGTGCGAAGGCTAGGGTTTGCGGAGCCTTCCTCGGCGAGCGTCGGAGCGTAAGCCCGACGTGGACTCCCATTCAATTCAATGCGAAAACACGTCGGGCTTACGCCCCGACGCTCGCCAACGAAGGAATTCTCGTCATGAGCCCAATGGCGCGCTGCGCGACGCTGCTCGTTCTGGTCGCCGCCCTCGCGGTTCCGAATCTCGGATCGGAAAGTGCCGCACGGCCTCCCGTGCAAGTGGCGCAGGCCGCGAAGGACGTCAACCTTCTCAACCTGGAAGTGCTTGCCTTGCAGGCCATCGAACAACTGCATGCGACGCCGGGCCAGCTCCAGACTCTGGCCAAGCTTGCACCCGAAACCATGTCGAAGTCGAAGGCACGCAAGCCGGCCAAGGCGAGCGACAAGTTCGCCAAGAAGCTCGGTGAGTTGCGGGAGGCGCTCTTGAAGCGCGATGCCGACGACATCCAGATCATCACGGGCGAGATCGGCGAGCTGCAAGCAGCGGAAAAGACTTTCGTGGACAACACCATCGACATGACGCCCGCCGCGCGCAAGCGAGCCCCTGAGCTGCTCAAGCAGCTGGCGCCGCGGCAAGTGGCGCTCTACCTCGCCAGCTTCGAGAGCCTGCTGGTCGACCCTGTCGAAGGCGTCTACGCGGCGATGGAGGAGGGCATCAAGCAGACCCCCGCGGAGTGGAAGGAGACTCGTGACGGCATCGCCCAGGAAGTTGCCGAGCTGGTCGCCGGCCTGGACCCGGCCCAGTCGCAGAAGGTGGCCGACAAGGTTGGCGCCATTCTCGACAAGGGCCACAAGATGAACGAACCCGACCTCAAGAAAAACAAGGCCGAGCTGGAGAAATCGGTCCACCAGATCGTGGACGCCGCCGGCCCCGTCGAGATCCTGCGGCACTTCATGGAACGACACCTGGCGCTGATGCTGTCCAATCCGCAACTGGCCGCAGCGGTGGACGCACGGCAGAAGCGCAAGTGAGGACGGATCATTGGTAAGCTGCGCCAAAGCGACCTCGCGCGGACGCACCACTCAGTGGCCGCAGCCGGTTCGCGCTGCTCGCAGAAAGCAAACTGCTTATAATTGAGAAGCCTTGCCCGGATGCATGGAAGCGCATCACTCTCCCACAGCTCGCCTCGATAACGGAGTATCCGATGAAATCCGCCACGAAGCCGGCCAACGGTCACACTAACGGGGCCGTCGAGGCACGTCCGGTCACGGTCCCGGACTTCCTGTCCGCGCGGGCGCGCGGTGTGCGCTTGACGATGCTAACCGCTTACGATTACATCACGGCACGCCTGCTTGACCGTGCGGGCGTGGATGGCATCCTGGTGGGCGATTCGCTGGGCATGGTGGTCCAGGGCAATGCCGACAGCTTGAGCGTCACGCTCGATGAGATGATCTACCACACGCGTATCACGGCGCGCGGTATTCAGCGCAGCCTCCTCGTCGCCGACATGCCATTCATGAGCTTCCAGGTCAGCCCGCAACAGGCGCTGGAGAACGCGGGCCGGCTGATGAAGGAAGGCGGTGCTCACGCGGTCAAACTCGAAGGCGGCGCACGCAGCGCGGCGACGATTGCGGCCATCTCGCAAGCAGACATCCCGGTCATGGCCCATGTGGGCCTGACGCCCCAGTCGGTCCGGCGACTGGGCGGGTTCCGTGTCCAGCGCGACGAGGGCCGCTTGCTTGAAGACGCACTGGCCGTGGAGAAAGCAGGCGCCTTCGCCGTGGTACTGGAGTGCGTGCCGACGGAAGTCGCGGAGAAGATCACGGCCGCGGTCCAGATTCCAACCATCGGCATCGGCGCCGGCGCCGGCTGCGACGGTCAGGTGCTGGTCACGCCGGACATGCTGGGCCTGTTCGACAAGCTCCAGCCACGCTTCGTCAAGCAATACGCCGACCTGGGCGAGCAAATCGTGGAAGCCGTGAAGGCCTACTGCCGGGAAGTGAAGGAAGGGACGTTTCCGGGGCCGAAGCACGGGTTTCGTTGAGGTGAGGCGGACTTGAACGCGTCACCCCGTTACCCAATCCGCGGGGTCGCGCTCGCGCTGACTGGACCAGACCCTTACATCTGCAAACTGCTGCTGCAGGCGTCCAGCGAGTTCCTCGACGCCGCACCGCTCCGTCGCATAGTGCCCCGGCAGGATGAGCGACAGTCCGAGAGCCTGTGCGGTCAGGTAATCGTGGAAACGTAGCTCGCCCGTAAGCAATGTGTCCGCGGGGGAGCGAACGGCGTCCATGAGCATTTCGCCGCCGGCTCCGCACAGGATCGCCAGGCGCTTCACCGGGCGTGCTCCGTCACCGACGAATTGCACTGCACCTGCGCCGAGCTGGTTCTTCACCAGGCGAGCCATCTCTGCCAGCGGCGTGGGCTGCGGCAACTTGCCGATCCGGCCGTCGCCAAGCGACGAGCGCAGCGGTCGCAGCGGATAAACGTCGAACGCCGGTTCCTCGTAGGAATGGGAGCGACGAACCGCGGCAACGACTGCTTCCACCAGGTTCTCAGGACAGACTACTTCTAACCGGACCTCGTCCGCCTCTTCGCGCTTGCCCTTCTGGCCGACGACCGGATTGCTGGCGTCCGATCCGAAGAAGGTCCCGGTGCCGGGCAGGCGAAAACTGCATTCGCTGTACTCGCCGATATGACCGGCACCCGCTGCAAACATGGCATCCGACACCCGCCCCAGGTCCTTGACCGGCACAAACACGACGACCTTGCACTGCTTCGGACCATCGCGGCGCTGCAACGGCACCACGTCGGTCAGGCCAAGCCGCTGGGCCAGGATTTCGTTGATGCCGTCCTTCGTGTTGTCGAACGCCGTGTGCGGACTGTAGACCGACACGCCCGCCTTGACGAGTGACAGCACCGTCCGGCCTTCCGGATTGGCCGTCGTCAACCGCTTGGCGCCGCGAAAGAGGATCGGATGATGCGTGACGATAAGGTGCGCCCCCGCCTCGACCGCTTCGCCCGCGCTGTCGGGCGTGACGGTCAGACAGGTCATGACGCGCTGCACGTCCGCCGCACGGTCGCCGAGGAGCAGGCCGACGTTGTCCCAATCGGCGGCGAGGTGATTGGGAGCGAACCGTTCCAGATACTCGATGAAGTTCGCGACCGTTGGCATGGCATTGAATCCTGATTCGATCAGTCGTCATCGCAAGCGCTGGGATGGCCTTCCACTTCCGCACGCCGTTGCTCGCCGACCTGGCGCAGCATCAAGTAACGAAGGACCAGCAGTCCAATCGAACCGCCCAAGAGGCCCAAGCCCAGCGTCAGTGCCTCCCGCTCTCCATTGAAGTACATCAGCGCAGGGAACAGGGCCAGCATGGTCGCCCAGGTGGCCAGGATATTCAATGGGCCCTGACGGTGGGTGCGCAGATGGCGACGGGTCAATCGTTCGGTGGTTTCCATGAACGGCTCCAGCCGATCGTGCGAGCCGGGAGACCGTCCGTCGGCGACAAACGCCTGCACCGCTTCCTGGTGTCTGGCCATGAGTTCTTTCAGGTCGCCGGTGAGGAAGCCTTGCCGCCAGTAGTCATCTTCGCGAATCTGGATTTCGGCAGCACTGTTGCCGGTCCAGATTTCGGCGCCGTCGGTAAAGACGGTGGCAAACGCCATCCGTAGCGGCTCGCCGGAGACAAACCGGTACAGGCTGGCATAGCATCCCTGGTTCCTCGACCCGTAGATGCGCTGCGTCAACGACCATGTCCAGTGTATGTGAAAGAACCAGACGTGCTCGCGCACCGTGGCCAATGGTTTGAAGCCCAGGTCGTGAAGCTGGGTCAACATCATGGGCGGAACCGGGTCGTTGTCGCCGAAGAGCGACTCACCGCCAGGGTCGTCGACGCCGATCGCGTAACGGCTTAGCCCCAGGACGTGAAACAGCGGCGGAACGACCATGAAGGCTGCCAGGCAGCCGGCGAGGCACCAGATGGTGAACACAAATTCGGAAATGAGGTCATTCATCGGGCTCTTCTTCAGCGGGCCTGGGTCTCCGCTTTGGCTTGCCTCCCATGATGGGCAACGGGTCCACCCTGCGTTTGCGGCGGCCCTCCTTGCCGTCGCGCGCGGTGGGCGGGTGGAAGCCCAGCACTTGCAGGAGGTTGGCTTCGCCCATTGTGGGCTGCGCCATGCCGAGCATCAAGAGGCCCAACGCGCCGCCGAGGCCCACCAACTCGCCGCCGAGGTGGCAGACATACGCCACGCCGCCGTTGGGGTCCACGAGCGAGAAGAACAGGTCGCTGGTCATGTAGAACAGCACCAGCCAGTATGACGAGACCTCGAAGCCTCCGCCAACGAATCCGACGGAGTAGAAGATGCGCACGTCATTGCGAGGATAGAAGACCAGAAACATGCCGGTCAGCCCCATGATGGCACCCGACGCTCCAACCAATGCCGCTCCGGAGCCCAGCGCCAGCCAAGCCAGGCCGGCGACCGCACCCAGCAGGAAGTACCAGGCGAGGAATGCGGCATGGCCCAGCTTGGCGTTGATCGCGTTGCCGAAGACGAACAGGAAGATCATGTTGCCGAGCAGGTGCAATACGTCGGCGTGGACCAGCGTGTAGCTGATTAGCCGAATCGGATTGAACTTGCCGCGCACCAGCGACAGGCGTGGCGGCGGCGGGTTCATGATCCGCTCGCGCATCTCCTGGATCTTCTCCGGCGTCGGGTCATCCATGATGTCCGGGTCAATCGTCACCCGGCGATGATCCGCGGTCATCATCACCAGGCTGACCACGACCGTCACGCCAATCAGCGCCCAGTTGGCAATCGGCCAGCGCGCCATGGGCACATCGACGTTGTAGGGGATGAGCACGGGCGCTCCGTTGCAGGAGGAAATGACGAATGACGAAGCCCGAATGACGAATCAATGACCAATCACAAAGCTCCAATTTTTCTCTCCGGACCTTGGGTACCAGAGGGTCGAGGAGCGGCGCCCCGAACATTGGTCATTGGGTATTGTTCATTGATTCGTCATTCGTCATTCGTCATTTTCGCGGCCGCTTCAAAGCAGCACTGGAGAATCAAGTCGGTGTCATGGTCGCCGTGCGGGCCTCGCGGAGGGCGCCGACCAGGCGATGCACGTCGGCCGCGCTGTGCCCAGCCGTCAGGCTGATCCGCAGCCGCGCCGTGCCAACCGGAACCGACGGCGGACGGATCGCCGGGACCAACAACCCTTGTGCTTCCAGGCGTGCCGACAAGTCGAGCGCCCGCCGTGCGTCGCCGACGATCACCGGCACGATGGGAGATTGCGACCGATTTTCGCCAATGCCCGCCGCCTGCAATTCGGTCCGAAGCAGATCGCCAAGCAGTTGCAGGTGCCGGCGCGCTGCATCGGCTTTCGCGGCAATGGCCACGGCTCGGCAGGCGGCTGCAGCGATGGGCGGCGCCAACGCCGTCGAGAAGATGTACGGCCGGGCGTGATTGACCAGATAGTCAATCAAAGGCCGGGTTGCACTAATGAAGCCGCCCTGGGCGCCCAGCGCCTTGCTCAGTGTTCCGACCTTGACCACGTGCCGCGCCACGGCGCCGAGTCCGCGCCCCTGCGCTCCCAACACGCCGGTCGCGTGCGCTTCGTCCAGCACGAGAAGACATTCGTGACGCGTGGCGAGGTCGAGAAGTTCGGCCAGAGGCGCCTGGTCGCCGTCCATGCTGAACACGGTCTCGCTGACGATCAGGCGACGCCGTGCGGTTCGGCCTTCGCGTTTCAGCAATGTTTCAAGATGACCGGCGTCGGCATGCCGGTAGACGTGAATGGCCGCGCGCGCCAGCCGGCAACCGTCGATCAGACTGGCGTGGTTGAGTTCATCGCTGAAGACAGCATCTTCGGGACTGGCCAGAGCGGCGATGACGGCCAGGTTGGCGGCAAACCCCGAAGGAAAGACGAGGGCGGCATCCGCTTCTTCCCAACGAGCCAGGGCGCGTTCCAGGGCCCGGTGCGGGGGAAGGTAGCCGGACACCAGCGGCGAGGCGCCGGCGCCCGTGCCGTAGCGATGGGCAGCGCGAGCAGCGGCGCGAGCCAGGCGCGAGTCGGCAGCCAGGTTCAGGTAGTCGTTGGATGCGAAATTGAGTAACTCGCGGCCACGATAGTGAACGTGGCCCCACGGTGCGGACTGGATGTAACGCCGCCGTCGATAGAGATCGCGCTGTCGCAGGCCTGCCAGGTCGTCTTCGAGCCAGTCCATCGAGGGATACCCAGAGGCTGCGTCAGGCTCAGGCAGCCTTGCCCGCGGGCTTGGCTTGCCGGCCCCACTTCCACCATGTCTGGCCGGCGGCGCGGCGCTTGAACCGTTCCTTCAGCGCATCCTGTGCTTCCTTCAGTTCCGCCTGGTCGTCCAGGACGCGCTGCCGATTCAACCGCCAGCGCTCCAGGACAAACTGGACCAGCCAACCGAGTAGTGCCAACCCGGCGCACGACCAGTTCAGCAGGATGGCGCGTTGCTCACCCCAGGCCAGAGCATCGAGCTTACCAAGGCGATCCAGCAATCCTAGCAAGGAATACGCAATAAACAGGCTGCCGGCCAGGCTTGTCATCACCATGGTCCACGCACGGAACATGAACAGGCCAAGCAATCCGCCGGCAAGGAAGCACAGCATCGGCTCATCCCAGCCCGGCGCCATGCTGCGCACCAGTAGCCATGCCGTAATGCCACCGGCCGTGAATGCGAAGATGCGCGACAGCGCTAACGAAAGCGTGCCCGCGGAGATCGCCAGGAGCAGGCCGGCAACGAAGGGCTGTGTCCCTGTGGCGCGGGCGAACGAAAGGCCCAGCACGCCGCCCACGACCGTCGTGAACAAGACAATCCAGAAGCGGTGGCCCCACCAACCGAGGACCCACAGGAGAGCGCCAACGATCATGCCAACGGCATAGACGGCGATGGAGAGCCCACGCGCTTCCATCAGGATATCCGGCGCAACGAGTTGCATACCGTGTCTTCCTTGACTCGGGCGGAGGACGGCGCGGAATCTGCGAGGGTTGGAAAATACCGGGAGCGGGATAGGAGTGTCAAGGCGGGTATGCACGCCGCGTGAGGTACTGCGGCACCTTTTCAACGCGCATTAATTCTACAACGCTACCTTGAAAGCAGGATTCGTCATGAACGTCTGTAGCCGCAGGCTTCAGCCTGCGGAAGTGCGTCGAGGGGGCCGGCAGACGCCACTCCGCAGGCTGAAGCCTGCGGCTACAGACAGCGACGCCGATCCTTTCAGTGGACGTAGCGTTGGAGTATTAACCAGGGCGTGCTAGGGCAGCTTCGCCAGTCGCTTATTCCGACTTCGCATGGGTGCCAAGCCGCCCCCGGAACTCCCGGGCGAGTTGGAGCACGCTTGGTCCTTGCATGAGGACCGTGACCGGTACGTCCCAGGCCATGTCCCTTTCAATCCGGATGCGCAACTCCACCGCCATCAGCGAATCGAGCCCCAGGAGAGTGAGCGACTTTTCCAGGTCAAGGCGTTCGACCGTCGTGCCCAGAGCCTTGGCGACGTGATCGGCGAGCCGAGACTGGATCAGTGCAGCCCGATCCGGGTTGGGCGTTTTCTCCAAGACTTCACGGAAATCCGCGTAGACGGTCCCTTCGCCGGATTCCATGGTTGCAGGTTCTCGCAGTTCACTCCAAAGCGGTGAGCGGGCATAGGCCGGATTGAGCGTGAGCTTGCCGGGGTCGAGGTCCATGACTGCAAGCCGAGCCAATCCGGTTTGCAGCACTCGCTCCAGAATGCGGAATGCCTGGGTCGGGGCGAGCAGACGGGCGCCGCCCCGCGCAAGGCGCTCTCCCAATTCCTTGTGGCGGGCGACGAGGCCGACCTGTCCGATCGCGCCCCAGTTCACCGACAACGCGGGGAGGCTGCGTTGTCGCCGATATTGAGCCAGCGCATCGAGAAACGCGTTTCCCGCGGCATAATTGGCCTGACCGGGATTGCCGGCCAGCGCCGAAATGGACGAGAACAAGATGAAATGATCCAGTGGGTCGTTGAGGGTGAGCCGATGCAGATTCCAGGCGCCGCGGACTTTCGGAGCGAGCACGCGCTCCATCATTTGTCGATCGAGACGCAGAAGGCTGGCGTCTTCCAGGACGGCTGCCGAGTGGACCACGCCCTTCAACGGCGGCAGCTCGCGTCGGACGCGATTCAGAAGGCTTTCCAGCGCGCCGGCGTCGGTGACGTCCACCGCGGCAACCAGCACCGTCACGCCACGCTGTTCCAGTTCGGCGACCGCGCCGGCAGCACCAGGCGTTTCCACGCCGCGCCGGCCAGTCAGGACCAGATGGCGGGCGCCGGCATCGACCAGGACGCCGGCGCACGCGAGCCCGAAGCCGCTGAGCCCGCCCGCGACCAGGTAGGTGGATCCGGCCGGAATGCGAAACGGCGCGAGCCGGGGCGGGAGCAGTGGTAGACGCGGGTCGGGATCCGTCGCAATCACGACCTTGCCGATGTGGCGAGACCGCTGCATGTGTTGGAAGGCCGCGGCCACGTCGCCGATCGGAAAGACCCGATGGGGCAACGGCGACAATGCTCGCTTCGCAAACAGGGCGAGCAATTCCGCCACGAGCCGGCGGACCACTCCGGGCTTGCGGATCATGAGCTGATCGAGGTCGACGCTGTGATACGCGAGGTTGTCCAGAAACGGCCGGAGGGAGACCGGGCGGCCCTCCAGATAGTCGCGTTTGCCGAGCTCAAGAAATCGTCCGAAAGGTCGGAGCAAGGACAGGCTCCGAACCATCGTTTCCCCCGCCAGTGAATTCAAGATCACGTCCATTCCTTGCCCGCCGCACGCTTCCTGAATCTCGTCGACGAAGGCCAACGATCGGCTGTCAAACACGTGCTCGATGCCGAGGGCTCGCAAATACTCGCGCTTTTCGGGGCTGCCGGCGGTTGCCCAGACCTCGCCCCCCAGATGACGGACAACCTGGATGGCAGCCAAACCGACACCGCCGGCAGCGCCGTGTATCAGCACGCGTTCGCCGGGTTCCACGCGCCCGAGTTCTTTCAGCGCGTAGTAAGCCGTCACGAAAACAGAGAGAACGGTGGCCGCGTCTTCAAAACTCATCTCCGCCGGCTTGCGAAACACGCGTTCGGTCGGCACGAGGGCGAACCGCCCGATCGAATGCGACATCAGGACAAACACCTCATCGCCCGCGTGCCAGTCGCTGACCTGCGGGCCGACTTCGCGAATGACCCCGGCACACTCCACTCCCAAGCCGATTCCCTCGCCGGCACTTTCGTAAACCTCTGGCGCGATCATGCCCATCGCAAGCAGGACATCGCGGAAGTTGAGTCCGGCGGCCTTGATGTCGATCACCACTTGGCCGGATTGCGGCGTCGGACAGGCCGTCTGGCGGAGCCGCAACTGCCCGAGCCCCTTGCGGGGCGGTATTTCCAGGCAATAGCCAACCGACTTCTGATCGTCCTTCAAGTTACCGAACGGACGAGGCGCCTCGAGAGACAACGGGCGCAGCCGGGGGACCAACCGTTCCGACCCGCGGATCAGCAACTCCGTTTCATTGTCGGGTGCTCGAAGTTCGGTCAGCAAGGCCGCCAGCTCCGCTTCCCAGGGGTCAGGATGCGTCATACCTCGGGCACTCAGATCAATGAGATGGCAAGCCAGATTCGACAACTCGCTGCGTATAACACGTCCCAGTCCCCACAGCGGCGCTTGTCCGGGGTTAGACGTCGCTTCGTCCGCGGAAATCGTCTCGGCACCCGCCGTGATCAACCACAGGCGCCGGGAATGCGCGGGAGCTTGTTCCAGCGCTTGGCACAGGGACAGGACATCTCCGCAGGACTTGTTGATGCTGGCGAAATCGTCTGCCGAGGTAACGTTCAGACCCCACAAGAAAACGACTTCGAGCGCTCGTGAGGCATCCCCACCGATGTGCTCGAGCAACTGCCGAAAGCCGGACGGCTCGGCTGGATTCAATTGCATGTCGCCTGCTCCGAACCGCCCGCAACGCGGCCCACGAACGATCGCGGTCGTCTGCACTCCGTCCGACTTGAGACGCTCGGCCAACTCACGGCCGAGTCCGCCTTGGTCAACGAACAACAACCAGTCGGTCTGGACCGTCGGCGTTCCGTTGGCCGACGGATCCGCGGGCGCCTGGTCGATGCCATCATCCACCTGCAAGGACGTGACACCCGAGGAGCCGAGCGAGCGATCGATGCGTGGCCCCCGGGCCAGATAGAGCCATTGTTCGGGGTAGGTCGCGTCGTCGTCGGTGATCGAGGCGATGTCGGAGAAGCCGCACTCGCGTAGCAGGGACACCCAGGCGGGTCTGGACAGCAACGGATGATTGGCACGCAGGCGGTCGTCGCCAAACCGGTTCCATTCGGGCAGCAGCCCAAAGGTGATATCCATCCAGCGCGGCCCAGGGGCGGCCAGCTCCACCAGGAACAAGATGCCCTCGCTGGCCAGCAATTGCCGTACGATTCGGAGCGTGTCAGGGAGACATTGTGTCTCGTGGAAGACGTTGGCGGCAACGATCACGTCAAAATCGCCGTCGCCGAATCCGCTCTCCAGCGGATCGCGCTGGATGTCAAGCGTTCGATATTCCACGAACGGGTAGGCTGCGAACCGCTCCCGCGCTTGTGCGAGGAGAAATTCCGAATTGTCCGTGACCGCGTACCGAACGCGGTCAGGCGGGAGCTGTCGCAGCATCCAGCCGGTGGCCCCGCCACTGCCGGCGCCGACTTCCAGCACGCGCAATGGTCGGCCAGCCGGCAATCGATCGACCAGAGCCGCCAATGCATCGGCGCAAAGTGCATTCAGGCGCTGAAATGTTGGCCCGGAATCGAACAGATGCTCGGCCGTAGCAGGAGCATGCATCGGGAAGATCAATTCTCGCGGTTCCACCCGACCGCAAAGGACATCACATAACCGTCGGCCGCATCGGCCCATCAACTGCAACTCGGCGTGGTAGGCAGGCAAGTCGTGAACGAGCTGTCTCCACAAGCGGTCGGGATCGGCTAGCTTCTGCGCCGAGGCCGCGCCGATGAAGCCGAGCCACCGCTTGAGAAGTGGGCCGAACTGAAGCTCGACGCCACCCTCCCCCAGAAGCCGCTCAATGGAGATCGCAGCGCCTGCAGGCAGTAGTTGCTGAATGGCCTGCCAGACGTAGGATTCGGCCAGCAGTTCCGATTGCGAACGAAATGTTTCGGCGGGCAACGGCCCGTGGACCTGGCGATGGCACGACGCTGTCCGTCTGGAGAGATGTTCGACGAGGCTCCGCGGCGAAGGGAGGTCGCCGGCGTGCCAGGGGACAGCGTGGTCCGCCGGCCGCGGTCGGGGAATCCATTCCACGTGGTACATGAGATTCTCATCGGCAGCCGCGCTGCCGATGTGGGTGGCCTGTTGGCACACCCCTTCAATCACCCCGATGGTGGCGCCCGATTCGTCGACGAGCGTTGCGTTCAGCACCAAGCGTCCCGGCGATTGCTCCACCAGGACTCCGTGGACATAAACAGGACCGTCGCCAACACCCAAGTAATGGAAGCGCTCAATCGAGACGGGAAGAAACGTGACGTGCGGTTGCCCGCGCTGCCGGGCGCCTTCGCGAATGATCGTGCCCAGGCACTGCAGGCATCCATCAAGCAGGGACGGATGGAAGTGATACGACTGACGCTGACCGGTGAGAGCCGGAGGCAGGATGACTTTGGCGAGCGCCTCGCACTCTCCCATCCGAATCCACTCAATCGCCTGGAAGTCTGGGCCGAAGCCGTAGCCGTACACCGCGTACAACAAATTGGCCGGGATGGGCTCGGTCAGACGGCTGCTCAGCGCTTCGAGATCGATGCGGCGGGAGCATTGATCGGACAGGGGTTTACCAAGCTTCCCGGAGGCCTGCAACGTCCACGGTTTGTCTCCGTCGCGGAGGCGTGTATGAACGCGAAACGTCTGGTCCACGGGCGAGACGGTCGTCTGGATGATTACCGCCTGCGCCTGCTCCAGCGGCAACGGTGCGTGAACCTCCAATGCTTCCAGCAACCAGGGGGATGGCCCAAAGAGTCGTTGTGCAGCGGCCAGGCCCATCTCCATGTATCCCGCAATGGGGAACAGGGGCGAGCCATCGATGCGATGGTCGGCCAGGTAGTTCTGTATCCGCAGGTCCAGCTCACCTTCCCAGGTTGGGTGCGCCAGCTCGAGCTTGGCCCCGAGGAGAGGATGGACAGGATCGAGTCGGTCCGAAGCCTTGGGCGCGAACGCCCGGTGCCAGTACCGCTCGTGCTGCCAGGGATAGGTGGGAAGATCCACGTGCGGCCCGCGCGGGTACACACGATCCCAGCGAAGGGGAACGCCGGCCACGTGCATCCGGCCGACCGCGTGTAGTGCGGCGGCCCACTCGTCTTCCTTACGGCGCAGAGAACTCACGCTCAGCGCTCGGCGGCCCACCGCATTCAGCAATTCGGCGATATAGGCAGAGAGGACCGGATGGGGGCCGATTTCCAGAAAGATGGGGATTTCGTCGTCGATCAGCCGTTGGACGGCGGGGCCAAAGAGAACCGGCTGACACGCGTTGTCCGCCCAGTGACTCGGTCCCAGGCCCGTGCCGTTCACGTCTGCTCCCGTCACGGTGGAGACGAATCGGCACACCGGTTTGCCGCAAGGCCCGATTCCGTCGAGCGCCCGTAACAACTCGCTCCTTACGGGCGCCATGACCGGGCCGTGAAAGGCGTACTCCTGGGAGAGGCGGCGGAAGAAGACCTGGCGAGCCAACAGCAGCGGCTCGAGCTCACCGAGGACTGCGACATCGCCCAAAAGAGTGACGGACCGTGGCGAGTTGACCGCGGCTAGCGTAACCTTGCCGCCGTAGGGGGCCAGCAGACCCTCCGCGTCGTGGACGGAAAGCCCGGCGGCGGCCATTCCGCCGAGTCCGCGCCTGGCTTCGTGGGATCGGCTGCGATGGAAGACGATGCGAATCGCGTCTTCAAACGAGATTGCGCCCGCAGCCAGCGCCGCGGCGGCTTCGCCGGCACTGTGTCCCACGACCGCTGCAGGCTGGATCCCCCACGCACGAAAGAGTTCTGTCAGCGCAAACTGAATAGCAAACAGTGCGGGCTGGGCAATGTCCGTGCGGTCCATTCGCGAGTGGTCCGGACCAGCTGCCATCTCTTCAAGCAACGACCAGGAAGCCCAACGGCGGAAAGCCTGGTCGCAGCGTTCGACGGCCGAGCGCACGGTCGGTTCCCGGGCCATCAGTTGGCGTCCCATTCCCCACCACTGGGGGCCGTTGCCGCAGTAGACAAACGCGACGCGCGGCGACGCTCCCGGTGTGCATCGCCCCACGCTCACCGAGGAAGATTGTTCGCCCGACCGAAACGCCCGTAAACGGTCGGCCAGTTCGTCTGCTGAGCGGCCGGCGATCGCCAGGCGATGTTCCAGGTGTGCCCGTCGCGTCGCGGCCGTCCGACACAGGTCCGTCACGTGCACATGCGAGCCCGCTGCCAACCGCACTCGGTAGGACTCGGCCAGGTCGCGAAGCGCCCCCGGCGTCTGAGCCGACAGCACGAGGAGTTCGGCGTCTTCCGCGGGGGGCGGCGCTGGCGGCGCCACTGCCGGCGCACACTCCTGGAGAATCGCGTGGGCATTCGTTCCGCCGAATCCATACGAGCTAACGCCCCCGATACGAACGCCCCGGTCGTTGGGCCAAGGTTCCAGTACCGTCTGGACCTGCAACTTCAGTCCGGAAAAGTCGATGGCGGGATTGGGCTGCTCGAAATGAATGTGGGGGGGCAACGTTTGATGGTGGAGCATCAAGGCGAGCTTGATGAGGCCCGCCATCCCGGCAGCGCCCTCGAGGTGCCCGATGTTCGTCTTGACCGAACCAATCCGACAGGGGTGTGCCGAGTCCCGGCCGGCGGACAGCACTTCACCCAGAGCCGCACACTCAATCGGATCGCCGACCGGCGTGCCGGTCCCATGCGCCTCGACGTACTGGACCTGGTCCGGCGCCAGTCCGGCGCGGCGCAGGGCCTCGCGGACCAGCGCAGCCTGGGCTTGCTGGTTCGGATAGGAGATCCCGGGCGTTCGACCGTCCTGATTCGTTGCCGTGGCACGGATCACTGCATAGACGCGGTCCCCGTCGGCCTGGGCCCGTGCCAGCGGTTTGAGGACCACGACTCCAACGCCTTCGGCACGCACGTACCCGTCACAGCGCGCGTCAAACGTCAGGCAACGTCCTCGGCGCGACAGCATCGACGCCTTGCAAAATCCCACGGAGGACTCTGGTCGAATCAGCACGTTGGCGCCCGCGACGAGCGCCAATTGCGACTCTCGTTGCCATAGGCTCTCGCAAGCAAGGTGGAGTGCCACCAACGAAGAAGCGCATGCCGCGTCGACCGAAACGCTCGGACCACGGAGGTCGAAGTAGTAGGACAGGCGATTCGATCCCATGGCCGGAGATCGGCCCGTGCTGCTGTGGGAACTGAGGGCGACCGGATTAAGGCTCGCCGTTTCGCCGTATTCCTGGGTGTAGATGCCCGTGTACACGCTGGTAAGGCTCCCCGCCAGGCTCCCGGGAACCACTCCCGCGTCCTCCAGCGCCTCCCAGGCGACTTCAAGCAGCATGCGCTGCTGAGGGTCGATCTCCGCGGCCTCGCGCGGCGCAATTCCGAAAAAGCCGGCATCAAACTGATCGATCCCGCGCACGCAGCCCGCGGCCCGCGAGTAGATGCGACCCGGGACGGTCGGATCGGGCGAATACCAGACGTCCGGGTTCCACCGGTTCGGCGGCACCTCGCCCACGGCATCAACGCCGAGCGCCAGCAACTTCCAGAAAGCGGCCGGGCCATTGGCATCGCCTGGAAACCGGCAGCCGATGCCGACAATGGCGATGGGGTCGTTCCGTTCTTCTGGCATTTGCCTCTCCGGTGCGCGTGCGCCGCCAGCTGGTCTTCGGAAACGCGGCGACCAGTCCATCGCATGGTCTGCGGTGAGCGCCGTTGGCGACAGGGAGTCCCTGGGCACATGACGGAAGCCCGCGCTCGATTAGTCCGGGCGAATTCTCGTCTCCGGCTCAAGCCGACGGGCTCGGCGACGACGCGTCCAAGAGTTTCTGTGCTCTCGCCCGGTCGTCGGCATCGCCGACCCGGTCGATCAAGACCGCGAGGAGTTTCTCGAATCTGCCGCGCCGAGAGAGTTCTTCGAAATCGCTCCACGCTTCAGATTTGCGACCCAGAATGAGCATGGTCATGCCCCGGAGAGACCACGTCAAGCGATCCGCCGGATTGGCAGACAGGTGCTTCGTGTAACTCGCCAGGGTGTCCGCAAGGCAATTCCGGATGTTCTCCTCGACGGTGCTCACACAGAACTGCGCGTAGATTTGCGGATGCAAGGCATACGCCGCGCGGTAGCTTTCCCAAGCGACCGCTTCGTCGCCGACGTGATAGTAAACGCTGGCGCGACCAACATGGAGCCGACACAAGCGCACCGGATCCCGCGGCCCGCGCGGATAGAGCTCCAATGCCTTGTCGAAGTCGGCGGCGGCGGCAGGGAAATTCCACCGGTAGTTGTGGAGACGGGCGCGCAAGTGGTACGCCTGGGAATCGTTGGGGTTGAGCCGAATTGCCTCGTTGCAGTCCGCCACGGCGCCAGGGAGTTGTTTGAGCGCCCGCTGTGCGGCAGCCCGGCGCAGATAGATTGCGGCCTGTTGTGGTTTGAGGACCAAGGCGGTATTGAAATCGAACAGGGCGCCCGCGTGGTCACCCATCGCGGCGCGAACGATGCCACGATTGCAGCACGCGTCGTAATAGCGAGGGGCCAGGTTCAGTGCGGAACCGAAGTCCGCGAGCGCTCCGAGCATATCGCCGAGCGCCTGACGCACGGTACCGCGGTTGTTGTACGCCTCGGCCAGGCGAGGATTCTGCTCCAGCGCTGCGGTGAAGGACGCACAGGCGCCGGCGTGATCGCCCTTGCGAAACAGGGCAACGCCTTGCTCGTTGTGGTCGGCGCCCGAAAGGGCGCAGGAAGATGCAGTCATCGAGTCTTCGCCACGAATCGAAGGGTTGTCAATCGGGTCCGGTGAGTCGCGCTGTTGCGAATCGCTCATGTTAGTCTCAATTCAGAGTCCGCGGACCGGTGGCGAAGAGTGTTTTATTCATCCGAACGGTGGGCGCATGGGACAGCGAGAAGACGAGCCCCGCGAAGGCTACGGCAGGAATGTTCTTCCAGTTCCGGTTCATGCAGCGAACCCGTTGCCGAATTGATCGAGGGGTGGCACCGTGATGAGCGTAGCATGTCCGAGCGCGATGGAAAAGTGATGATCCGGCAACATGAGTTCAACACTGATGCCGCGCAGCGATGTACTGCAAGCAGCGGAGTGCTTCGGCGGGCACTGGCCGTCCGCCGCAAACCCGCGCGGACGACAACGCCAATTTGGCCCAAATGCGTTAGCGGAATTCCTCCCCGCTCCATACCTTCGTAAGCAAGCGTGGCCGGTGCAATTCCTTCCGCTTCTGCTCGGGGGACACCAACTGGATTGACTCCGGGAGGCGGAATGTGATGGCCTTCAGACCAGTAGCGCTGCCATCGAAGTAGCCGTCCGGCGTCACCACGGCCCACTCCTTGCCGGCCTCCGAACTGATGAGTGCACACAACTCCTTTCCACTCGCCACGTCCCAGATGCGCGCCGTGGTGTCCGCGGAGCCGGTCAGCAAGCGCTTGCCGTCCGCGCTGAGGGCCACGGATTGCACCCCGGCGGCGTGGCCCGAGAAGTCACGCAAGCGCTCCCCTTTCTCGACGTCAAAGAGCGTTGCCGAGTGGCCGGAGGCGATGGCCAGGAGCTTGCCGTCCACGCTGAAGCGAACGGCAACCACGGCCCCGTTGCCGCCGAAGGAGTGGACCTTCTCTCCCTTCAGCGTGTCCCAGAGAATCGCCGAGCGGTCGATGGAGCCGGTAACGGCCTGCTTGCCGTCCGGGTGGAACTGGGAGCAGATGACCGAGTTTGCATGGCCCCGCAGCTGATGGAGCTTGTTCCCCTTCTCGGCATCCCAGACGAAGACCTGGGCCATGGTGGAGCCGGTGATTAGACGCTTGCCGTCCCGGCTCATGCTTGCGGCGCTAATGATGTCGCTGTGCGAGCCGAGGCTACGCACGCGCTCGCCTCGGTCGGTATCCGTCAAAGTCGTCGTGTGGGCCGAGGTCGCGAGGAATTGCTTCCCATCGGCACTGAACTCCAGGTTGAACGGCATGTTGCCCAGGTTCAACCCGCTCTTCTTCTCGCCCTTCTCCGCGTCCCAGACGACGGCGGAGTAGTCCGAGCTCGCCGTGACCAGGCGCTTGCCGTCGGCACTGAAGGACATCGACACCAGGGAGCCTGCCTGACCACTGAAGCTGTGTTCCCGCCCTCCCTTGGCCACGTCCCAAATCACGGCGACCACGTCGTCGGCCCCCGTGGCGATCCGCTTCCCGTCGGCGCTCAACCCGACGGCCCGCACCGCCTTGCCACTGCCCTGGAGCGCTCGCAGCCGCGTGCCCTTGGCGACGTCGTACAGGATGACGGCGTTGCTGTCGTACCCGACGGCGAAGTACTTCCCGTCCCGGCTGACGATCACGGCCTGGGAGGAACGCTGCTTGTGTTCGATGGCCGGGTACGCCTTCTCGCCCGATTCGGTGTTCCACACGATCGTCTTGTGGTCGTAGCCGGCGCTTGCCAGGAATTTGCCGTCCGGCGTCAAGCGTGCATCGTGGAGGGCGGCGAAGTCGCTCTTGAACGTGCGGAGTCGCTCGGCTTTCTGGGCATCCCAGAGGACCGCCGTCCCATCGCGCGAGGCCGTCACCAGGCGTTTGCCGTCGGCGCCGAAGTGGGCGGACAGCACCGACTGGCTGTGTCCCTTGAAGGCGTGCAACGCCTCCCCCTTGGCGACGTCCCAGAGGATGGCCGTGCCGTCGTCCCCGGCCGAAAGGACCTGCGTGCCGTCGGCACTCAATTCAACGGACCGAACGATTCCCTTGTGGCCGGAGAACCTCTGGACGATTTCGCCGTTCTCAACGTCCCAGAGGATCACGTCCTTGTCCCAGCCGGACGAGACCAGTCGCTTGCCATCGTCGCTCAGCCACACGGACTGAACCCAACCGACGTCTTTCTTGAAGGTGCGAAGCTTTTCTCCGGTCGCCACGTTCCAGAGAATAATTGTGCGATCCGACGAAGCCGTGGCGAGCCGACGGCCATTGCCGCTCAGGCTCACCGAGTTGACTTCCTGGCTGTGCCCCTTGTAAGTGCGGAGGAGCTGGCCTGTCTCGACGTCCCAGAGGATCGCCGTGGCGTCTTCCGAGCCGGAGACAAGGTACTTGCCGTCCGCGCTCATGCTCAGCGACTTCACGGCCTTGCTGTGGCCGATCTGCAGGACCAGTTCCAGGCGCGGGTCGGCGGCGCGCGCCGGCGAGGGAACCAGGGCACAAACACCGAGGAAGACGGCGACGCCAAGGCGGGACTTCGGTTGGCTCTGCATGTTCCGTTCTCCAAAACAAGGATTCAGGCGTTCTGCCTCTGCAAGGATATGCCCTGGCTTGGCAATGTCCTTGGTTGAGAAGGCGGCTTCAACAAGTTTCCGGTCTGACATGGTAACACCACGATGGAAACGGTGCGTCCGTCTTTCAGTGCGAAAACTCGGGCAAAACCTTGCCACGAAAGCGGGGAATTGTTATGGGTGCAGCTGCTAATTCTACAGGATGAGCTTGAGTAGCAGATGCCCTGTTTTTCAGGGTCTTCTCAAAGCTCGTGTCAGTTTCGTGCTGCAATCGCTGCCCAAATTTGGGCATTAATGGTCGATTTTCCGGTCTCCGAATGGCCGAAAACCTTGTTTTTCCCGTGTAGGATTGCTGTTTCCCTTGTAGAAAACGCAGTTGCACCCAATTGTTATCCCCCCGCCCAGGCACCACGGCGTTGCTCCGTTGCCGGGCATAGCGCGGCCAGGCGCCCCTTCGAACCGCCTCGGTCAGGTCGCCGCGTCGGCGATGGCGATGACGAAGCGTGGTCTATACACTATCCACGGATCCACTGTGACTTTATCACACTCCATCGGAAGGAGCATTCCGTGTCGAGCAAGACCTGTATCGCCGCGATTCTCCTGGGAGGACTGCTCGCCGTGATCGCGACGGCTGCCGACTCTGCGTTGCAATACCCCTCCACGCGCCGGTCCGATCAGGTCGATGACTATCACGGCGTCAAGGTCCCGGACCCCTACCGTTGGCTCGAGGACGACGTCCGCAAGTCCAAGGAAGTCGCCGACTGGGTCGAGGCCGAGAACAAGGTCACGTCCGCTTACCTGAAAGCCATCCCCGAACGCGAAGGCATCCAGCGCCGCCTCACCGAACTGTGGAACTTCGAGAAATACTCGGCGCCCTTCAAAGCGGGGGGCCGCTACTTCTACACCAAGAACGACGGCCTGCAAAACCAGTCGGTCCTGTACACCCTCGACTCCCTTGATGGGGAGCCCCGAGTCCTGCTCGACCCGAACACGTGGTCCAAGGACGGCACCGTCGCCCTGGCGGAGATGTCGGTCAGCGACGATGGCAAATACCTGGCCTATGGCGTCGCCGAGTCCGGCAGCGACTGGCACACGTTCCGCGTCCTCGACATTGCCACGGCCAAGCCGCTGAGCGACGAGGTCAAGTGGGTGAAGTTCAGCAGCGCGACCTGGACGCGGGACGGCAAGGGCTTCTTCTACAGCCGCTACGACGAGCCGAAGAAGGGCGCCCAGTTCCAGGGCCTGAACCACAATCAGAAGGTCTACTACCACCGCCTCGGCACGCCGCAGTCCGCCGACGTGCTCGTCTACCGCCGGCCGGACCATCCGGACTGGGGCTTCTCGACCGAAGTCAGCGAGGACGGCCGCTACCTGATCCTGAGCACCTGGAAAGGTACCGACCATAAGTACCGCATCACTTACCGCGACCTGGAAGAGCCCTATGCGATGCCGGTCGACTTGATCGACAACTTCGAGAGCGAGTACAGCTTCATCGGCAACGATGGCCCCGTCTTCTACTTCAAGACCGACCACAAGGCGCCGCGTGGCCGGGTGATCGCCATCGACACGCGCAAGCCCGAGCCGTCGGACTGGAAGGAGATCATCCCGCAGGCCGACGAGAAACTGAACAGCGTCGGCTGGGTCGGCAACCTCCTGGTCGCCTCGTACCTCAAGGACGCCCGCACCCAGCTAAAGCTCTTCAGCCCCACGGGCGAGTTCGTTCGCGAGGTGGCCTTCCCGACGCTCGGGACCGCCAGCGGTTTCGGCGGCAAGCGGACCGACACCGAGACGTTCTACTCGTTCTCCAGCTTCGCGACGCCGCCGAGCATCTACCGTTACGATCTGATCACGGGCAAGAGCAAGCTGATCCGTCAGGCGAAGGTGAAGTGCAACCCGGACGATTACGAGGTGAAGCAGGTCTTCTTCACCAGCAAGGACGGCACCAAGGTGCCGATGTTCATCACCGCGAAGAAGGACATCAAGCTGGACGGCAGCCATCCAACGCTGCTGTACGGCTACGGCGGCTTCAACATCCCCCTGACGCCGGCATTCTCAATCAGCCGCCTGATGTGGCTGGAGATGGGCGGCGTGTTCGTCGTGGCCAACTTGCGCGGCGGCGGCGAGTACGGCGAGGAATGGCACCAGGCGGGCACGAAGCTGAAGAAGCAGAACGTCTTCGACGACTTCATTGCCGCGGCCGAGTGGCTAGTCGCCCAGAAGTACACGAAGCCGGAGAAGCTGGCGATCCAGGGAGGCAGCAACGGCGGCCTGCTGGTCGGCGCGTGCATGACGCAGCGCCCGGATTTGTTCGGCGCCTGCCTGCCCGCGGTCGGCGTGATGGACATGCTGCGCTTCCAGCAGTTCACCGCCGGCCGTTTCTGGGTGGACGACTACGGTTCTTCCGACAAGCCGGACGAGTTCAAGGCGCTGTACGCCTACTCGCCCTACCACAACCTGAAGAAAGGGACGAAATACCCCGCCACCCTGGTGACGACGGCCGACACCGACGACCGGGTGGTGCCTGGCCACAGCTTCAAGTTCATCGCGCAGCTTCAGCACTGTCAGTCCGGGCCGGCGCCCGTACTGGCGCGGATCGAGACACGCGCCGGGCACGGAGCGGGAAAGCCGACGGCGAAGATGATTGAGGAAATCGCCGACCAGTGGGCGTTTCTGGTCAAGAACCTGAATATGAAGCTCGCTCCAATGAAATGACGCGGATTCAACAGCGTGCGTTGCCCTCTTGGATCGGATGCGCGGCGGATGAAATCGTCACGCGAAGGAGCATGGTTCATGGCGTCCTATTCCCAACGCGTCGGACTCTGGTTCTGTCTTGCGGTCGTGAGCCAGCCCGCACTGGCTGCGGAGACGCTCTGGATCGAAGCCGAACACCTCGATGGCATCAAGGGCTACTGCTGGCCGATGGGGCCTCCCGATCGCAAGAAAACCAGCGGTCACTGGGGGCTGTCCGGCCCCGGTTGGGCCGCGGAATGGAACCAGGGCGGTGAGAGCGGGTTCCTGTCCATCGCTTGCGGCGCCGATGACGACAAGGCCGCCGCCACCAAGACCATCGACGTCCCCGTCGACGGCAAGTACTTCGTCTGGGTCCGTTACGGCGACTGGCGCGAGAAAACGACACGGTTCCAGGTTCAGCTCGAGCAAGACGGCGCCAAGCCCTGGATCGGCCGCTATGGCGAAAAGCCCGTTGTCGACGAGGACAACGAGATGAAGCTCTACTGGGGCTGGGCGTTCGCCTGGGACCAGCGGGAGGTGTCGCTAAAAAAAGGCCAGGCCAAGCTCAGCCTGCTCTCCACGACCAAGGACCCCGAGCCCCGTCAGATCGACGTCCTCGTGCTGACTACCGATCCGGACTACCGACCACGCATCAAGGAGCGGCCGCGCAATCCGGCCTGGGAGGTCCTGGACCGGTTCCGCAAGGGTGGGCTTTCAGACCTGGAACCATTGGCCCGCAACCGTCCCGCCTTGGACCTGCCTCCGGCGTGGAAGCTGCGCACGTTCAATGACAAGGGCTTCCGCTACCTGTGGAACGTGAGCACGGACAAGTCGAGCAACTGGCTCAGTGACGATCCCAAGCGGGTGCTCTACCCATACAAGGTAGGAGATGACGACGTCCGTCTTGAATTCGAGAAGCTGTACGGCGGCCGGAAGGATGTGCCCATCTTTTCGGATCCGCGCGTGGTCCCCACCTTTCACGGCGCCGGTCCCATCATCTTCGCCGCCGATCCGAAGACGGGCGAACTCTCCGACGCCGGGCGGCGCTTCGCGAAGTGGCTTGACGACAACCCCGATCGGCAGTGGGCCACGATGATGAACTATGCCGGCGCCCGACCGATCGGCCCCAAGGGGATCGAAGCGTTCGAGAAGTACCGCAGCCGCTACGTGGGCGCCATCTCGGGCGAAAACCTGGGTTACTTCGACGTGGACGCCAAGCGCATGCAGGAGGCGACTGCCAAGGCCAACACGCGCCGGCAACTGGCGGAGGCATTCACTCCGCTCAGCCTGGAGGCCAATGCAGCCAAGTATCGGGCCGTCTACGGCAAGGACCTCGACAAGAATGCCTATCAAGACGTCATTGCCTGCCTGTCGGTCGGCAACATTACGTTCGCGCCGCTGTGCGCCGACTGGGGCGCCCGCACCATCGGCTACGAGTCGTCCGCAATCCCCTGGTCGGTGCTCGGCATGCGCTGGGCGTTTCTGCGCGGAGCCGCTCGTCAGCAGGAGCTGTTGACGGCTACCTATCGCTCCTGCAATTTCGGCGACGCCGCCACCATGTTCAGCAAGCAGCAAAGCTACACCAGCCCGCGCAATATCCTCGACAACTACTACTCGGTCTACTCCGGCGCTGGCATGACGTGGTACAAGTACGACATCTGGTACCAGTACATGGCTGGCTCGTCGATGTTCTACCACGAGCAGGGCTTCGATGAGTTCTGGAAGCCGGGCGGCACTGCAGCCGCGGGCGTCAAGGACGTGCAGCTCTCTCCCAAGGGGCTCCTGGTAGACCGCTTCCTGCGCCTGACCGCCAAGGAGCCGGACCGCGGTCATCCCTTTACCCCCGTGGCGTTCCTGGTCGATTATGCCCACGGCTGGGAACCGTCGCCCTTCTGGCCCAACTCGTTCAAGAACTACCATCAGAACCAGGAACGCTTCCGCTTCGGCGACCATGAGAAGATGCTGGAGGAGTATTTCGGCGCGGCCTACTATCCGATTGGCCCCGAGAGCGGCAAGCCGATCACCGGCACCAACGAGGTCAATGTGCCCGGGGTCTTCGGTGACGTCTTCGACGTGATCTTCGCCTACCCGGACGTCAAGAAATGGCGGACGATCGACACCTACCCGGTCGTGATCGTGGCGGGCGACATTGAGATGACGGAGGCCGAAGGTAAACGGCTGGCGCAGTATGTGGAAGGCGGCGGCACCCTGCTGGTGGCCGACACGCATCTGACCGGCCCCGGCGCGAGGGCCCTGGACCTGCCCGCGACGGGCGCCATGGCCGAATCCGACAGCTACCGCTGGCTGAAGGATCCCAACACGCATCCGTCGCCGCGCTACCGTTATCGGCCCATCGATGGCGGGCGGGCCCTTGCCACCACCGCGGAGGGCAAGGTGTTCTGCGCCGCGTTTGAGCGGGGAAAAGGCCGGCTGATTTACCTGGCGGTGCCGCGTGGACTGAGCATCTCTCGGCACGCGATCCCGGTAGTGCCGCGGCTGTTTGCTCATTTGACTCGCGGCCTGACGCCGGTCGAGGTCGTCGGCGACGTGGAGTGGCTTCTCAATCGCACGGACAAGGGCTGGACGGTCACACTCTTGAACCCCGCGGGCCAGCCCAAGCCGCAGCAAGGCATCCTGCCGACCGACTACCGCGAGAATCGCAAGGTGATCATCCGGTCACAGGTGCCGATCAAGTCTGCCCGTGACCGCTTATTGCCGACGGAGGAACTAGCCGTCAAGCAGAACTCGGTCGAATGCGACGTTCCGGCCGGAGGATTGCGCATCATCGATCTGCATTGAGTTCTTGCGGTCAAGTCCGGTTACGCGAAGGGCCGGGCACGATTTATACCGCACGCGGGCCAAATTTGTACCTGGCAAGGTGGGCCAGACACTCTTGTCTGGCCGGCCAGACAAGAGTGTCTGGCCCACCGAACACAGCCCATGAACCAGCCCGAAGCCTGAGAGCGTGAGCGAGGACGTCCTCGCTCACGCTACGCGACGAACCAGCCTGCGGGGCTTCTCGCTCACCTGGAATTCTTCATGAGTTCCAGCATCGCTTCTCCCATCGCCTTGCCGATGCGATTGAACCAGATCGCACTGCCGAGGTAATGGTAAGCATGGTCCCCGCCGATCTGCTTCCAGCGCTCGACATCCTTCTGCCAGGTGGGATAGAGGTCCTCCGCGACCTTGTCGACCAGCACATCGGTGCGAATCGCCCGGACGTTGCCCTTGAACTCCGGCACGTCGTTCATCGCGAGCTGGGCTTTCTGGATCGTGAGCATTGCTCCGGTGGCAGGCTTCGAGCCGTTCTGTCCCATGACGCCAATCACGAACGGCAACTTTGGCGCGTTCAGGTCCTTTCGCACGTCCTCGATGAAGTGCTTCATGTTCGACGCGTATTCGTCCTGCGCTCCGTACTGGTCGTTCCATCCCTGAAACCACACGAATCCAGCCAGTTCCAGCGTCTTTCCCTTCAGTGCGGGGAACATGCCGGCGTAGTTGTCGGTCACGTCTTTCACTTCCGCCATCATGGCGCGGTAGGACTGACCATAGGCCTTCTTGATGTCCTCCATCGTTGGCAATGGATCGTTCTTCTTGTTCTTTTCATTGCTCTTCTTGACGTTCGCCTGCGCCTGGTCGAGTTCCTTTTGCAGTACCTCGGCAGCGGGATACCCAGCCGAGGGCGAACGGAAGAGCTTGTAGAGCGAGTGACCGCCCCAGGCGGCTTTGATCAAGAGGACCGGTTCATCGAAGTGGTTTCCCATCGCCGTGCCGAATTCCAGCTCGATGCCCGTGCGCCCGGGCGAGCCGTAGCCGACGGTGAGCGGCCCCTTGCGATCGAGGAACTTGACGAACACGTCATCGCGCACGATCCACTTGTCATCCTTGCGCAGATGGGCAAACAGGTTGCTGGTCTTCTCGTCCGTGGCCTGGTGGTCGAGCAGGGTGTTCGGTGCTTTGCCTTCCATGTTCGACTGGCCGGCGAGAATGAAGACCTTTACCGGTTTGGGCTTGGCCTGGGTGGCGAAGGCATGAATCGTGTTATGGATGACGCCGACAATCGCACGGCCGTCGCTGCCTTTCAACCGATATTTGATCTCCATGCCCCAGGTTGGTCCCAGGTCCGCGATGTCGAGCAGTACCGATTTCCCATCGGCCAGGGACGCGGCTTTCCGGACCGCCACGGGTTTTTCGTCGATGTGCTTCGATCCGTAGCTCTGGCTTCGCTTCAGGCCCCAGATCTTGACCTCGTAGTTCGTGACGTCCGCCGCGGCCGCGGCATCGACCGCGTCGGTGAAGGTCACTTCCACGCCGCCGGCCTTCGCCTTCAAGCCGACTGGCAGGTCGGCGGGTTTGCCGGTGTAACGGACGCGATAAAACCCGCCCAGTTGAGTTTGATTCCCGGCCCATGCGTACATGCCGCACAGGTAAAGCTGGCCGTCGATCGGGTGAAACCGCGGCCGCATGATTCCGGTCGGAAACGGCGGCAGCGGCAAGGCGCACATTCCGCCCTGCGCCTGGCCGTTCACCGTCTCGTGCGGCACCACGTAGATCTTGCCGTGACCGTACGACGTGTTCAGCAGCGATCCCTTGAGCGGGCCCCACCGATCGCTGGTCACCCACAGCAATTCCGCCGGGGAGCGGTCGAAATCGTTGGTGATCCAGCAAAGCGGCTGTTTCATCGCGGCATCGGATGTGTCCGTGACGTCCGAGTAGCCCCACATGTTGCCATAGAAACCGCCCTTCTCGACCAGGTTGATGCGGTTCTTCGGCGTCCAGAAACCTTCTTGATCGGTGACGAAGAAGGTGCCGTTCGGGTTCAGACACACGCCATTCGCGGCCCGGAACCCGGTAGCCAGGATTTCCGTCTTCGCTCCGTCCTTGCTCACTTTGAGCAGCGTGCCGTGATGCGGCACCAGTGCGGGCAGGGCATGTCGGCCGCTCTTCGCGTAGTAGAAGTTCCCCTCCGCATCGGACTGCAAGCCCATGGCAAACTCGTGGAAGTGCTCCGTCACCTGGTGGTCGGTGTTGAAGCACTCGTAGTAGTCGATTTCGCCGTCGCCGTTCAGGTCGTGCAAACGAACGATCTGATCGCGACAGCAAACGTAGATGTTCCCCTCGCGAAACTTCAGCCCGAGCGGCTGGAACAGGCCCGAAGCGATCCGCTGCCACGTCAACCCGTCCGACGGTTTGTCCAGCCCGGAGACCATCCAGACGTCGCCGTCCCAGGAGCAAACGGCTGCCCGCTTGCCGTCCGGATAAAAATCGAAGCCCGTCAGCCGGAGCTGGGCATTCCAGGGGTTCTTCTCGGGCAGTGCGAAGGTATCGACCGCGAACGGGCCATCGTTCTTGCCGAGCGTCGCGGCGGTTTTTAGCGTTTCCGGCCACCGCTTCGGGCCTCCTTCGGTAAGGGGCTTCAAAGCCCGGGGCGGCGAAGAGGTCCTGGCAAACTTTTCGAGGGCATCCACCTTGCCTTTGGCCATCAATACCTTCACGCGTACCGGAGTGTCCGAGGCGGGGATTCTTAGCAGCGTGAGTTCATCGTTCTTGACCAGGGACACACGCAGATCGCCGACGGTCGCAACGGCGACGGTTGCCGGCGCGATCCTGGCGAGGAGGGCCTTTGGCGACCCACTGATTTCCAGCGTCCGCGTGTAGATGACCGTGCCGGATTGGTTTGGGTCCGCGTCCGTGCCAAACGATTCGAGCACGCGAGCCCCGCCAACGGTGTACGACACGATCGTCTGGTCGCCGAAGTGATACGTCCCCTTGTATTGTGCCCAGGTTGTCGGCAGCGGCCCGTAGCGCCTGCCGTCCCGGCCCGTCATTCGCGGATCGTCGAACCGGCCCGTCTCGGGGTCCGCCCAGCCCGGCCCGATCGGGTTCACCACCTGGATGTCGCCCGCGAGTTTCGGGTGCACCTGGTGCTGGCCGTTGAAGTGAATCCCCTTCCAGTCGATGAACCCGCTCCCGCTCCACACCGCGGCAACCCGCATGGTATCGTGATCGAACAGAGCCCAGCGACTCCCGCGGGATACGCCGCCCGGTCCCGCATCGAGGCGAATGGCGATTCCCTTGTAGGCAAAATTTGGTCCTGGCCCACCGACCTCGTAGGTGTTCATCAGGCTTGGGCCGTAATCCATCGTCACCCACGGTTCGACGGTCGCGGCCGGCGGACCGAACGTGGTGCCTTTGGGAAGTTTGTCGAGGTAATCGGTTTCGAGCTTCGCGTATTGCCCGGGGTTGTGCGGTTTGAGGTACGTCTCCCGGAGGTAGTGAATCACATCGTACTTTTGCCGCGGCACCATCCATGCCTGCGCTGCCATCATGCCATAACCGCGAGTGAGCGTCTGGTACAGGCTGTACGGATCGCTGCCGTTCTTGAACTTGTCGCTCGCGAACCGCAGCGATGTCGGCATCGAGCCCGGAGAGTCCTTCGTGCCATGACAGTTAGCGCAGACGCGAGTATAAATCGCTTCGCCGCGGCGGGCCGCCTTGTCATCGAGCGCACGGATCAGCCCGGCATGGTCGATTTCCTTCTCGTACTCAGGGATCACCAGGGCCGTTTGAGCGGGCCGCAGTTCCTTCGCTCGACCAGGGCCTTGCTCCGCGATCTCGATGAGGTATTTCGCCAGGTCGAGGAACTGCTGCCGGTCCGAGAGCAGATTTACCAGTCCGTCCGGCATGAGCGATTGCTTGCCGATCGTGCGGCTTTCGATGTTCGCGGCCGTCAGCACGAGCCGTTTGCCGGCGGCCGCGGGATCGAGGAGTGTGACCTTGCCATCCTTCTCGTCCACGACGAGACCGGTGTAGGTGCGGCCGTCCTTGGTGCTGATGACGACGGTTTCGTACCCCTTCTTGATGACCTTCGACGGCAGCAGCACGGACTCGATCAGATATTCCGCGGCAACTTCGTTGCCGACCTTGGCGATGTCCGGGCCTAGCTGCGTGCCGGTGTCGCCATCGTGGCACTTGGCGCAAGTGAGAAACGACTGGAAAAACAAGATCGCGCCACGTGCGGCATCGCCCCGCGCCCGGGCGGCTTTGGCCAGTTCCGCAACGGGCTCGCGCTGAAGTTGCTGCTGCAAGGTGGGAGGTGCATCGGCCGCGCGTACCGGCCACGAAACGATGCAGAGCAACGCAAACGCGAGAAATCGGCGGGAGAACATGGCACTTCCCTCATCAGCGTGCGAAAGGCAACCGTCGATCAATTCGGAACGACGTCGGGGCAAGACGGCCTTGCGTGGCGGCAGGAGGAAATAGTGTTCAATGCTCCGACGGATTTCCAGTGCACCAAAGCTATCCCATTAACCCTGGCGACGTCTTGTCTTGAAGTCACGCGTCCGTGTCAAAATGCGCATATCCGCCGGCCTTCAGCCTTCGAAGTGAATGTACCGCACCTGCGACGCCCTTACGCAAGCTGAAGCCTGCGGCTACCAACTCGCACGAAGTTCACGCGTTGCAAGATTTGGAGCCTTGTGCCGCTGCCTTGTCGTGGGGCAGCATCATCAATGCCTTGGTCAGTTGTTGCAGGGCCAATTCCAGTCGTTCGTAAGCCGCGGACGCGCCTTCCAACTCACCGGTCCGACCCATCGACTCCAGCGGGCCCACGGCTGCCACAGCGGCTGGAGCGCCAAAGTTGCTCACCGACCCTCGCAACGTGTGCGCGGCGCGCTCCAGGAGCGCGGCGTCCTTCCGAGCGATCGCGTCTCGGATCTCCCGCAGCAGCTTCGGACCTTCTGCCGCAAAGAGGGTTGCCATTTCTCCAAGCAATTGGGCGTCGCCGCCGGTGCGCTCCAGGCTTGCCGCATAGTCAAAGTCACTGGCTGTCGGCTCGCTTGCGGAGGTCGTTGGCGAAGAGCGCCTTGTGCCCATCACCTCGTCGATCACCTGGAATAGCTCCGCGGCAACAACCGGCTTGGAGACGTACCCATCCATGCCGCTGGCAAGGCAGCGTTCGCGATCGCCTTTCATGGCATACGCGGTCATGGCGATGATCGGCATGTGCTGCCCCGACTTCTTTTCTCCGGCGCGGATCAGCGCGGTCGCCTCAAAGCCGCCGATTTCCGGCATTTGCACGTCCATGAGCGTCAGGTCGAAGACGTGACGGTTCAGGGCCGCCAGCGCCTGCTTGCCATCGTCGGCCACAACGACGTGGTGTCCGCGCTTTTCCAGCAAACCGACCGCCAATCGTTGGTTAACCCTGTTGTCCTCGGCCAGCAGAATTCGCAGCGCTCGGCGCTGTACCACGGTCCCTTCTCGGACCGCCGCCGCGCGTGCCTCGGCGCGCAAGAGTGAGATGCGCAAGGCGCGAACGACTGCCTCCAACAGTTCCCCCTGCGCCACGGGCTTGAGCAGATGCGCTGCGATGCCGAGTTCTCGACAGCGGTCCAGGTCGCCCGGTCGGCCGCTGGAGGTGAGCATGAGTACCGCCGTTCGCGCGAGCGCGGGACTGGCCTTCATTCGCTCCGCGACGGCAAAGCCATCGAAGTCCGGCATATGGGCATCGAGGATCGCGAGGGGGAACGCAGTCTCCGCCGCCGCGGCTCGTTCGAGAAGTGCCAACGCTGCCTCGCCACTGCTCACCAACGTGGGACACATTCCCCAGCGGCTGAGGACCTCTTCGAGGATTCGGCGGTTGGTGGCGTTGTCGTCCACGACCAGCACCGGTGTGTTCGCGAGCTTCGGAGGCGGAATCCGGATCCTTCGGGCGACCGAACCATGACCCACGCGCATCTGAACGGTGAAGTGGAACGTACTGCCCGTGCCAGGAGTACTTTCGACCCAGAGCCGGCCTCCCATCAATGACACCAATTGCGTCGAGATGGTGAGACCAAGGCCGGTGCCTCCATACTTGCGGGTGGTCGAGCTGTCGGCCTGGGCGAAGGCTTCGAAGATCACTGCTTGCTTTTCAACCGGAATACCGATGCCCGTGTCCTGGACGCTGAAGTGCAGGCGGACGTCATCCCCGGTGCATTGGTCCTTGGCCACCCGGACGACGACCTCGCCGTGCTCGGTGAACTTGATCGCGTTGCCGACCAAATTGATGAGGACCTGGCAAAGCCGCCCCGCATCGCCGACCAGTGCCTCCGGCACGTCTTTCGCGATTTCACAGGCGAGCTCCAGGCCCTTTTGCTGGGCACCGATGGCCAGGCTTCGCAGCGCTCCGCCCACCGACTGTGCCAACTCGAATTCGGCGATGTCCAGCTCGAGTTGACCGGCTTCGATCTTGGAGAAATCGAGAATGTCGTTGATCAAGGTCAGGAGCCTCTGGCCCGAGGACTTGACCATCTCCAGGTATTCGCGCTGCTCGGTGCTGAGATGAGTGTCGAGCGCCAGGTCGGTCATGCCGAGGATACCGTTCATGGGCGTGCGGATCTCGTGGCTCATGTTGGCCAGGAATTCGCTTTTGGCCCGGTTGGCGGCCTCGGCGGCGATTTTGGCCTGGCGGAGGTCCTCTTCCGCCCGCTTGCGGTCGGTGATGTCAATGTAGACCGCCAGCACGCCGATGATCTCGCCCGCGGCGTTGCGCAAGGGAACCTTGTTAGTCAAGACCTCCAGCCGCCTGCCGTCCGGTTTTGTAACGCACTCCTCCAAGTTGACGAGCGGCTCGCCACTTTCCATGACCGCGCGATCGAACCGAGTATAGGCCTCGGCTTCGGCTCGCGTGACCATCAGGTCGAAGTTGCTCTTGCCAATCATCTCGGCCGGCGTTGCAAAGCCGAGGTCGCTTGCGGCAAGTCGGTTGCCGCCCAGGTTGACGCTGTTGCGATCCTTCCAGAACACTGCACAAGGGAGGTGGTCGATGACATTTTGCAGAAGGTCCTTCTGCTCCTGCACGCGCTGGCTGGCTGCTTCGGCTTCGGCTTTGGCGTGGCGGAGGTCGGCTTCCACTTTCTTGAGGCCGGTAATCTCCAGAACGGCACAGCCGACGTAAAGCGGAATGCCATCCGTGGACTTCACGGGATAGTAACTCACCAACCAGTGCCGCTCGCTTGCGGGATCGGCAGGGGTGACGCCGTGCGTCTCCAAATCCAACACCGACTCTCCCGTCGCGAACACGCGATCGACGACCGTCTCGATTTCAGGGGCGAGCTGAGGAATGATCTCTTTCAGCGTCCGCCCGATGTGGTCCCGAACCGATTTGCCATTGATGACCGCCAAGCGCTCGTTGATCCGAAGCACACGATACTGTCTGTCGAGGAGTTCAAGGCCAACGGGGGCCGTTCGGTACAGGTTCTCTAACTCTTCCACCTGTTGCTGCTTGGCCCGGTTGGCGGCCTCGGCGGCTTGCTGAGCTTGGATGAGGGGGGTGATGTCCGTGCGTAAGCTGACCACGCCGCCGTCGCTCGTCCGGTGGTCGCCGATGCGGATCCAGCGATCGGAAAGACGCTGGACCGTCGGCTCGCCAGGATTGCGGTGGGCAGCCAGACGGCGAGCCACCCATTCCTCGGCTGAAATCCCCGTGAGATCAGGGCTGCCGGACTTGGCGAAAATCCACAACAAGTCCTCGTAGGGAGTCCCGGGCGCCATGGCGTGGGCACAGGCCGCGTACATCTCCTTGTACTTCGTATTGCAGATCACCAACCGCTCGTCCGGGCCGTACATGACCAATCCCGCGTCAAGGCTTTCGATGGCGTCCAGCAACTGAACGCGGGCACGTTGCAATTCCTCCTCCTGCCGCCTCCGTTCCGTGATGTCGCGCGAGATGGTGGCCGTGCAGAGGGGCTCGCCACTTTTAGGATGTCGAACCGTGAACACGCTCGAGCTCATTTCGATCGGTCGGCCCGTCCGGAAATTACGAAATTGAATCTCTCCCTCCCACCGACCGGTGGCTCTCAGGGTCGGCAGGGTTGAGTTCTCCAGCACGTGCTTGCCTGCTTCGGTGTAGTAGTCGTTGATTCGGGTCGTGCTCGAATGCCAGGCGGGGTCGAATTCGACCAAGGCGCAAGCAGCCGCGTTCGTGAAGATCACCTCCCCGGACATCGTGGCCATGCCTACGAAGTCGGTGGAGTTCTCGACCAGCGCGACGAACTTCTCGCGTTCCTCATCCGCCAGCTTGGCCGCGGTGATGTTTTCGTGAGACATGACGACACGAAGCGGACCGTCCCCGCCAAATCGCGTGGCCCGGGCGAGGAACCAGCGCTTTTCCGCTGGTGAATGGCAAGGGTACTCCACGGAGAAAGCATCTTGTTCCCCGCGAATGACGGCACGGATGCCGGCGGCAACGGCAGCAGACTCCTCGCTGCAGGGGCCGATGGCGCGATCGCAGACATCCAGGTAATTGGCGCCAACGCCGACTCCGGTCTTCGCCGCATTAGCGACGGCAAAGTCTCGCCAGGCACGGTTGGTGGCAAGGATGAGTCCCCTCTCGTCCAGGATGCCGATGTGGGTGCGCAAGGCATCCAGGGTCGAACGCGCGAACCGCTCCGATTCAGCCAGGTCCCTTTCCGCCCGCTTCTGTTCGGTGAGGTCGGTGTGGACGCCGACCCACTCGAGGATCGTGCCGTCGTTGTCCTTGATGGGTAAGCCACGGGCCAGCATGTGCCGGTATTCGCCATCGTGTCGCCGCAGCCGGTGCTCCACCTGGTAGGGCGATCGAGTTGCAACCGCGCTTGACCACGCGCGCGCCGTCAGCGCTCGGTCCTCCGGGTGAATCGCATCGAGCCATCCCCATCCTCGGATTTGTTCTTGGGGTTGGCCAGTGAACGCAGCCCAAGCGAGCAAGTCGGATTCCACCTCGCCCGAAGCAGGGATGCTCCAGACGATCGCCGTGGTCGCTTCCACCAGCGAGCGGTAGCGTTGCTCGCTCCGACGGATTCCCTCCGTGGCCTGCACTAACTCGGCCGTGCGTGCCTGCACACGCGCTTCCAGTTCCTCACGCGCCTCGCGGAGCCCTTCCTCCATCCGAACGCGTTCGGTGATGTCGGTATTGGTCCCGAACCACTGCAGGAGGCAGCCCTCGGGGCTTCGGAACGGCACAACGCGCGTGAGGAAAGAGCGGAATTGCCCGTCGGCGCCGCGGAGTGGGAATACCATGTCGAATGGTTCTCCGGTCGCGATGGAGGCCTTCCAGCGTTCCATCACCTTGGGAAGCACGTCGGGATCGTGCACGCTCTGCCAGCCCCATCCCTCCATCTGCTCATGCGTTGTACCGGTGTAGTCGTACCAGCGCCGGTTGTACCAGTAGATGTGGCCGTCCGGCCGGGCCATCCACGCCAGTTGCGGGATCGCATCCACTAGCGTGCGGAGCTTCGCCTCGCTGTTCCGGAGAGCTTCCTCGGCCCCCTTCTGGACCTCGATATCGGTGCATGTGCCGATCCAGCGCACGATCGTTCCCGTGTCATCCTCGATTGGTAAAGCGCGACCAAGATGCCAGCGGTAACTTTGGGTTTTATGGTCCCGAATTCGGTACTCGATCTCGTAGCGAATGCCCGTGTTCACGGCGTTGTGCCAGACTTCCAGACACTTCTGGACGTCATCCGGGTGAAGAATGGACGTCCAACTCTCGTCGCTGACCACCTCATGCGACAAGCCGGTGTATTCGCACCAGCGGTCGTTGTAATACTCCGGCAAGCCGTCAGGCTTCGACGTCCACACCATCTGCGGCATGGCATTGGCCAGTTCCTCCACACGCTTGCGCTCACTCGTTTCTCGCTCCAGTTCCTTAGGCAGGCGCAGCGCAAACGCCTTCGGAGCGATGTAGATCAAGGCGAACACCGTCGCCCAGGAGACGAGAGCCGTAAAAAGCTTGAGGATTCCGGCCAGGCGATAGGCAGGCCACCAGAAAATGACGGCTTCCATCAAGTGAGTGGTTCCGCAGGCCAGGATGAAGGCGCCAAACAGCACAAAGACGAATTTGAATGGCAGGTTCCGGCGACGCAGTGCGAAGTAAACAAGGACACAAGGAATGGCGAGATAGGCGGACCAGACACCGAGGTCGGACAGGACGTGAAGCCAACCGTGAGCCGCGGACCAATTACCGCACAGCCAACGCGCTGGAAAGTCCGATGTTTCAAACAGGTTGGTCAAGAACTCCAACATCAACACGACCTTTGTTTCATCGAGTGGTGTCAGGGTACATCCGACGGTCGCTCGCAACACCGCGCCAGTGCTGGCTTCGGGTGCGGCACTGCCTTTGCCGTCGATTCGTAGACTCTTACTGTACCTCTCGGAAGTCCCACCCGCGCCATGGTTTCCAATGCGGCGCCAGAGCGCCGATTGCATGTCTGCGATGTTTCGGCGGATGCTCTTCGGAAATGGTGAATGCCGACCAGGAATTCAGTGGCACTCTCGCCGATGTCAATCGTCGATCGCCAACCGGCATTAGCCGTGGCGCCGGATGGCAATCCACCGGCCACTTCGCGCTACGGGCACGCCAGGCGGCTGGGGCATTCACTTGTGGGATTCGACCACGGCCAAGGAATTCGGCCAGTTTGAAGGCCGGACGGAAGCTGAACCTGTCGGCAGGTCGATGTCGGTCTCAGGTGCAAACCGCGCGAATAGTTCAGGTCGCGGGTTCGATCTTGATCGTATGTTTGACCGGCGACGGGACGAGCGCTTTCAGAGCAGCCTCCAGGGGCTTGGGAATGCTGGCGTCGTTCTTGTAGGCTTCTTGCTTCAACCAGCCCCAGCAGCTGTTGCGCTCGCTCAGCGCCGCCATGATTTTTCCAAACGGGCCGGCGAACGGATTGTCGAGGAACTCAGCGGCGTATCCACACAGCCAGGCGAGCCCAGGATCACGGTACGGCCGACGAGGGACTTGAACTTGTCGATGATCCCCTGGAGCGCCTTCGCTTCCTCGGCTAGCGTGGCGTCCTTCAACGGTCCATCCAGCTGGTATGCCTCCAAAAACGAGGGGTAATGGCCGGCCGAAGTAATCGAATCGCCGCAGAGGGCCACGACATCGCCCTTCCGAAGCTCGCACCCGACCGGTGTCGCGGCATTCTCGGCCGCTGTGATCGTTGCGCGTGCCAGCACCGAACCGCCGGCACCTGCCAGACCACCCAGCAGGGTGCCGCTGATTTTCAGAAAATCACGGCGGGCGACTTTATCGCCCCCGCCACTGGCTGACTGCAAATGGAATTACATGGCAACCTTCCCTCGAGCATTTCTTTTGGGTGCAGCTGCTAATTCTACAGGATGAGCTTGAGTAGCAGATGCCCTGTTTTTCAGGGTCTTCTCAAAGCTCGTGTCAGTTTCGTGCTGCAATCGCTGCCCAAATTTGGGCATTAATGGTCGATTTTCCGGTCTCCGAATGGCCGAAAACCTTGTTTTTCCCGTGTAGGATTGCTGTTTCCCTTGTAGAAAACGCAGTTGCACCCATTTCTTTTCTGACGCAGGCGAACTACTTGGCCGCTTGCTTCACCTTGGGCGCGGCCACCTGCTCGGCGGCAGCCGCCGTCGGTATGGCCAGCACCACCAATCCGATGATCACTTCACCGCCTCCAGGCCCGCGGTCTTGGCGTCGAACTTCAGCACGAACACCTGGCTGTGGGTGTTCACGCCCCAGACAAGGTTTCGCGTCGCATCGTACATGACGCCGATGTTGTAACTCCCCTCCTTGGTGATCGGCGGATTGTCGCTGGCGAGCGTGGTCTTGAACCAGGCGTTCTTGCCGCAGTCGTAGATCAGCCCCGTGGCGCCGATCATGACCAGGTCGTCCTTGGGCAGGTAGACCGCCTCGCGGAAGTTGGTGCTGTTGCGGTCCAGGGTAGCGACCTGATCGTTACCGGCCGCCGTCACGGCGCTGACCTCCCCGGTCGCGAAGCTGTAGGCCGCCATCTTGCAGGAGGTCTTGTCGCGCAGGAAGAACAGCAAGCGGTCGCGCTGCGAGTCGTACACCATGCCAGCGTTATCGACGATGGGCCCGAAGAGCGGCCCCTTGAGAGGCAGCGACTGCCAGGTTCGGTCCTTGTCCTGGAGCCGCCAGAGCCCCACGCCCCGGTTCTGCAGCGCATACGCCCAGGCCACCAGCCCCTTGGGGGTCGGCCGCAGTGTCACGGTATAGAAGCTGGGGACGTACGGGTTCACTTCGTTGTTGCGAGTCCATTTGCCGGTCTTCGGATCGAAGAAATAGGTGTACTTGTGCGGGGCGAAGACCATGCACTTGGAGTGCGGATCGTAACCGGTCGACTTGTACGTGTGGCCGGTCATCCAGGGATTGCCCTTGAAGCTCCACTCGCCGGGCACCTGGTCGTTGCTGTAGCACCAGTCGATCGGGAATTCCGGGGCGAACGGGATGGAGTAGCGATCGGTCTTCACGTCGTAGACTTGCGGTGCGGTGCCGCTGTATGCGGAGTGCCCGCCCGAGAAGCGGAGGATCAAATCCGCCTCGGGGGCGAACACGGCCGTGCCCCAGTCCATGTTCGGCGCGGGCCGCTTGGGTGTCGGCCGCAGGTGCCACTTGTTGGCTGGCAGGTTCTCCAGGTCCGCCTTGACCTTGGCTGGGTCGGCGGCCGGGACATCCTTGCTGTACCAGGCAGGATCGTAGGGCCCCTGGCGGCGCTCCACGGCCCCGGGGGCGACGCCATGCTTCTTGGCGCCTGCCGCGTCCGGCGCCGACACGTCGAGCTTGCACAGCCAAAGCTTGCGGTCGCCGTCCACGATCGCAACGGTCTCGTCAGCGGCAACGGCCGCGCGCAGCACCTTGTTTCGCGGACCGACGGGGTTCTCCTTGGCCGGCTCGAAGCGCTTGACGAGCTGCCATTCGTCCGCCTTTTCGTCGTAGGTCCAGGCCTCCAGCGGCACGTTGTGATAGGGAAAGGCGCTGTAATCCACGGTGGAATTCACGGAGTAGCCGCCCAGCAGCAGGAGTTTTTTCGCCTTCGGCAGCCAGAGCAGGGCATGACCGGCCCGTGGCGATGGCGACAGGGCCGGCTTCTTCTGAGTCCACTGCGTGCCGTCGAAGGTCCAGGTGTCGGCGATCGTCTGGTCGAGCTGGTCGCCGCCGAACAGCACCACCTTCTTGTTGACCGGATCGTATGCCAGTTGCGAGTTAGCGCGGGGCGGCGGCTGGCGGTCGAGTTTGAGCTGGCGCCAGGTATTGTTGGCGGGCGTGTAAATCCAGGTGCCGGGATCGCCGCGCTCGGTGTCGGCATTGCCGCCGCCAAAGAGAACGACCTGCTTGTTGGCCTCGTCGTAACAGATCGAGCCCCAGAAGAGCTGGGTCTTCAGCTTTGTCGAACTCTGCGGATCGCCCTTCGCGGCCAGGTCCTTCCAGGCCCGCTTCAGGGGATCGTAGCTGAAAGTCTGGCCATTGACGTAGAAAAGGTAGGTGCCGTCTTCCGGGAGGTAGGCGCAGTTGCTGGCAGCGCCCAGCAACCAGTAGAAGCTCGGCCAATTGGGCCGGGTGTTTCCCTCCGCATCCTTGAAGAGCCCTTTCCAGCCCGGCGGTTTACAGAGGCCGAATTTCGGTCCCCACTCCTTCCCTTCCGGAATCCAGTTCTCCCACTGCCCGCTGGCCGGGTCGAACGCCAACTCGTCGTAAGTGTACGGAGCCCGTTTGTCGTACTGACTGCTGATCCACCCAAGCGACATGAACCGCTTCACCTGCGGCGGCCAGACCACGGCAATTGGCGCATCCGGGCCGATCAGCGCCTTTTCTTGTTTGATCCAGCGGTTGGCCGGGGCGTCTCCAGGGGTCGCAACCGGTTGCGCTTGTGCCGGGCCAAGTAACGCGCGGTTCGCGTACCTCGGCAGCATGTCCGCTGCCAGCCCCGCGGTGGCAAGCACGCCAGCAATGCAACCAAGACCCAGGCGTAAAAAACGGCTCATGGAAGGAATCCTGAAAAAGATCGAGGACCGTGGCACAACGACCGCCGCAGTCGAATCCTGCAAGTGCAGGCCGGATGGAACACGACACAAGGTAACGGTAGTCCCGCTGCGGTGCCAGGAACTGGTTGAATGACAGCAAGAGAGTCTTTGTGTTATTTCAGCCTCAATCGTCTCAAAGTCGGTCCGAAAAGGGGGCAGGCGCCGTTGTGCGCACAACGGCGCCTGCCCCGAATGCCATTAACATAGGCAGGCGCCCGGCGAGCGGGGCGTGTGGGGGCCCCCGGGGTGGGGGGCCAAAACCGGGGG
>JAIEMG010000001.1 GCA_019752375.1 Gemmataceae bacterium | reverse complement strand
GTTCGTAGTCGGACTTCCTTGACGGAGCTTACCAGCAGCGGCCTTTTCCTCTCATAGCATCTGAAGGCGGAACTACGGAACAAAGACCCACCGCCGCTCAGTCCAACCCCGCACTGCGCAACTTCCTTTTCGCATCCTTCCCCATCTGTGTCTTCGCGGACTTTTTCAGCACCAGTCGCAGGACGTTGCCGCCAAAGTCCCTTTCGGCTCCCATGCCCTCGACAAAGTGGAACCCCACGTAAAAGAGGTCTTCCGGAGACAGCCACGACGCCTTTTGTACATAGGTGAATGGGTCGTTCTCGTGGCTGTGGACCAGGCGGGCAAACTGCTGGATGGCCGGGTCCGCCGCACGCGACTCCGCCGCCAGCTCGTGGGCCGAGACTTTCAAGGAGCATGCCGCCAGCTCGAAACGCGTTGTCTCGCCGCATGCGGGGTCGCGTCCCAGCAATTTCAAGTAAACCAGCGCCTCGGCATATTTCTTCTTCTGGCGCAGCGCGATGCCGCGCTCTTCCAGACGGTCGCGCAAGTCCTTGGCATCGGCTTCACGCAGCAGGAATAGGAACGCGTCGGCGCGGCGGTCCTCGGATTCGAGGTACTTGCACGCCTGGTGGAACAGCTTCGTTCGCAGCGGCTTGGGATACTCGCGGACCAGCGGCGCCTGGGCGCGGGCCAGCGCCCAGGCATCCTCGGACGACCCTGCTTGAAGCAACTCGGAAGTCAGCGCCTCGCGGCCATGCTCCAGCGTTGCCAGGCGTGCGATGGCCGCGTCGCGCAGGGCGCGATCCTGATGCCGGATCTGTGCCACCAGGCCCGCGGCCACTTCGGCGGTGTCGTGATTTCCGAGCTTGTCGATGGCGAAACGTCGCGCGGCCACATCGCCGGCAGCGAAGAGCGGCAGCCAGTCTTTCAGCGCCTTGGCGTTGACCGGAAGTTCCTTGAGGATCATCAAGGCCTGGGCCGCGATGCGGAAGTCGCGCTCGGCGGCACACGCAAGGAGCTTCTTGATGGCGGCGCCGGAGGTGGGTGGCGGCAGCTGGCCGAGCGCTTGCAGCGCCGCGGCACGCATCTCGATGGGATGCGGCGGCTCGACATGATCCCAGAAGACCGATTCGGCACGCGGATCGTTGATGCCGGCGAGCAGCCGCAGCAGCGCGGCTTCCGATACGGGCGAGCGGCGGCCTTTCTTTTTGTCCTTGAGCAATTCCAGGATACGGTCGGCCACGGCACGGCGCTGAGCATCGCCCAGGGAGGGCAGTTTCTCCATCAGCGAGCGCACGGTTGCTTCGACGACGCCTGGGTCGCTGTCGAGCAACGTCTCGACGGCTGCCGTCTCGGCCGTGGTGGTCCCACCCGAGGCCAGGGAGCCCGCGATACGACGACGCAGGCCGGGAGCCACCTCACCCATCAGGTCGCGCAGGCCCTGAATGCCGCGTGCCCCAAGCTTCGCGGCGGACTGGGCTGCCGCTTCCGCTTCGGCGCCGCCGACCTTGATGCGTTCGAGCAACTTCGCCAGCGCCCGCTCGACACGCAGTTTACCCACGGCCGCGATGACGTCGATGCGCAAGTCCGCGTCGGCGTCGTCCAGCAGGGCGCAAAGGCCCTCGGCCACGTCCTTGTCACGGCCGCCGACCTCGCTCAGCACCAGCACCGCCGCGCGGCGCAGCGCGGCCGGGTGTTCCGCGTCCAGGAGCTCGAGCAGTTTCTTGCTGGTGCCGTCGGCCATAGGGTGACAAGGTGACAAGGTGACAAGGTGACAAGGTGACAAGGTGACATCTTACTGCTGAGGACTGCGTGGACAATGCGGCCAACGGACCTCGTCGGCAGTAACCAAAACGGACAAGGTGACAAAGCGTACCTTGTCACCTTGTCACCTTGTCACCTTGTCACCTTGTCACCTTGTCACCCCACCCACTAACGTGGTGCTGGACTGTACGCTTGCGGCGCGGCTGCAGGTTGCGGTACCAGGCGCGAGGCCGGTGGTGCGGCCAGGGGCGGAACGCCGCCCTGCGGCATCAAGGGCGTCGGCGGCGGCAGCATGGGCGAAGCACCCATCGGTGGTCCCGACGGGCAGCAACCTCCCAGGCACGGGCCTTCGCAGCTGGGGCAGCAGCCGTTGCAGCACGGGTCGCACGAGGTCATTGACTCGGGACGGACGAGGAATTTCAAGCGGTCCCGGAACGACGGCGGCTCGCACGGGTCGCAGCAGTTGGAACTGCTCGACGAACCGTGGCCACCGGATCCAAGGCAGCCGGACAGGCCGAGGCAAGCGGCCGCGGCCAACAGCATCAGACGTGTGCGGACCATGAGCGGTTCCTTGATAGATCAAGACACCCACTGAAAGTGGTTTGCGACTGCGTACGAGATAGGGCGTCTGTTCCAAAAGGGGTCAGGCACCTTTGTGCGAAGCACCCTTCGGGCCGTTCCGGCAAAGGTGCCTGACCCCTTTTGGAACAGACTGCGATGTGCGTCGGCACAATCATGCGCCAGGAACCGCCGCTCGGCAAATCGGGTGGGACCAACAAAGAAGGCCCACGGGCTTTCGCCCGTGGACCTGCGTAGCGTTTGCGGATTGTGACGGCATTCACCGAAAAGACATCGCTCAGCCGGCCTTTTTCGGTTCAGTCTTGGATGCCATCTTGATCTGACCGCGCAAGTACTCCAGCGCGGACTCGAGCTGGCGATCCTTGAACTGCTTGGGCTCCTTGGCCGGGATGTCGCGGCGCGGGATGATTTCCGCATCGCGCTGGAATTCCATCAGGTCGTCGCGGTCCTTGCGCGACAGCTTGACCTCGTAGCCCTTGTCCGGACGAACGCCCCAGTCCTCGTCGTCGGTGCCCTTCGTGCTGGACTTGTTCAGGTTCTTGCCGCTGGGCCGCCAGAACGTCGCCGTCGTCAGCTTGATCTGACCGCCGGTGGCCTTGAAGTCCATGATGTTCTGAACGCTGCCCTTGCCGTAGCTGCGCTCGCCCATGATGACGGCCCGCTTGTGGTCCTGCAGGCAGGCGCTGACGATCTCGCTGCCCGAAGCGCTGCCGCCGTTGACCAGGCAGACCATCGGGAAGCCCAGGTAGCTGCCGTCCCGCTCGCCGTGGAACGTGTGTTCCTGACCGGCGCCCGGACGCGGCTTGATGGTCACGATCTGACCGTCGTCGATGAACAGGTCCGAGATGTCCACCGCACTGGTGAGCAGGCCGCCCGGATTGAAGCGGAGATCGAGCACCAGGCCCTTGAGCCCGCCATTGGCGGCGAGCTCGGCCACGGCCTTCTTCATGTCGCGCGTCGAAGTCTTGGCGAACTGCGTCAACCGGATGTAGCCGATGCGGCTCTGCGGATCGATGACGAAGTCCCACTCGTCGTTGTCCTTCCGCTTGTGGCCCAGCACGGTTTCGACCATGACCGCACCGCGAACAATCGTGAACTCCAGCGGCTTGTTGACGCCTTCGCGCTGGACAGTCAGCTTGACCTCGGTGCCTGGCTTGCCCAGGATTTTCGACACCGCGTCCGTCAGCGGCAGGCCCTTGGTTGGGATCACTTCGGTCGGGTTCAGCGGCTTGCCGTTGCTGTCCATTTCCCGCGTGATGGTCGTGATGGTGTCGCCCGCCTTGAGGCCGACCTTGTACGCCGGGCTCCCCTTGATCGGGCTGACGACCAGCAGCATGTCGGACGCCGAGTCCTTGCGGATCTGGATGCCGATGCCGGTGAAGGTCGCGTCGGTGCCGCGCTTGAACTCGGCGAGCGTCTCTGGATCGATGTAGGTCGTGTACGGGTCCAGGTGGATCATCATCGTCTGCAGCGCGAAGTCCACGTCCTTGTTCTTGTCGAGATCCTCGCGCTTGCCGAGCGCTTCGCGGATGTCCGCCAGCAGGCCGAGCAGTTCCTGCTCCCGCAGCTGCTTGCAGCCGTCCAGGCGGTCCTTGAACTGGGCGGGGATCTTCTTTTCATCCAGGCGCTTGCACAGGCCACGGCACGCCCAGCCGACCAGCTCGCCCTGGCTCAATTCCTTCACGTAGTTCTCGCGCAGCATGCCGATAGCCTGCATGACCTTGGTCGAGAAGCTGACGGCATCCGCACGCTTGAGCTTCATGTCTTCCAGGATCGACGCACGCTCCTTCATGAATGCGTCGACGGTCAGCGTGCCGTCCGCCAGCTTGGTAAAGGTCTTGCGCATTTCCTGGCGGGCCTTCAGCTTGGGCATGCGGCTGAGCAGCACGAGCCCTTCGTCTTCAATCTCGCTGCCGAGCTTCTTGTCCTTGGCAAGTTTCACGAACTTTTCGACGCGTGCTTTCACCTGGGGAGCGACCGCGGGGTTACTGGTCAGGGCGAAGTGGTTGGTGCGACCGCCCAGGACGTGGTGCAGCTGTTCCTTCTCTTCCTTGGTGGTGCCGTGCGTCCGCGCCAGCTCGGGCAGTTCCTTTTCGAGGTATTTCAGCATGCCGTCGATGGTGACGACGCCGGCTGGCTCGTAGCCTTCGTTGTCCGCAGCACCCTTCATGCCGGCGATCATCGCCTTGGCGAAGATGCCCTGGTTGGGCAGATCGAGCGAAGGCTTCATGCCGTTGGTCGCCAGGAACAGCACGCGGCCCGGCAGCGGCTGGTGTTCTTCCTTCTCGTCGTCGCCGAGGAAGATCTTGTACAACTCCATCGGGTTGGGCTCAGGCACGCCTTCCTTGCCGCTATCGAAGCCCTTGAAGTAAACGTCCACCATGCCGACGAAGCGTTCGCTCTTGAGGTGCTCGAGCTCCTTCTCGATGTCGCCGGCAGCCACGGCCGTCTTGGCGCGGTCCTTGAAGTTGGAGTCGCTGCCGAACAGGCAGATGCGATCGCCGAGCGACGCCCCCTGGCCAAAGAAGGCGAAAATCACCAGGTCGTCCTTGCCGGCCTTGGTCGTCGCCCAGTGCAGGGCCTTGAGGATGTTTTCCTTCGTGGCCAGCTCGCTGGGGCGCTTGCCGTCCTTGGTGCCGAGCAGCAGCTTGACGTTGTCCTTGTCCGTATCGAGATATTGCTTGTCGGTGAAGAGGTCGTAAAGGGCCTTGGCGTCGGCCTCCGCGTTCTTCCGCGGCTTGATCTGCTTGTCGGCGTAGTCGCTGACGCCCACCAGGACGACATACGCCCCGGGCGAGGACTTGTCCTCGGCGGCGCGTGCCGGCGCGGCGACGGCAGCCGCCAGCACCAGGCTTCCCAGCAGACTGCTCACAAGTGCCTTGCTCATACGCTTCGATCCTTTCGGCTCGGCAGGGCCACCGGCCCACTCACCCTTGGAAGATCAAGGAAGAAAGACAGGAACGCCGGCCCTGGAAACGGGGGCAGGCTGCATCGATTGTAGGGGATAGGCAGGCGCGAAGCACCTCGAGTTGCCCCCAACCGGCGCAGCTAGCATTGTGCCGGACCGCGCCAGCCAGTCAATGCAAATCGGAACGGAGGAATGACGAAGGCCGAGGCCCTCCCTTGCGGAATGACGAATGACGAAGCCCGAATGACGAATCAATGCCCAATGCCGACGCTCCAATAGTCGCTGCGGCCCTGGGCCCTTTGGTCATTGGGTGTTCGACATTGATTCGTCATTCGGGCTTCGTCATTCGTCATTCGCATTTCTAATGACCTCCAAACTCTCGCGCCCTAGTCATACTTCGCTGCGGCGTGCGATCCGGTTCAGGATTTCGATCCCGCGGTCAATCGTGCGGTCCTCCGCGGCGTAGCTCAGGCGGAAGTGGGTGTCCTGTCGGCTGAACGTGTTGCCGGGAATCATCAGCAGGTTATTGCGGATCGCCTCCGCCACGAATTCGGACGCGGTGCCCCACGGGGCCTTCGGGAACATGTAGAACGCACCGCCCGGTCGAACGATCTCGAAACGATCCTTGAGGCCGTCATGGAGCCGGTCGCGCTTGCGGCGGTAGTCGGCGATGATGTCCGTAACGTCGAAGTCTAGAGCCGCCGTTCCGCCGTGCTGGACAATGCTCGGCGCGCAAACGTAGGTGAATTGCTGCAGCTTGATCATCTCTTCCAGCAGCCGGCGCGGGCCGTGAACGAAGCCGAGCCGCCAGCCCGTCATGCCGTAGGTCTTGCTGAAGCCGTCGAAGACCAGCGTCTGTTCGTTGAACTCGGCGGGGCTGCAGAACGATCCGTCGTAGGAGAAGGCGTGATAGACCTCATCGCTGAGCAAGAGGACGTTCCGTTGCTTCGCCAGCTCGGCCAGGGCTCGCAACGACTCGCGCGAATGCAGGGCGCCCGTCGGGTTGCCGGGACTGTTGACGAGAATGGCCTTGGTGCGCGGCGTGATGGCCGCCTGCACGCGATTCACGTCGATCCGGAAATCGGGATAGGTGTCAATGATGACCGGGACGCCGCCGATCATCGTGACAACGTGCGGGTACATCACGAAGTACGGGTCGAAGAGGATGACTTCATCACCCGGATTGACCGTTGCGAGCATTGCCAGCACGATGCCGCCGCTCGTGCCGCTGGTGACAAAGACGCCGCGGTCGGGATGCGCATAGCGGCGATCGACTTCGGCCTTCAGCCGGGCGACCAGGGCCGCATCGCCCTGGGTCACCGTATAGGCGTTCGCCCCCCGGTCGATGGCGGCGTGGGCGGCTTGCTTGACCGATTCGGGCACGTCAAAGTGCGGCAAGCCGATGCTGAGGTTGACCGGGTCCTTGAGGCTGCGCGCCAGCTCGAACACCTTGCGAATGCCCGACATTTCAATCGAGCGCGTGCGGTCGGCTATCCAGTGGTCGTTCATTGCTGTTCCAGTCCTGCGTGAATAGTCCAGGCCGCCCAGGAAATGCCCAGCCGCTTCTGAGCAAAATCTCACGATCTCATCGCTGCTTGATGTCTGGCCACAATTCCTCAGGCGCAATCCCAAGTGCTTCGGCCAGTTTCACCACCGTCCGCTTCTGGGGGCGGCAGTTTCGTTGAAGCATCATTGAAATCGCCGGTTGACCGACACCGATGGCCGCAGCCAGTTGAGCCTGCGTGAGACCTTTCGTCGCCATCGTTGCGTGAAGACGCTTGGCGAAAAGGTCCTCCTCAGCATCCATTTGGGCCAGGACGGCTTTCGCTTCTGCACTAGTCTTCTTGGCGATCTCCTCTGCTTCAACGAGGTCGAGTCCCGGGAATCCTTTGCCGTCTGTGTTTGGGAAAAGGATCTCAGCCAGGAGCGCGGTCGTTGCGTAGCGTTCGTGTTCATCCAGTTTGCCGCTGCGCAATTGGCCGAACAGGATGATGGCCTCCTTGCGGAGGTCTTCATCACACTCTTCGAGGGCCATGACGATCGGTGACGCAGCTTGCAAAGCAGACGCCTGCAAATCAGCAACATAATTGGAGATCGAATCCATTGCCTTTTCGAAAGCCGCATTAGACATGGCAGCCTTCTCCCCTTGAACGTCACTTGGAAATTCGCAATCGCCGCCGTGATTCCGTCAGGAGTAACATCGCTTTTGAAGCAAAACCCTGGACGTCCGAAAACGGGTGAGTTCGTTATCCGTCCAATCGTTTCTTTTCTTTGGCAAGGCTTCAAGGACCCACAGGGCCCGCATCGGCTTTTCGTGCTCCGGAACGGGCTCCCAACCCTTCGGCGGATCGAAAAACACAACACGGATGTTCGACTGCCCGCCGATGACGTCGTCCAACCGTAACTCGTAAATGCCCAGCCCTTGCAATGCCTTGATGGTCTCATACGTGTGGTCGAACAGCATGCCAGGTGGGTGGACATGGCGTTCGTCCCAGAAGCGCAGCTTGAGCGCTTGTCGGCGAATCTCAAACCGGTCTCCCGTTCTGTCCCACGACTTCCGTATCGATTGCAACCCGTGCCTCGTGAATCGAACAAAATTGCAGCCTGTGAGCATCACCACGCTCCTTCCGGCGTATCGGCCAGGCTCCAGTCTCTGTGATAATTAATATCACAAAAATATGTGATAATCAAGGCCTGTTATCACATTTCAAATTGAAATCAGGAAGTTCAGTGCGCGGCGATATTTCCGCAAATCATTATTTCAGAATGATATGCGTCCAAGTTAGAGGAAATAGGCGTCGTTTTTGAGTCGGAAAAACTGATGGGACTTGCACCTACGGATGCATGGTGAGCTTGGCACCGGGTATGGGCGCGGCCTCTTCCTGCGGGTTGTTGTATTTGAAGTAGTTGTCCCAGATGTAATCGAGCATCTGCAACGCCTTGTCGATCGGCTGGGCGCGGTAGCGGTCGTCGACTTTTTCGACCAGTCGCAGCTTCTCGAGCTTGGCGATGGCGTCGCTGACTTCGAAGTCGACCTTCAGGTTGCAGCGACGCTCCAGGTCGATCTCGATGTAGTCGTCGAGGTCGGCGCTGGTCCAGCCGCGCTCGTTGGCGAAGCGCCAGAGCATGTAGTACGCCAGGATCGCTTCACGGGCGTCCTGCTCCTCGGCTTCGTCGAGGAGACGGAACAGGACGCCCGAGTTGGTGTCGAGGTTCTGGAAATACAGCACCTCGCGCAGGTTCAGGTGGTATTTCTGCTTGGTGCCGACGTAGGAGAAGTACGACTTGGTGCCGTAGCCGATGGCGCCGCTGGCGACGCCCCAGAACATCGTGGGGCTGGAAGCGACCCGCGTCAGCTGCAGAAAGATATCGTCGGCGATGTTGTACAGGGCCATGCCCAGGCCGCTGATGAACGGCAAGCCGATCTTGCTGCGATCGATCTTCGTCATGCGAACGCGGGCGCCGGGCAAGAGCATCAAGAGATCGCGCTTGGGGATGTTCTTGAAGACCTGGAGGAAGACGCCTTCGGTGCCGATGTGCTTGCTCAGCCGCTTGTGCGGACGCAGCTTCAGGATCATCACCAGGCGCTTGTAGATCGGCACCACTTCGTCTTCCTTGCGGAACAAGCTCCGCAAGCGACGCACGCGCCGTTTCTCCACCCCTTCACCGCGCGCGAAGATGGCCAGGCGCTCGAACATCTGGAAATCGACGTCCACCACCAGGCCAAGCTGATGGGTCGCGATCCCGACGGAAGGCTCGATCGTGTCGCGGCTGAGGTGCTTGAAGTTGGCGCGGTCCATCAGCCAGCCGAACTCGCTGAACAACTCGCCGATCTTCTGCTGCCGTTCTTCCGAGCGCCATTTCACCAGCGGCTTGCAATCGGTGTCCGGATCGAACGGTGCATACGCGTTCTTCAGGCGATCGAGCGTCTGGTTGTACTCGAAATGATAGATCGCCGTGATGAGCTTGCAGAACTGGCGAAACGACTCTCGATCCTCCGTGGCGAGCTCCTTGTCGGCGCAGAGCAAGTCCACGAGCTCGTTGCGGCGCAACGGAATGAAATGTTCTCGGTCGGCGTATTCAGCCATGGGTGTCGTCCCTTCGTTTTTGTGGGGCCGGCTTCCAGCCGGTCTGGCCGGCTGGAAGCCGGCCCCACAAAATACAGCCAACAGACGGGTTCACCACTCCAGTGCTTCCAGCCGGTCCTCCGGTGTCTTCACCAGGTCGTCGGCCAGGTGGTCGAGCGCCCCCTGAATCTCGCTCATGCGTTCGGGCCGCTTGTGGGCGTCGAAGGACAGGCAGCGATGGATCAGGTCGGCGAGTGGCTTCGGAGCTTGCGGGTTGCACTCGCGCACCGGCTTGACTAGCTTGTCGAACATGGCGGCATCGAGCGGCAGTGCGCCGTCCTCGGTGAGGATCGATGGCGGCTTGCGAAGCGTGACCAGGCGATACATTGTGGCGCCGAGGTTGTAAATGTCGGTACGCTCGTTGACCAGGCTCCTGGTCGCCGTCTCGGGCGCCATGTACTCGGGCGTGCCCTGGATGCGGTCCTTCGGCTTTCCCTTGATCCACGCCAGGCCGTAATCGATCACTTTCACTTCGCCGGTGCGGCTCAGCAGGATGTTATTCGGCTTGAGGTCCGCGTGCCAGACGCCCCGGCGATGAAGATGGACCATGCCGTCGGCCACGCGCACGAAAATCTGCACCAGTTGCGGAATCCCCAGGCGCTGAAACGTGTCCAGCGTCTTTCCGTTGACATACTCTAGCAGCAGGTGCGCCTTGCGCACGCGGAAGAGCCAGTCGTTCTCGGTTTCCAGCGCGTAGATCTTGAGCAGGTGCGGATGGTCCAGCATCTGGGCGACGCGGAACTCGTGCCGGGCCTGCTCGAGGTACTTCTGGTCGTCCTTGCCGTCGATGGGCACGACCTTGAGGGCATACTGCTTGGCGTCGGCACTGCGGCGGATGTGCAGAATGGTGCTGTGAGCGCCGCTGCCGAGCGTCGCGAGGACCTGAAACTTGCCGATCGGACTGACGCTCATAGTGATTGCATTCCAGCAGCCGGTGCTGGCCCGGCGTTGGGAGGAATGATAAAGGAAAAGGGGCACGGCACCAAGCAAAAACGAAGGACCGGCCGCACGCACGGATGTCACCTGCGGAATGACGAATGACGAAGCCCGAATGACGAATCAATGACCAATGACCAACACCGAATGACCAAGGCACCACGGCTCCATTGGAGCTTCGTCATTGATTCGTCATTCGGGCTTCGTCATTCGTCATTCCAGCGGAAGTTATTCGATGAGCACCGCCGTTGATTTGGAAGCGATGACCCAGTCTTACGGGCGCGAGATCTTCGCGCGGCTCGGTCATGACGGTGTGCTCCCGTTCAGTCCGGCGTGGTGGGACACACGCCTGATGGAATGGACCATGAGCGACGAAACCGTCATGGTTCAGCTGTTCCGCTTCATCGACGCCCTGCCGCACCTGGGGACGACGAAACAGGTGAACCAGCACTTGCTGGAATACTTGCGCGCCGCGGGCGATCACTTGCCGTTCTGGATGCGCGTGCCGCTCCGGTGGGCGCCGCGGGACGGGCTTGCCGGCCGCGTGCTGGCGGGCGCGGCACGCAAGAATACACTCCGGTTCGCCCGGCGTTTCATCGTCGGCAGCAATCTCGCGGAAACGCTGGCGACGATCGGCAAACTTCGCCGGCAGTCGCTTGGCTTCACCGTGGACCTGCTCGGCGAGGCCACGATCACCGAACCCGAAGCAGACCTCTACCAGGGCGAGTACCTCCAGCTCATCGACGGCCTGTGCGACGCTGCCGAGAACTGGCCGACGATCGACCTCATCGACCGCGACGACCGTGGGGTGTTGCCGCGCGTCAACCTGTCGATCAAGCTCTCTTCGCTCTACAGCCAGTTCGATCCGATCGACCCCGAGGGCACCAGTGCCGCGGTGCGGCGACGATTGCGGCCCATCCTCCGGGCCGCCCGCTTGCGCGGGGCGTTCGTCAACATCGACATGGAGCAGTACGCGTTCAAGGACCTGACCATTCGCATTTTTTGCGAAATCCTGTCCGAGAAGGAGTTCCGGGGCTGGCCCGACGTCGGCATCGCCATCCAGGCCTACCTGCGCGACTGCGAGAGCGATCTGGAACAACTGGCGCACTGGGTCGAAGGACGCGGCACGCCGGTCTGGGTCCGCCTCATCAAGGGCGCCTACTGGGATTACGAGACCACCTTCGCGGCGCAGCAGGACTGGCCGGTCCCCGTCTTCCAGCGCAAATGGGAGACCGATGCGAACTACGAAAAGTTGACGTGCTTCGTGCTGGAGCGGCGCGATCTGCTGCGGCCGGCGTTCGGCAGCCATAACATCCGCAGTCTCGCGTTCGCCATGGCGTGCGCCGACTCGCTGGGATTGCCGCCGAACAGTTACGAGATCCAGATGCTCTACGGCATGTCGCCGCCGTTGCTGGATGCGGTGGCATCGCTGGGGCGGCGCGTGCGCGTCTACACGCCGTATGGCCAGCTCTTGCCCGGCATGGCGTATCTGGTCCGCCGGCTGCTGGAGAACACGTCGAACGAGTCTTTCTTGCGTGCCAGCTTCACCGAGAAGGTGCCCGAGGAGCGTTTGCTCATGAATCCGCAGGTCAAAAGTGCCGCCTACCGAGCGTCGAGTTTCGCGTCCCGGAATACGGAGCTTGGAACGCTCAGCGCCTTTCAGAATGAGCCGCTCACCGATTTCAGCCGAGAATCCAGCCGTCAAACGATGGTGAAGGCTCTCGAGCAGGTGCGCAACCAACTCGGCGGCACCTATCCGCTGGTCCTGGGCATCGAGACGGTCCAGACCGACGCCACCATCGACGTCACGAACCCGTCGCACGCCAAACAACTGGTCGGCCGCTGTGCCCGCGCGACGAAAGCGCATGCGGTGCAGGCGATCGAGACGGCGAAGCGAGCGTTCCCAGGCTGGCGAAGCGCACTGCCGGAAACGCGTGCCGCCTTCCTGATCCATGCCGCAGCTGAATTGCGGCGGCGGCGCTTCGAGCTGGCGGCCTGGGAAGTCTACGAGTCGGCCAAGCAGTGGCGCGAAGCCGACGCCGACGTGGCCGAGGCGATCGATTTCTGCGAGTACTATGCCCGCGAGATGTGCCGGCTGGCCCAGCCCCATCGTCGCGACGTGCCCGGAGAGGAGAACGAGTACTTCTACGAACCGCGCGGCATCACCGTCGTGATTGCACCGTGGAACTTTCCGCTCGCCATCCTGTGCGGCATGACCGCGGCGGCCCTGGTCACTGGCAACACCGTCATCATGAAGCCGGCCGAGCAATCATCCATCATTGCCGCCAAGCTGATGAGCGTCTTCCAGAGCGTCGGCCTGCCGTCCGGCGTGCTCAGCTACCTGCCCGGTGTCGGCGAAGAGATCGGCCCCACGCTGATCGAGCATCCGGACGTGGCGATGATCGCCTTCACCGGCTCCAAGGGGGTCGGCCTGCACATCAATCGCGAAGCAGCGGAGATGCCGGAGGGTCAGGACCACGTCAAGCGCGTGCTGGCCGAGATGGGCGGCAAGAATGCGATCATCGTCGACGACGACGCCGACCTCGATGAAGCGGTCGTCGGCGTGGCGGACAGCGCCTTCGGCTACCAGGGGCAGAAGTGCTCGGCCTGCTCGCGCGTCATCGTGCTCGAAGCCATTCACGATCGCTTCTTGCCCCGCCTCATTGAAGCGACGCGCAGCATGAAGGTCGGCCCGGCCGAAGACCCCAGCTGCAAGGTCGGCCCGGTCATCGACGATACCTCACGGCAGCGCATTCTCGAGTTCATCGCCAAGGGCACGCGGGAATCCCGCCTGGTCTACGCGGGGGAGCTGGGCGAATTGGCAAGCGAAGGCCACTACGTCGCTCCGCACGTCTTCGCCGATGTGGCGCCGAACGCCAGCATCGCGCAGGAAGAGATCTTCGGTCCGGTGCTGGCGGTCATCAAGGCCCGCGACCTGACGCACGCGCTGGAAATCGCCAACGGCACCCGCTACGCCCTCACGGGCGGACTCTATACGCGCAGCCCCAGCCACATCAGCCGCATCAAGCGCGAGTTCCGGGTTGGGAACCTCTACATCAATCGCAAGATCACGGGAGCGCTGGTCGATCGGCAGCCGTTTGGCGGCTTCAAGCTATCGGGCATTGGCTCGAAGGCCGGTGGGCCGGATTATCTGTTGCAGTTCCTCCTGCCGCGGACTATCACAGAGAATACCATGCGCCGCGGCTTCGCACCGGCGCAGGCGGGAGCCGGGTCGGGGCGACCCGGCGGAGAATGACGGTCGAATCGTCAGGAGCATCCCATGATTCGCGGCTTGTCGGCACTCGTGGCACTGACGCTCAGCCTGTCCGTCCTGGCTGCGGACGGTGATGCTTCCAAGGAACTGAAAGGCCACACGGCCCTGGTCTACGGCGTGGCCCTGAGCCCCGACGGCAAGGTGCTCGCCACGGCGGGCTTTGACGACACGGTCAAGCTCTGGGACTTCGCCACCGGCAAGGAGCTGCGCACGCTGACCGGCCACAAGGGTCCGGTGTACTCCGTTGCATTCAGCCCCGACAGCAATACCGTGGCCTCCTCCGGCAGCGATCAGCTCATCAAGCTCTGGAACGTCGCCGACGGCAAAATGATCCGCGAATTGAAGGGGCACACGGGCATCGTCGACATGGTGGCGTTCAGCCCCGACGGCAAGACGCTGGCCTCCGGCGGTGCCGACAAGACCGTGCGGCTGTGGAACCCCGAAGACGGCAAGGAAGTGAAGAACCTGGGCGCTCACGGCGGATCCGTTTACTCCGTCGCCTTCAGCCCGGACGGCAAGGTGCTGGCGTCCGGCGGCGGCGACGGCGTGGTCAAGCTCTGGGACGTGCCGGGACAGAAGGAAGCCCGCGCCATCAAGGGCCACGCCTTCGACGCCGAGTTCAAGATGCCGCAACCCGTCACCGGCCTGGCCTTCTCGGCCGACAACGCCACGCTGTACACGGTTGGATTCGACAAGTTCCTGCGTGTCTGGACGGTGGCGGACGGCAAGGAGGTGAAGAAGCTCGGCCCGACCAGCGATGACCTGTACGGCGTCGTCTTCTCGCGCGACGGCAAGGACCTGGCCACGATCGGCTACGGCGGCAACATCACGATCTGGAACCTCGCCGATGGCAAACCCGCCGCGAGCCGCAAGATCAAGTCTGTCGGCTACTGCATCACATTCGCGCCGGATGGCAAGACGGTCATCACCGGACACGACAATCACATGTGCTACATCACCCCGGTCCCGGTGGCGAAATAAACTCTCGCCATCACCTGCGCAATAGCGGAGCGGCCAAGCCCGCTATCGATCCACGCGTCCAACACCGTTTCCGTTACGTCGGTATGCTTCCCGAATGCGAATGAGCGCGTGCCCCGAACCGTCCACACTTCCGGTCATGATCCGGCTCCGATATGCAGCGCGACGGAATGCCCCACCTGCAAAACGCAGCAGCGCCGATCTGGATGAGCGGCACCGGCCGCCGCGGACGTCTCGCTCGATGTGCGGCCCAGAAAGTAGTCGCCGGGGGGCCGACGGTGCCGGGTTTTTCCAAAACCGTTTGACCCATCGGCCCCTCGTTGCTACGATGAACCTCTTCACCGCTGCGCAGACATGCCAAGGCCGCGAAGTCGGTGTAGAATACGGGTTTTCCATCTTCTCTTCACCCCGCCGCAGGGCAGGAGGGCAGTTTGTGGCCATTGTTCAGGTAAAGGACTTGATCGACGCCGGCGTCCATTTTGGACATCGGGCGAGTCGATGGAACCCCAAGATGCGGCCGTATATCTACGGCAAGCGAAACCTCATTCATATCATCGACCTGCGCGAGACGGTCCGCGGCTTGCTCCGCGCCCATCGCTTCCTCGCGCAGATCGCCAGCAAGGGCAGCCTGGTGTTGTTCGTCGGCACCAAGCGGCAAGCGAAGGATACCATCGAGCGCGAAGCGGCCCGTTGCGGCATGCCCTACGTCAGCGAACGCTGGCTGGGCGGCACGTTGACGAACTACCGCACCATTCGCGACCGGCTCAAGCGCCTCCAGGAACTGGAAGGCCTATGGCTGCCGTCCGGCGAGAACCCCGCCAAGATGGACCTGCTGGCTTACATGCGCAGCATGCTGAACGAATCGGGCAAGTTCGAGCTGAACAAGTCGCCCGAGAACGCGGCAATCCGCGGCTACAGCAAGAAGATGGTCGCCCAGCTGAACCGCGAGTTGACCAAGATCCGCCGCAACCTGCTCGGCATCCGCGACATGAACCGCTTGCCCGATGCCCTGGTCGTCGTCGATCCGCATCGCGAGCACATCGCGGTCAAGGAAGCGCAGCGCATGGGCGTGACCACGCTGGCCCTGATCGATACCGACAGCGATCCCGACACGGTGGATCTGCCGATTCCTGGCAATGACGACAGCATTCGCTCGATCGAGCTGGTGCTCGGCCGTCTTTCCGACGCCATCCTGGAAGGCCGGGCCGCTCTGCCGCCCGAACAGCAGTCGCAACTGCGGCCGCGCGTCCCTGGCGTCTCCAATGGCCCCGTCGTGACGCCGCCGAACCCGAAACCCGCTCCCGCTGCCGTACCATAAGACGAGCCTCCGCTTTACAGCCATCAGCCGTCAGCTTTCAGAATCGCAAACGATCAGCCGTCTTTACAGGCTGATCGCTGAAAGCTGACGGCTGATAGTTATCCGGAAAGGAACACCCTGCATGAGCACCATTTCTCCCGCCGCGGTAAAGGCCCTGCGCGACCGGACCAACGCGCCGATGATGGAATGCAAAGCCGCGCTAACCGAGTGCGCCGGCGACATGGACAAGGCGATCGACTTCCTCCGCAAGAAGAACGCCGGCATCCAGGCCAAGAAGGGCGACCGCGAGACCGCCGAGGGCCGCATTGCGGTCTACATCGACAACGCCAAGAAATTCGGGGCCATCATCGAGGTGCGCTGCGAAAGCGCCCCGGTGGCGAAGAACGAGCACTTCGTCAAGCTGTCCAACGACCTGGCCCGGCACGTGGCGATCAAGGACACTGCGTCCGTCGACGCGCTGTTGACCGAGCCGTTCATCGACGACGACAAGAAGACTGTCAACGACCGCGTCGGCGACGTGGTCGGCCTGATCCGCGAGAACATGAAGCCGGCCCGCTTCACCCGCCTGAACGGATTGCTGGGCAGCTACGTCCACCACGACGGCACCGTCGGCGTGCTGCTCCAGGTGGAAGGCGACAAGGCCGAGGACCAGCTCCTGCGCGACGTGTGCATGCACATCACGGCCAAGAACCCGGTCGCGGCACGCTCCGAGGACGTGCCGGCTGAGGTGATTGCCAAGGAAAAGGAAATCGCCGAGGAGCAGATTGCGGCCGACCCGAAGAACAAGAACAAGCCGGCCAACATCCTTGCCATGATCATCGAAGGCAAGATCAAGTCCTACTACACCGAGAACGTGCTGGTCGAGCAGCCGTTCGTCAAGGACGACACCAAGAAGGTCGGCGACGTGCTCAAGGCCGCGGGCTTGAAGGTCGTCAAGTTCGTCCGCTATCGCGTCGGCGAAAAGTAGGGAATACCCCCAAAGGCACAAAGAAGAAAAAGGCAAAGAAGCAGAGCAAAGCACGGCGTTGCTAAATGCTCTGACTTTCTTTGCCTTTTCTTCTTTGTGTTCTTCGTGCCTTTGGGGTTCGCTCTCCTACTTCGGATTCGGCGACCCAGGGATACGCTTTGCCGATGGATCGGTCGGCGGTTTATCGAGGCACAGGAACGCGAACAGGTCGGCGATCTCCTGCGGCTTGAGTTGCTTCTCCAGTCCTTCCGGCATTAGCGATACCTTGCTGACGGCCATCTCGTCGATGTCGCCGCGAGCAATCGTCTCCAGCTTTCCTCCTTGGACCTTCAGCACGACACGCTGGGCATTGTCCTCGACCACGATGCCGGTGAGGACCTGGCCCTTCTTGGTAGCCACGGTCGTTGCCAGGTAGCCTGCACCGATAACCAGGCTCGGATCGAAGACGTTGGACAGCAGCTGTTCAAAATCGCTGCGGCCGTTCGCGGTCACGTCTGGCCCCACCTCCTGGCCTTCGCCGTAAATCTTGTGGCACTGGGCACAGACGTTCTTGAATACCAGCTGGCCGGCCTTCGGGTCGCCGGGCGTCTTGCGCAGATAGTTCCGCATCTCGATGACGACCTTTTCGCGTTCCGGATTGCGTTCGTCGCGCAGATTGCCCCAGACGGCGGTCACCTGCTTGGTCAGCTCCATGTCCTTGAACGCCAGCAACTTTTTGACCTGGTTGACGTTCAGCGTCCCGGACGAGATCTCCTTCTTGGCGATGCGCTGGAGCAGCAGCTTGCTCCACGGCACGCGCTGCGTCAGCAACTCGATCGCCTTGGGCTGCAGGTCCGATTCCATCTTCGGATAGAGGTCGAGGACCACTTCGGCGACTTTCGGCTGTTCGAGCTTGCCCAGGGCGGCCAGCACCTGGCCGCGGAAGGCCACGGTGTTGCCCTTGGCGTCCGTGAGGATGACCGTGACACCGTCCATCAGCGTGGCATCGCCGGCCGTGATGAGCGCGGCCAGCGCCTTGAGCCGTGCGGCCTCGGTCTGCTCCTTCGCGGCGAACACCTTGCGGACTGCCTCGACGCCGGCGGGCTCCTTCAAAGTCGCGGCGAGCAGGGCGGCGTCGAGATACAGCGGATGATCGGGTTTCTCGACCAGCACGCGCTGGACGACCGGCAGCAGCTTGTTCTTGATGACCGCATGATGGTCGCCGGCCACCTCGCCGGTCTGGACCTTGCCTGCCAGCGTCGCCATGCACTGGCAGCAGCACTCGTGATGGCCATTTTTACCTTCGATCAGCAATGCCAGCAGCTGGCAGAGGGCGTGTGGATCGGGTTTCTTGCTGCCGATCATGCGCTCGATGACGCGGGGCAACAGTCCGGCCAGGTTGGGCGACGCCTTGAGGTCCGTCTTCTCCACGACGCGGATGAAGTGGCCGCTCTTGTCCTCGAGTAGTGGGTGCAGGTTCTGCCAGACGATGGCCGGGATCACCTTGTCGTCCCCGCAGCGTGCCAGCACCTGGAGCAGCACGGGCATCGGTTCGACGCCGTCGAGCTTGCAAGCTGCTATGGCGACCTGGAGCTTCACATCGGGCGACGGGTCCTGGGCCAGGGCGACGATGGCGTTGCGGATCCCCGGATCGACGTTGCGAGCGTTGCCGGCCGCGCGGACGGCCCACGCTCGGAAGGCGGGATCCCTGTGCGCCAGCAGCCGCTTGGAGAACACTGCGTCGAGCTTGCCGGTGCCGACCAACGACCATAGTGCGTGCATCCGTGCTTTGCGCGGTGCGGAATCGTTCAGTACCAGCTTTTCGAGCATATCGCGACCTTGCGCGGAATCGCGTTCCGTCAGGATGCGCTGGGCGATGTCGCGGAAATAGACGTTCGGGCTGTGCAGGCGCTTGATGAGGTCGTCGTCGCTCTCCTTCGCCAGGTCGAACTTGCCCGCCCGCGGCGTGTCCTTGTAGCGCACGCGGTAGAGCCGGCCGCGGTCGCGGTCGATGCCCTTGGGATCCCGGTTGGCGTCCTGGTAGCAGTGATAGCGGTCGTACCAATCGAGGACGTACAGGCATCCGTCCGGCCCGGTCTTCTGCACCACCGGCATGAACCACTTGTCGTTGGCAGTCAGGAAGTCGGGTCGGCCCTTGCCGAAGTAGGTCGAGCCGTCGCGTGTCACTTCGTCGCAGTTAATGCAGCCGCCGTGGATATTGCCCATGTAGAGTTTTTCGCGATATTCGGCCGGATAGGCGTCGCTATCGAAGAACGTGATGCCGCAGTAGGCCGCTCGCTGGTGCTTGTGCTTGACGATCGAGCCGAGCTTCCACGTGTGCGGCGGATACGGTCCGCCTTGGCGGTGGTAATAGCCCGTTTCGACCAGGTGCCAGAGATGGTCGATGACGCAGGCGCTGATAAAGGCACTGCCGTCGTTGTCCCAGGCGACGCCCCAGGGGTTGCTGGTGCCTTCGCAGAACAACTGGAACTCGCGCGTCTTCGGATGAATGCGGAACAGCGCGACGGTGAAACGATATTCCTTGCCGTTGTTGCTCTTCACGACGCTGGGATTGAAGACGCCATTGAGGCCATAGAGCCAGCCGTCGGGGCCCCAGGTCAGTGAGTTCGGCAGCTCATGCGTGTCGGAGCGGCCGAAGCCGGTGACGACGACTTCGGGCTTGCCGGCCGCTTTGCCGTCCGGGCCTTCCTTGTAGAAGAGGATATCCGGCGCGTTGGCGACCCAGACGCCGCCGTGGCCGACCGCGATGCCGGACGGGATGTTCAGCCCCTCGGCGAAGATCGTGACCTTGTCGTAAATGCCGTCGCCCTTGGTGCTTTCCAGCACCTTGACCCGGTCCTTGCCGGGGCCGGCGGAATGGCGCGGATATTCCAGGCTTTCCGTGATCCAGACCCGGCCGCGCTCGTCAAAGGTCATGCCGACGGGATTGACGATGTCCGGTTCCGCCGCGACCAACTCGACGGTGAAGCCTTCGGGTACCGTCATCTTCCTGATCGCCTCGGCCGGCGACAGTGGCGGTCCCGGCGGCGCATCCTGTCCATGCGGGATGACTTCATTCTTCTGGGCCGTGACCACGGTATCGGACGAGACGAGGAACGCCAGGGGGACGGCGACCGCCAGGAACAGGGCGGTGGTGCGTTTCATCGATCGAATCTCCTTCATCGTTGCACTTGGGCCCGCCGCGCAAGCGAGGGGCTTCCTCAGTATGCTGAAGCGCGGACCATTCCGCAACTTTCATTCGGGCCAGGTGTTTAACAGAACGGGTCACTTCCGACCGCGAGGAAACGAATCATGAAGCGCCTGCTAGGCCTGACCGTGTTGATGACGCTGATTGCCGTGCAAACGGCCACGACCGCGGACGGCCCGGCCAAGCGCACGCCCAAGGAAGCGCTGCAGGCCTTCCACGACCTGATCGGCTCCTGGCGGGCCACCGGCACGCCCGAAGGCAGCAAGGCCCAAAAGCAAAAGGGCTACTGGCAGGAGACCATCAGCTGGGAATGGCAGTTCAAGGGCAATGACGCCTGGCTCACCGTTGCCTTCGAGAAGGGCAAATACTTCGTCGACGGCGAACTCCGCTACGTGGCCGACAAGGACCACTACCAGTTGAAACTCCAGACGACCGAAAAGGAAACGATCGCCTTCGAAGGCAAGCTGAAGGAACACGTGCTGACGCTGGAGCGGAGCGACGAAAAGAAGAAGGAAACGCAGCGCATGGTCATCAGCCTGCTGCACAACAATCGCTACCTCTACCACTACGAAGTGAAGCCCGAGGACCGCGGCTCGTTCACGCGGGTGTACCAGGTGGGAGCGACCAAGGAAGGCGTGGCCTTTGCGAACAAGGACGACAGCGGGCCGGAGTGCATCGTCAGTGGCGGTCCGGCCGCGATGCGGGTAACCTACAAGGGACAGACCTACTACGTCTGCTGCGGCGGCTGCCGGTCGGAGTTCAACGCGAACCCGGAAAAGTACATCAAGGAATACGAGGAAGCGAAGGCGAAGAAGGACAAAGAAAAGCCGAAGTCCAAGTAGCGAATCAAGCGGGGTCGGCGTTCCCGTCAGCCCTCGCTGAGCGTACAACGCAAAAGTCCCGATCAGCGGCCATCTTCTTGGTGTCCACTGATCGGGACTGTCTCGTTTCCATGGTCCTGTGCCGAACCCGGATCACTTCTTCTTTTTCTTCGGCGGCTCTTCTTCGAGCAGGAGGATGTCCGCGGCGTCGAACTCCTCGATTGCACCTTCGGCAGGCGCTGGAGCGGTGGCACCGGGGTCTTCCTCCAGCATGAGGATGTCCTCGGCGTCGACCAACTCTTCCACCGGCTCTTCTTGCATGGGCTGGATTGGTTCGTCCACGCCGAAATCGGGCGGCAACTCGAAGTCGGCGGCTTCCGCGGCCGCGGGCATCGGCGGCATCGCCATGGGTGCCGGCATCGGCGGCGGACTTGGTGCCAGCGTGGGCATCGGCGGCGGCGCAGCGGGTGCTGGCGGCGGACTGGATGCGGCGGACGGGCGGTTGGGCCGCGAAATCGTCGATGCCGTCGGCACCGTGAACAGGCCGCCGCACTTGTAGCATTTCAGGACTCGTCCTACCAGGTGGTCTCCCGCCTGCAGGTAGGTCCCACAGCCATTGCACGTGAAGTCAATCGACATGACAGCACTTCGTTAGGGGTCGCTGGAAATCCAAGGGAGGCCGGCGAAGGACCGAAGTTCCATCCCTGTGCGCGTCAACGCACACCATTCCGATGGTGGATCGTTGTGAGAGGTATCTTACTCCAAGAGCGCCCCGGGTCATCAAGGAAATTCGTGCGCCAATCGATCGCCGACGCGGCGGGCGGCCGCAGGTTCGCTACCCCGCCAATGTACGCCAACTTGACGCTTGCGCAACGAATCCGGTATAACCTCCATGCACACTCGTCCGCGCGGGAGAGGCTGACATGACGTCCCAAGAAGTTCTCAACTATGTGCAAGCTGCGCCTTTTCGTCCGTTCCGCATTCGGATGAACAGCGGCCGTACCTTCGATATTCATCATCCCGAGATGGTGCGCGTCGGGAGACGAGACCTACTTGTTTTCACGTTCGTCGGCGATTCTCCGGAGGTCTACGATCGCTGGGAGAATCTATCGCTCATCCTCATCGAGTCGCTGTCGCCACTGGAGGTTTCGGTCGCTTGAGTCGAAGGGAGCCTTTTGCGACCCAATCCACCTTGCCCGTTGTCCGGACGTGAGAATCGCACCGGGAAACCCCGAGACAAGATGGCGAACGAGTTTCACTACTGCATCAGCCTAAGCATCGTTCACCCGACGATCGATCCCAAAGTCATTACGGAAGCCATTCGCGAGCTTCACCCAAGTATCAAATCGCGGGCTGGAGACCTAAGACGGGTCAAAGGCAAGCCAGTCATGCCCGAACGGAAAACCCTGCTCTCCCACTGGAGTGCTGATCTGCACGAGGAAGAACGGATCTACTCAGGTTCCAAGCCGATTTCGGAGTTCATTTTGGAGTGCCTGGAAAAACTGCGGTCGCACCGCGATCTCTTTGGCGATCTGAGAAAAGAAGGTGAGGTTTCCTTGCGAGTTGGCTGGTTTTCCGAAGACAATTATTCCGCAGAGGTGCTGAAAGCGGAAACGCTAAGGTTGTGTGGCGAGCTGGGTGTAGATCTGGAACTCAACTTTTACGGTCCCTCTTCGTGAGCAACAAAACAGATCGCAAGGGAACTTTTGCATTCGTCAGCCTTGGCTGTCCCAAGAACCTCGTCGATTCCGAGAGGATGCTGGGAAAGCTCGCTCAGGACGGCTACGCGCTGGTGCCCGACGCTGATGGGGCCGACGTTGTTGTCGTCAACACCTGCGGCTTCATCGAGCCGGCCCGCCAGGAGTCGCTGGCCGTCATCCGCGAGATGCTTGCGCTCAAGAAAGATGGCCGCGTCGGGTCGGTCGTCGTCGCGGGCTGCCTCGCGGAACGGAAGAAAGACGACCTGCTGCTCGAAGTGCCCGAAGTCGATCACATCGTCGGCGTCTTCGGCCGCGAGGAAATCGCCAGCGTCGTCGATCGCACGCTGCATCCGCCCAAACGCAAACGCGGCAGCGAAGTCGCCGAGCAGCGCAGCCTGTTCCGCCCCGCTCCCGTGCGAGCCCAGGAAGACACCGCACGCCTGCGCATCACGCCACGGCACTACGCGTACTTGAAGATCTCCGAAGGCTGCGATCGGCTCTGCACCTTCTGCGCGATCCCCGGCATGCGCGGCAAGCACGTCACCAAGCCGATCGAAGAAGTGCTGCGCGAAGCCCGCGAGCTGGCCGCCGACGGCGTGCGGGAGCTCATTCTCGTCGCCCAGGACACCACCTACTACGGCCTGGACCTCTACGGCAAGGTTCGTCTCGCGGAACTGCTTCGCGAACTGGACAAGATTGACGGCATCGACTGGATCCGCGTCTTGTACGCCTATCCGATCCACTTCACCGACGAGCTGATCGACACCCTGGCCGGCGCCCGGAAGATACTGCCGTACCTCGACATGCCGTTGCAGCACGTCAATGACCGAATGCTGAAGCGGATGCAGCGGCGCGTCAACCGGACCGAGACGGTGAATTTGCTCGGCCGGCTGCGCTCGGCTATTCCGGGCCTGGCGTTGCGGACCACGTTCATCGTCGGCTTCCCCGGCGAGACCGATGCGGAGTTCGAGGAGCTGCACGAGTTCGTCAAGAGCACTGGCTTCGAACGCGTCGGCGTCTTCCCCTACTCCTTCGAGCCCGGCACGCCCGCGACGCGCCTCGACGATCACCTGCCCGAAGAGGTGAAGCTGGAGCGGCGCAACCGGCTAATGGAAGCGCAGCAGGAAGTGGCGTTCGCCTGGAGTCGAAAGCAAGTCGGTCGCGAGCTCGATGTCATCGTTGACGGCCCCGATCCGGAAGTGCCCAACCATGCGGTCGGCCGCAGCTATGCCGACGCACCAGACATCGACGGCAGCGTGCGGGTCAAGGGCAAGAACCTACGCGCCGGCGACCTGGTCCGCGTCAAAGTGACCGGCGCCGATGGATACGACCTTGCGGCACGGATGCTCAAGGTGGCGAAGTAGCGTCGTGGTGCAGTGGTGACGTCATGGCAACGACAACCCCGCGCGAACCGCCGGTCTTCAATCTCCCCAACCAGCTCACCGCCGGCCGGCTGGTGCTGGCCGTCGTGCTCTTCGTGCTGATCGCACAGCACAACTGGATTGCCTGCGTGCTGGTCTTCGCCGCGGCTGCCTTCACCGACTGGCTGGACGGCTACGTCGCCCGCAAGCAGAACCTCATCAGCGCGGTCGGCCGTAACTTCGATCCGCTGGTCGACAAGGTGCTGATTTGCGGCGCGTACATCTTCCTCCTGCCGGTGCCGAACGCCGGCTTGACGCCGTGGATGGTCACGCTGGTCGTGGCGCGCGAGCTCATCATCACCAGCTTGCGCAGTTTCCTGGAGAACCGCGGCGCCACCTTCGGCGCCGACTGGCTGGGCAAGATCAAGATGGTGCTCCAGTGCGCTGCGCTGATCGCCATCTTCGTCGCCCTGGAAGCGCCTTCGAGCTATCCGGCGGCCAGTGGCGGCTTCGGAAATATTCAGCTGACGTTGATCTACGCGATGCTGGCGAGCACCGCCCTGAGCGGGCTGCAATATCTGTGGCGGGCGGCACTGTTGTACAAGGCGGATGCCTGAGCTTGGCCGCATTGTCAGGGACTGTGGGCTGGTGAGCGAATGTCGCCCTCTGGTATGCTGAGAAGCAGTGGCTCCATCGTCCGGCTTTACCGGGCAGTCAGCAATCTGGAACGGGTAGACATCGCGCAGCGCGGCGGTTTCTACCCAGCACCACCATCCAACCAAGGAAGTGGTTTGCCGAATCTGCCGCGGATGCTGCCGTGTGGGGCAGATTGTTCTATCTGCAGGGCGCTGGTCCGTTCCACGTTGTGGAAGTAATACTCCCTTTGGCGATCGCTAACCAGTTCTGGAGACTGCAAAACCTGGACAGAATCGGACCGGCGCGATTTGTCCGGATCGATCAGCTTTCTGCGCTGAATGGCTCGATCCTGGCAGTCACCGAGTTGCCCGCGCTCCCGAGAGGAGTTCCGTGATGCTGCAACCGATCGCTTCTGCGCGAATCCGCTGGTTGACGCCCGATGAAGGGGGGCGAACTACGCTGCCCACTGGTCCGGTCTACGCTTCAACGGCCCGATTTCCCGGCGAGGGTGAATTCTTCAGCGTCGTGCTCCAGGCGACAGGTACCCAAGCTGAGACCCTGGCGGGCCAGTCAGAAGTGGACCTCACGCTCTTCGCTCCAGATCGGCTCCCCGATATCGTGGCTCGTATGGTTCCGCACTGCCGCTTAATCATTACGGAGGGAGCGCAGCCGGTCGCGGAGTGTGAACTGCTCGGTGTGCGCATGGGAGAAGTGTGTCCTCCTTGTGCGGGCAAGGATCCTGGACCCCGATAGCGGGTGCTCTTCATGAGTTCTACTCTTGGTATCGCCATTGTCGGTTGCGGCATGATCGCTCGCTTTCATGCGAAGGCCCTGGCCGAGGTTCCCGGCACGCGCGTCGTCGCCCTGGTGAGTCGTTCGCTGGCCAATGCCGAGAAACTGAAGGCGGAACTTGGTCTGCCGTGCGACGCCTACGCCGACCTGGCACCGGCACTGGCGCGGAAGGACGTTCACGTCGTCATCGTCACGTCGGCCAGCGGCGCTCACATGGAGCCTTCGGTGGCGGCGGCGGCGGCCGGCAAGCATGTTGTTGTTGAAAAACCGCTCGAAATCTCGCTGGAACGCTGCGATCGCATCATCGACGCTTGTCAGAAGCATGGCGTTAAGCTCTGCACGATCTTTCCGTCGCGCTTCGCGGATGCCAATGTCGCCTTGAAGAAGGCGGTGGACGCCGGCCGCTTCGGGCGCCTGACCCTCGGCGAGGCGGCCTGCAAGTGGTGGCGGTCGCAGGCGTACTACGACGAAGGCGGCTGGAAGGGCACCAAGGCGCTCGATGGCGGCGGCGCATTGATGAACCAGGCGATCCACAATGTCGATCTCCTGCAGTGGATGATGGGCATGCCGACCCACATCTGCGGTTTGACCGCGACATTGGCCCACGAACGCATCGAGGTGGAGGACACCGCCGTCGCCTGCCTCCGGTTCGCCGGCGGCGCCCTCGGCGTCATCCAGGCGACGACCAGCGTTCATCCGGGATTGCCCAAGACGATTGCGATCCACGGCGACAAGGGCAGTGCGGTCATCGAGCAGGAGGACGTACTCCGCTGGGATTTTCTGCCCGAGACGGACGAGGATAAGGCGACCCGGCAGAGGTTCGCGCAGAAAGTGGGCGCATCGGGCGGCTCCAGCAACCCGGCATCCATCTCCTACGAATATCACCGCCGCCAGCTCGCCGACTTCGTGCGTGCCATCGAGACGAACTCGGCGCCGCTCGTCGATGGCCGGGAAGGCCGCAAGGCGGTCGAAATCATCCTGGCGATCTACCAGTCCGCGCAGACAGGCAAGACCATCAAGCTGGGTTGATTCATCCAGCCCGGCAACGAATATGTAGGGTGCGTCAAGCGTACTCGCGCGGACGCACCGGCGCTTGCAGAGGCGTAACGGCTACGCGCGGTGCGTCCGCGCGAGTGCGCTTGACGCACCCTACGTAGCTTTGAATCCTGGCCAAAGGAGTGGCCCCATGTCGAAACAACGATCCCGCATCACCGATTACATCGTCTACCTCGTCGTGCGGCTGGTCGCCTGCTTCATCCAGGCGCTGTCGCCCGACCTGGCGGCGACGGCCGCCCGGGGCCTCGCTTGGCTCGCCTATCGCATCGATCGCCGCCATCGGCTGGTCGCCCACGACAATCTCCGGCATGCCTTTCCGGAGATCGCCCGTCCCGAAGAGCGCGACCGGCTGGTGCGCTCGGTCTATCTGCACTTCTGCACATTGTTGATGGACATCCTGCTGACGCCGCGGCGACTGCACGCGCATAACTGGCGACGGCACGTCGAACTGCCCCACGTGCGTGCCATGGTCGAGGCGATCCTGTCGCCGCGGCCGGTGCTGATTGTCACGGGGCACTTCGGCAACTGGGAGATGGGCGGCTATGCGATGGGGCTGCTTGGCTTCCGCACCGCGGCCATTGCCCGCCGGCTGGACAACCCGTACCTCGATGACTTCCTGCGCCGCCGTTTCCGCGAAGGCACCGGGCAGACGATTCTCGACAAGAATGACGATTACGAACGGATCCAGGCCGTGCTGGCGGAGGGCGGCTTGCTCGCGACGCTGGGCGATCAGGATGCGGGGCAACGCGGCCTGTTCGTGGATTTCTTCGGCCGGCCCGCATCGACGCACAAGGCCGTCGTTCTGCTGGCGCGCGAGTATCAGGCAGTGATGCTGGTCATCGGTGTACGACGCATCGGTTCACCGATGTGTTACGAAGTGGTGGTGGAGGACGTGATTTACCCGGAGCAATACGAGGACAAGCCCCAGGCGGTGCGCGAAATGACGCAGCGGTTCACTTCGGCGCTGGAACGCCTCATCCGCCGCAATCCCGAGCAGTACTTCTGGCTGCACCGCCGCTGGAAGCACGAGCCGCCGAAGCGAAAGAGCAAGTCGGCGGCAGCATGACTGGCGCAATCGGTTCGAGCCCGCGGCGCAAGCACGGCAAATACTTGCTTGCGCCGCGGGCTCGTGAATCGCGATTGCATGTCAAGCGGCCGCGTGCTCGTCGGCCTTCTCGACCGGCGTGCGTTGCTTCGGTTTCGGCCTTACCACGTCCCAAACCAATCCCGTCCGCTCCAGTGCCCAGATGGTCAGGTAGGAAACGTCGAGCTCCCACCAGCGCTGGCCGTGGGCGGCACTGCGAGGCTCGGCATGATGGTTGTTGTGCCAGCCTTCGCCATTGCTGACCAGGCCGACCAGCCAGTTGTTGCGGCTATCATCGCGCGTGTCGTGGGTCTGGTAACCCCACAGATGCGTGACCGAGTTGACCGACCAGGTAATGTGCCAGACGGCCACGGTGCGCACAAAGACGCCCCACACCAGCCAGCTCAGCCCAAGCTGCAAGGCGCCTTCCAGGCTCCATTCCGTCAATCCGCCGACCACTGCGCCAGCCACGAAGAACGCTGCCCATTGGGCCCGGTGGATATTGCGCCAAATTCGCGGCCGTTCCAGCCACTTGTAGAAGCGGTCCTGGAACAGGTCTCGGGCATAGCGGTCATAGGTGGCGATGTTGTAGAGGGCCGGGTCGTAGATCAGGAACCAGCCCATGTGGCTCCAGAAGAAGCCGGCGCGCGGCGTGTGCGGATCGCCGCTGTCGTCCGAGTGCTGGTGGTGCATGCGATGGACCGACACCCAGTTCATCGGCGTGCCTTGCCAGCAGCAGGCGCCGACAACGGTCAGGGCGTGCTCCAGCCAGCGCGGGCAGGCGAAGCCGCGGTGCGTGAGCAGGCGGTGATAACCAATGTTGATGCCAATCGTCCCGAACAGGTAGAGGCCCGCCACGGCCCACGCCAGGCCCGACCAGCTGAACAACCAGGGGATGCAGGCCAGAAGAGCAAGCAGGTGAAAGCCGACGATGCCCGTGAAGACCGGCACATTGACACGCAGCGGACTGGCGGCGTCGAGGATTCCCATGCGCCACAGACAGCGATCCACGATACTGGTGCTTCCGAGCATCGATTCACCCCTCCATGCGTCGCCGAGTTCACGGAACGCTTCGATTTATGCAAGATCGACGCGGAACGCAAGCGATCCCAGGGTTTTTCCTACCGGGAATGGCCCGAATAACAAGGCAGGTAATTCGCGCGGTTGAGAAAATCCGCTCGCCAGGTTGCCGCGTGCGTGCCGAATCGCCCGGTTTTCGCAGGCTCCCTGGATTGCGATTGCACCGGGGAACGCCAGCCAGGTAACATCCAATCTTCGCTTTCCCTTCCCTGACCCACCATGCTCGCGGGGATGCCTTGCTCACCGGACCGAATGTCATTCTCGCGTTGAAAGTCGCCGTCGGCGCCGTGACGGTCTTGCTTCTGCTGTCGCTGCTGGCGCTGGCCCGCGGCAACTATCGGCTGCACGGGCGGATCAACCTCGCCTTCTTCACGCTCACACTGCTGGCACTGCTCGGATTCGAGGTCATCGTCCGCATGCTGCGGCCGGACATCTTCGACTACATCATGGCCAATCCGGAACTGAAGCAGGCGCTGAACATCCACCTCTGCTTCGCGGTGCCTTCGGCGGTGCTGATGCCGGCCATGCTGTACACGGGGCTTACGCATCGACGTACCATTCATCTGACGCTGGCAGCAATTTTCAGCTCCCTCTGGCTGGGCACGTTCGTCACGGGCATCTTTTTCCTGCCGCACACCGAGGTCTTGCGATGACCGCGCCGGATGAGCGACCACCCGGTCGAACGTCCTGGGAGGTGGACGCTCCCGACGCGCTCGAGGCGGCCGCAGCTCCCCCGGCACCTCCCGCCGCGCCCCCGGCGCCCCGACGGATCATCGAAGCCTTCTTGTTCGTCGGCGGGCCGCCGCTCACCGCGACACGCGCTGCCGACGCGATCCGTGGACTGACGTCAGCGCAGTTCCTGGAAGCGATCGCGGAGCTGAACCAGGAATACCGAAGCCAGGGTCGGCCATACACGATCCAGAACCACGATCACGGCTATGTGCTTACGTTGCGGCCGCGCTTTCGCCCGGTCATGGAAAAGCTCCACGGAACGACGCGCGAGGCCCGTTTGTCCCCTGCCGCCGTGGACGTGCTGGCCCTCGTCGCCTATCGGCAGCCGGCAACACGCCAGGAAGTGGACAGCCTGCGCGGTGCCGAGTCTGGATCGCTGTTGCGTCAGCTGGTACGACGCGGCCTGATTGCCGTGGTGAGCCGGGGCGAGGCCGAATCGCGCGAAGTGGCTTACGGAACAACGCCCCGGTTCCTGGAACTGTTCGGCCTGAGCAGCCTGGACGATTTGCCGCAGACGCAGGACCTGCAACGGCTCTGACGAGAGTCGAGAGCGGAGAGCAGAGTGCAAAGACCCCGAACATTCTCGTGACCGGGCTCTGCCCGGTCACGCACTGCCCGCGAGGCTCTGCCTCGCGAAAATCTCCCACGCACGAACTTGCAGACTTGGCATAGGATCCTGTCGCCAGGCAGAGCCTGGCCGGCAGTGCGTGACCGGGCAGAGCCCGGTCACGAGGTTTCACAGTTTCAATTACTGGGTGAACTCGCGTACTACCTCGCGATACGCTTCCTGCAAGCGCAACGTGACCGGACCGGGCTTGCCGTTGCCGATTGTTTGATCGTCCACGCGGACGATGGGCATCACTTCCGTGGTCGTTCCTGTCAAGAACAGCTCGCTGACGCGCTTCAGGTCGTCGCGTTTCAAGACGTGTTCGCGCAATGTGATGCCAGCGCTGGCGGCCAGGCGCAGGACCAGGCCGCGGGTGATGCCCGGCAGGATTGCGTTGCTGTTTGGCGCCGTCAGCACCTGCCCATCCAGCACGCCGAAGAAGCTCGTATGCGTGCCTTCGGTCATCGTCCCGTCCGGCAGGTAGAGAAGCGCCTCCAGGCAACCGGCTTCCTTGGCGGCCTGGCTGCCCAAGACGTTGGCCAGAAGGTTGGTCGACTTGACGTCACAGCGGTCCCAGCGGATGTCGGGCAGCGTGATGACCGAGGTGCCAATTCGGCGTTGCTCCGCGTAAGGATCGGTGAACCCCTCGACCCAGAGCAGCTCCAGCGGCGTTGCCTGGGGTGGAAAAGCGTGCGTGCGTCGGACGCCGGCGCCGCGCGTGACCTGGATGTAAATCATGCCCTCTTGCACGCCGCTGGCATCGATCAGGTCGAGCGCCCGGGCGCGAAGCCGGGCGAGATCGACGCCCTGGATGCGGATGGATTCGAGGCTTCGTCCCAGGCGCTGCCAGTGCTCGTCCAGGAGCCAGGAGCGGCCCTGGTAGATGCGGAGCACTTCGTAAATCGCATCGCCAAAGAGGAAGCCGCGATCGAGGGCGGGGACCATTACCTCGGAAAGCGGCATCCGCTTGCCATTCAGGTCGGCCAGGATCTGCATGGAATTCTCCGCGAGGCTGTCGATTACCGCGCGATCGGCAGCCGGATCGTGAACTTGGTGCCACGGCCGAGTTCGCTCTGCACCGCAATGGTGCCGCCGTGAGCCTGAACGATCTTGCGTGTCGTCGGCAAGCCCAGGCCATTGCCGCCGGGCTTGGTCGAGAAAAACGGACGAAACACCTTTGCTTTCACCTCGTCGGTCATTCCCTGGCCGGTATCGATCAGGCTCAATTCGATCGCCGCGCTGTCCGCCAGCTTCTCCGCCTGGATCGTCAGCTCGCCGCCGTTCTCCATGGCTTGCTGGGCATTGAGCATGAGGTTCAGGATCGCTTGTTTGAAGAGATCGCCGTCAAGGCTCACCTGCGGCAGGTCGGCGGGGATGTAGCACTTGATGTCGATATTCGCCTGGCGAGCGGTGGGAGAGAAGAAATCGGTCATCTCCTCGATGAGAGCGCCCAGGTTCGTGGTGACGCATTCGAGGTCCTTGACGCGGGCAAAGCGCAAGAAGTCATTGGAGACGTCGACCAGGCGCTGACATTCCGACTGGACGCGTTGCACCCGTTCCAGGGCCCGTCGCTCGCGCTGCGACTGGGGATCCTGAAAGTCTTCCGCCAGGAGCTGCAGGTTCAGTCCCAGCGTGCTCAGGTGGTTCTTGATTTCGTGGATAAAGCCGCCGGCCAGCTCAGCCAGCTCCACGTATTGTTCGTTCAACACGGGAATCAGGGGTCAGGAGCCAGGAATCAGGGGTCAGGGGTCAGGAGCCAGGAATCAGGAATCAGAAACGGAGTCAGGGAGCAGCAATACGGTGGATTGCTGGTCCCTGACTTCACGTTTCAGAGGCACGAGTTAGCGTGGGCCGTCGTCGTCTGCGGGTGGCGGCGGTTCGCGGCGGCGGCCTTCGCCTTCGCCACGTCGGCCGCCGTCACTCTCCCGGCGACGCGGAGGACCACTGTCGTCCTGGCGGCGCGGCGGCGGACGGTCGTCGGGCGCTCCGGCCGGCCGCGGGTTCTGCTCGCGAAGCAGTGCCTTGCGCGACAGCTTGACGCGATCCTGGTCGTCGATGGCGATGACCTTTACTTGCATCCGGTCGCCGACCTTGCACACCTCGTCGACGCGGCCGACGTACTTGTCGTCCAGTTCGCTGATGTGGCACAGGCCGTCGCGGCCCGGCAGGATCTCGATGAAGGCGCCGAATTCCTTGATCGACGTGACCTTGCCGTCGTACACCTTGCCGACCTGGACCTCTTGAGTCAGCGCCTCGACCTTGCCCTTGGCCGCCTCGGCGCCGGCGGCGTCCATGTGCGAGATGTAGACCGTGCCGTCGTCGTTGATGTCGATCTTGGCGCCGGTGCTCTCCTGGATGCCCTTGATCGTCTTGCCGCCGGGGCCGATCAGCAGGCCAATCTTTTCGGGATTGATGCGAACGGTCAACAGACGCGGGGCGAATTCGCTGATGACCCCGCGCGGCGCCCGCAGGCCGGTGCTCAGCATCGACTTGAGGATCTCGCGCCGCGCTTCGCGCGCCTGCTCGAGTGTGCCGCGGATGATCTCCTCGTTGATGCCATCGATCTTGAGGTCCAGCTGGATGCCGGTGATGCCGCGGCCCGTGCCGGCGACCTTGAAGTCCATGTCGCCGAAGTGGTCCTCGTCACCGACAATGTCGGTCAGCAGGGTGAATTTGTCGCCGTCCTTGACCAGGCCGATCGAGATGCCGGCGACGGGATCCGAGATTGGAATGCCCGCGTCCATCATGGACAGCGTGCCGCCGCAAACGGATGCCATGCTGCTGGAGCCGTTGGACTCCATGATGTCGCTGACGACGCGGATCGTGTAGGGGAACTTGTCCGGGTTGGGGACGACGGCCTTGAGGCTGCGTTCCGCCAAGGCGCCGTGGCCGATTTCGCGCCGGCCCGGCCCACGGATGGGCCGGCATTCGCCGACGGAGAACGGCGGGAAATTGTAGTCGAGCATGAACTTCTTGCTGTACTCGTCGGCGAGGCCGTCCACGCGCTGCTCGTCGGCCATGGTGCCGAGCGTGGTCGTCACCAGCGTTTGGGTCTCGCCGCGCTGGAAAATGGCGGAACCGTGCGTGCGCGGCAGGACGCCGACTTCACAGACGATCGGCCGGATCTGCTTGGAGGTCCGGCCGTCGATCCGCTTGCCTTCCATGATCAGGTCGCGGACGATGCGCTCTTCCAGGGCATGGAACGCGGCCGACACCTTTTCCGGCGGGAATTTCGGCTCGCCGCCTTCCGGGAGGACGTCCGCCTTGATTTTCTCGTGCAGTTCCTTGATCGCATCGGCCCGGGCTTGCTTGCCGGAAGTCTGCTTCTTCGTCTTGAACTCTTCGTAGTATTTTTGCTTGAGGTATTCGAAGGCAGGACTTGGCGCGGCGGGCGCTGGCAGCACCTTGCGTTCCAGGCCGGCCTTCTGACGCAGTTCCTCGATCATTTCAATGACCTGGACGATCTGCTTGTGCGCGTACATGATGGAATTGGCCATCTGCTCTTCGTTCATTTCGCGTGCGAAGCCTTCGATCATCGTGATGGCATCGCGCGTGCCGGAAACGACGAGATCGAGATCGCTTTCTTCCAGCTGCGTGTGTGTCGGCATCACCAGCAGTTCGCCGTTGATGCGGCCGACGCGAACGGAACCGGTGGGCTTGAGGAAGGGAATCTGTGACACGTGCAGGGCGGCGCTGGCGCCGATCATGCACAGCATGTCCGGATCGTTTTCCCGGTCGGCCGACAGAGTCGAAGCCATGACCTGGACTTCGCTGATGTAGTCGGACGGAAAGAGCGGACGGATGGGCCGGTCGATGAGCCGGCTGGTCAGGATTTCCTTGGTGGTGGGGCGGCCTTCGCGCTTGATGAAGCCGCCCGGGAACTTACCGGCCGCGTAGGTTTTCTCGCGATAGTCCACGGTCAGCGGGAAGAAATCGCGCCCCGGGATCGGGGAGCCCTCCACCGCGGCGACCAGGACGACGGTGTCGCCATAGCGGACGACAACGGCACCATGGGCCTGCTTGGCCAGTTTTCCGGTTTCAAGGCTCAGGGTACTCGCGCCAAACGGACGTTCCACACGACATGCCTGCACGGGACATTCCTCTCAGAGAAACGGCCGGCAGGAAGCCCGATACGAGCGGAAGGTGAACGGCCAAGCCCACGAACCGCGGTTCGTGGGCTTGAAGGGGACTCACTTGCGCAACCCGAGGCGACCGATGACCGCCAGATAGCGAGTTCGGTCCCTGGTGCGAAGGTACGTCAACAGGCCGGACCGCTTGCTGACCATCTTCAGCAGACCGCGCCGACTGGCATGATCCTTCTTGTGCGTGCGCATGTGCTCATGCAGATCATTGATCCGTGCCGTGAGCAAGGCAACTTGCACCTCGGGCGAACCCGTATCTGTCGATTCGCGCCGGTACTGATCGATAATTTCTGTCTTGCGGTCCTTCGTGATCGCCATTGCAATCCTCGTTCCCTTCGCGCGTACGTCTCCTGCCAGGACAACCTTAAAGCAGCAACACTCTTGAACTTTAGTGAATGTAGCAACGTGGAAAGAGATTTCAAGAGGATTTGTCCAACGCGGAGGCAGCCAGTCCGCAGGCGAGATGAGCCGACCCGCGAAACCGCCGTGAGGCGGTCGTCCTCGTTCCCAGGAGTCAACCTGGCGCGTCCCTGGGCTCCGGCGCAGTGAGCATGTCGCGCCAATACGCCGGCATCCCCTCCCAGGCAGGCTGATAGCTCAATTCCAGCGGCACCAGGACGTAAAGGTCGGGCGTCAGAAAGAGCGGCATCTCGGGCAATGCGTCTCCGACTGCAACCGGTTCGATAAAAGCCTCCGCACCAGCACCACCCACGTAAGCGACACACGTCAACGGTTTTTCCGCGGGCAGTGCGTAATCCGCACCGCAGTCATCTCCCCAGACGGCACGATGAATCCCCTGCGGATCGCGCGGGCCAGGCGGGAACAAATCGACGAGCAACAAGTGAATCCCTGCTGCGAGCGCTTCGTGCGCCTTGCGCACAAACGCGTTCAGCCCGTTTTGATTGTTCTTGTTCCCCGGCGAAATGATCTCCACCATCGCCACGATCTGATGATTGCTGACGTGACGAACCGTGACGGCCTTGGCCTTGGCCGCATACTGGTTTGCTTCGGAGCGCATCCGTATACGGACACGCGGCGGCGCCACGGCCAGCGCCAATCCGCCGCCGGGCGGTTCAATCTCCGGGTGCGTCCCCTTGCCGCCTGGGCGGCGCAAGGTCAGGACATCCGGCCCGAGGCCGCCTGCGATCTGTTCGGGCAGCGCGTAATAGTCAGCCGGCAAGAGTCCACGGTTCAGGGCGCGCGAAATCTCCGTGATCCAGTCGTGGTGAAACGCGTGGAAGATGCCGGCATCGACACGCGTCCAATCGTGAATCGGCATGCGTGGGTCTTTTTCTAACCGAGGGTAAGGCCAGAATGACGCGCTCCAACTCAACTTTTGCTACTTGCTGGTTTTCTTGGCGAGCCGGCGGCTCTAGACAATATCCGTATCCCCGAAGATCTTGCGTTTCGCTTCGGCCCATAGGATCGGCTTGACCGTGCCCTGATCCAGTTCGGCGATCCACTGTTCAATGTCCACGTCCCAGGAGGCTTCCCCGTCGTTGGAGTCCAAGCGATGCGCTCAACCAGCGCCAGTTGCAATGTCTCGTCCCGAAGTTGCTTGGCTTTGCAAGTCATCCTCTCATTCTACCTGACGCTGAGCCTTCCTAATAGTCATTCCGGCCCATCAGGAGTTGGTTGTTCTGCACCGACCGAGTTGGAATAATAGAGCGACGGCGTAGTCCGCACCTGAGGTCAGCCGTTTGATCCTGCACGTTCTGCGTCGGCATCGGCAGGCAAGCTGGTCCCAAGAACATCGCTAGAACATGTCGCTCGCTTAGCTAGGCCCGTGGAGAACTGTCAATGACACCAGCCCATCGAATCGAAGCCGTCCTGGCCGAAGACGGAAAGCTGACGCTTGACCGACTTCCCTTCCGAGCGGGGCAGGCGGTCGAGGTGCTCCTCCAACCCATTGCAACTCTGGACCCAGCCGCACGCTCGATCCGAGGTACCGTCATCCGGTACGATCGTCCCACGGAACCGGTCGCGGAAACCGAATGGGATGCCCTGCGGTGATCGTCCTTGACACTCACATCTGGGTCTGGTGGGCGGATGGTGGAAGCCAGTTGCCTTCGGACTATGCGGCCCTGATTCAGGCAGAAGCCGCCAACGGTTTGGGGGTCTGCGCGATCTCGTGCTGGGAAGTGGCCAAGTTGATCGAGCTAGGCCGACTGCAACTTGCGGTGCCACTCGATCAATGGCTGGCGCAAGCGCTCCAGCCGCCCGTTCAGTTGTTACCGTTGTCCCCGGAGGTGGCCGTTGGCTCGACTCAACTGCCAGGCGCCTTCCACCGCGACCCGGCCGACCAGATGATCGTTGCCACCGCTCGTTTCTACGACTGTCCGTTGGTTACCACGGACCGGCTCATTCGGGCGTACCCACACGTAAGGTTGGCACCCTGAGCCATTAGACTTTCGCAACTCCAACTCCTTACCCACCTTCCCGCGGGTTCCCCTTGTAATCCCACCGCGATTGCGTATACACGCTCCCCGGCATGGAGTGTCGGAAGGGCCGAGGCTCCGCCTCTGGGATCGATCCATGGCTGCGGACAAGGGAATTCGGAACCTGCTCGGACGACTGCTGCTGGCAGCCGCTCTGTGCTCCCTGTCCGGCTGCTTCGGCGTCACGCACAACCCGAGCTACTTCCCCAACTGGTGTCCCTTCGGCGACATCATCCGCACGCACGCGAAGCCGGGCGGCCATTCCTACTTCAACAACTTCGACCGCCACGCCTGCCGCCTCGAATGCCGGCCGATGGAAGCGACCAACCCGGTGCAGACGCAGCACGTCTTCATTGCCACCATCTACGACGAGAACGGCAAACCAAGGCGCGGCCGGCGAGTCGAGTGGATCCTCGAAGGCGTCGGCAACATTGTCGAGGTCGACGAGAGCGGCATCTTCTCGGGGCGTGGCTACAAGGTCGATAACCGGTACGCGGTCAGCTATACCGACTACAAGGAACACACGATCGAGCGCGGCAACCTCGATCCCAATGACGACTTCACCATCCGGCCGGGCCAGACGTGGTGCGTGATCTCCTCGGCGATCGAGGGCGACACGCACATGACCGTCTACGCGCCGGAGATCTACAACTGGGACAACCACAAGGTCTTCGTCACCAAGCACTGGGTCGATGCGGAATGGCGTTTCCCGCCGCCGGCCGTCAACCGTGTCGGCACCGAACACATCTTCACGACCCAGGTCTGGCGGCACACCGATCATCGGCCGCTTTCGAACTACCGCGTGCGGTACACCATCCTCGACGGTCCGCCTGCCGTCTTCTTGCCGCGCCGCAGCCAGCAGGAAGTCGCCGTCACGGACCTGGACGGCAACGCTCACGTCACGCTGGCACAGGTGGAGCCCAAGCCCGGCGTCAATCGCATCGGCGTCGAGATCATCCGGGCGCCGGATCCGACGGCGCCGTCGGGATCGGGCATCATCATCGGCCGCGGCGAGACGCGCAAGGATTGGCAGGGCCCGCAGATCTCGCTGAAGAAGACCACCGCACCCGCGGTGGCACTCGGCCAGGAAGTGCCCTTCACGATCACCGTCACCAACAGCGGCGTGGTCGAATCGCAGGAAATGACGGTGCGCGACATGATTCCCGAGAACTTGCAGTACATCCGCTCCGATCCGCCGGCCACGGTCCAGGGCAATCAACTCGTCTGGACAATGGCGGGGCTCCAGGGCGGACAGTCGCATACGGTGAATGTCATCTTCCGCGCGCTGCGGGCCGGGCCGGTCAGCAACACGGCCAGCGTGCAGACGCGCGACGGGCTGCGCGACGAGCAGCAAGCGACCACGGACGTCACCGTGCCGCAGCTCCAGGTGAAGAAGACCGGACCGGCGACCGGCATCGTCGGCATGCCGCTCACGTATGAGATCACGGTGACGAACCCGGGCACCGGACCGGCCAACAACGTCACGCTCCTCGATGAATTCGATCCGGGCCTGGAGCACGAATCCCGCGCGAACCCGCTGAAGCTGCCCGTGGGCACGCTTGCCGGCGGCGAGAGCAAGACAGTGCCGATCGCGCTGACGCCGCGCCAGGCCGGCCGGCTCAACAACCGCGTGACTGCCACCGCCGACGGCAACCTGACCGCCACGGCGGAGCATCCGGTCGTGATCCAGAAGGCGCAGTTGCGCATCGACAAGGTCGGTCCGGAAAAGCGCTACCTGAACCGCCCGGCCGACTGGAAGATCACCGTTACCAACACGGGTGAGACGCCGTTGAACAACCTGATCGTTCGCGATCAACTGCCGGCGGAGCTGGCCTTCGTCAGCGCCGGCCAGGGCGGCGCGCTCGCCGGCAGCGACGTCGTCTGGAACCTGGGCGCGCTCCAGCCCGGCGAGCAGAAGATCGTGCAGGTGAAGACCAACTGCGTGAAGATGACCCGGCGTGCGCTGAACGTGGCGGTGGCGACCGCCGACCCCGGCATTCAGGTGCAGGCCGAAGCGGGCATCGAGATCAACGGCCTGCCCGCCTTCCGCCTGGAAGTGCAGGACTCCGAGGACCCGGTGGAAGTCGGCGGCAAGACGAGCTATCGCATCGACGTGCTCAACCAGGGCTCGCTAGCGGGCAACAAGGTGGTGATCGAGGCCACGGTGCCGCCGCAGATGAAGGTCATCAACGCCAACGGCCCGACGCAACCGACGATCCGAGGCAATGAAGTCGTCTTCCCCGCTGTGGACTCACTGCCCGCGGGCCAGAAACTGAGCTACGTTGTCGAAGTGCAGGCCGTGCAGGTTGGCGACGTCCGCTTCCGCGTGAAACTGCGTGCCGAATCGCTCGCGGACGTGGTGGAAGAAGAGAGCACCAACATCTACCAGCCGCCCGTGGGGCCGCGGCCGACCGGACCGCCGCCGCTGGCGCCGGCGGGACCGGGACCCGCCGCACCGCCCGCTGGACCGGGGCCGGCTGCGCCGCCCGCTGGACCACCGGCAGCGACAGGTGCGTCAGTCATCGGACGGCCGCAGTGACACATGCGAATCAGCCCACCCCATACCCCGTAAGTGGACGAAGTTCGGCGGGATGGAACGCAAGCACGATGTCTTCGCGCGGGATGCCCGCAGCTTCCAGTTGCTCGGCCACCGGCCAGTTGGTGCCGTCGTACTGGATCCAGACCTTGCCGCCACTGATGTCGAGATGCACCACGGAGCCGTGAACGCGCCGCGTGCCATCCCAGCCTACGTGCATCAATTCGTAGTGGTCGTGCTCGCGGTCGATGATGGCTTCAGTTTCGATCTGGCCATGAGACGGCTTGTACCCGGCGTACTCTTCGATCAGGCGGCGCACAATTTCCCGGTAGCGATCTAGCTTGTCCATTGGATGATCTTCGCCTCCTGTTCGTCGAACACCAGCAAGCGAAGTTGCAGGCGCGTAATGATGAGATTCCCAAAAGCCTCAACAAGTAATGCCTGTTGGACGCGACGAGGCACTGCCATGTAGAGCAGCCGACCGGGCTCCGTTTCCGAGAGGAGCGTGCGGTAGACTTCAAACTGCCCCACCGCCTCTTGCAAGTCGCGTACAATCGAGGGGCTGAGAAAGCTCTGGATTTCGACGGCGATCCGCTGGCCGGACTTCTCCGCGGCAATCGCGCGTCGCTCGGCGCCAAGATCGACAAACAGATCTTTGCCACCGTAGCTCACGGTCAGCGGGTCGTGCGTGATCGTCCAGCCATCAGCGATCAGTGCGCGGACAACGGTGTCGTGATAGATGTTCCTCGCGGGCACGGGCCAACCTCAGTCGATTTGCCATAGGCATCGCATCCACTCCATCACCACTGCAACAGATTCCGCGAAAAGAGTCCAGTCTCACCCTACGGAATACTTCGCCTGCGGCGTTCGATGAATCGTCTTCGGCGCATGCGCCTGCAACGTCGCCACCTCCGCCAGTACATGATCGACGCCGTTTTTCGTGTCGAAGACTTCCACGCTCCACTTGCACTCCCACTGTCCGCTGGGCGGAAGCGTCTTTACTCGGCCTTGCTGGCGTTCGAAAGTCTTGAAGTTGGGACAGTTCGTCGCGGGCTCGATGCCGGTCACGTAGCCGTCTTCCACGGCGCCGGTGTTCTTCCAGACCGTGAAGCAGGGCAGCTCGTTGCGGTTCCAGCGAAGTGCGACGCCGCGCTCGCCGGTGGAGTTGTAAAGCAGCGCCAGAGTCTTCCCGGCGGCATCGCCGACCATGTCGAAAGCGTACACTTGCTCCGCGAAGCCGGCCTGGGGTGCGGCATAGGTCTCGAACGTGTCGATGCTTTCGGCAGCGCGCTTCGTCAGAGGCGCCAGCTCGCGAAAGGGCGCGACGATGCGGCTGCCGGCTTCGAGGAATGGCGGGCCGATGTTGCAGTGATAGAGGAGCTGCATCTCCGCGGGCGATGCGGCGCGGTTCTCGACCACGTCGTGAATCACCAGTCGGTTCGAGCCGGGCACGGTCGTCACGGTGGAAGTCAGGTGCAGGTGCGGCAGGAACAGGCCGCTCTCCTCCACGTGGCCGATCACGCTCAGCTCGTGCGGCGGGTCGAGGTTGACGCGGACTTCGACGTAGTGCGCCGGGCGGTTGGCGATGGGGCCATGCAACGTCAACGGCGTGGTGCCGTCCATGCCGGGCGGGCCGTTGGAGGAGAGACCGCAGCGGCAGAGCAGCTCGTCGAAGCCGGTGAGCCAGCCGAGGCCGTTGCGTTCGCCCTGGGCGACGAACTTCGGATGCACCGGACCGATGACGGGAGCGCGCCAGCCGAGGAAGTGGCCGCGATATTCGCCGCGCCAGATGCCCATGCCACGCGTGGGCAGCACGGAGAACGACAGGGCGCCGTTGTGGACCTCGAGCAGGTCGATGCCATCGCGCAGGGCGCCGCGCAGGGTGCGCTTGCGGATCGACCAGTCGTGCGGCGTCGCCAGGCGCACGCCGTCGTTGGCGATCGAGAAGCTGTCGAGCCAGACGTCATTGAGGACGTCCGTCAGCGTCCAGGACTTGAAGCGTGTCATGGAGACCTCAAATGGCTTCAGCTTCTTCCTTCTTGGTCGCCATCTGGCGATTCAGCCAGGGCAGCAGGGCGAAGATGATGCCGGCGAACAGCACTTCACAGGCGATCAGCACGATCCAGAAGGTGACGTGGTTCCACTTCGTGTACACCTCGCCGAAGATGCCGGACAGCTTGTTGCCGAACGACGTGGACAGGAACCAGCCGCCCATCATGAACGCACGGATGTGGGCCGGCGCCATCTTGTTGACCAGCGACAGGCCCATCGGCGACAGGCACAGCTCGCCAAAGGTGACCATCGCATAAGTGGCGAACAGCCAGGAAGCCCCCGCCTTGACGCTGCCGTCATTGGAAACGATGGTCGCCCCCAGCATGAACAGCGGCCCGCCGCCCGTGAGCAGAAGTCCCAGTCCCAGCTTGGCCGGCGTGCTGGGCTCCATGCCTCGGCCGCGCAGGAAGTGCCAGAAGCCGACGACCAGCGGCGTGAACAGGATCACGTACGCCGCATTGATCGACTGGAATAGCTCCGTGTTGACCAGTTTCAGATGCTTGCCGGGCTCCAGGATCGGTGTTGCCGGCGTCGCGTTGGCGTAGATCGCGTCGAACATCTTCTGCGTCACGTAGACTTTCTGTCCATCGGCGACGCGCAGTTCATGGGCCTTTTCCAGCTCCTTGTAACGCTCTGGGCTGACCACTTCGAACGTGTTTCGATCGGGTCGGGCTACGTCCGGTCCAGCGTTCTTGAAGTAGTCCGGAGGCGCGTTCTCGGCGAACTCGTCGAAGTGCTCGGTGATGACGCGCACGGCCGCGTTCGTCTCGCGGTTGGTGTCATCGCGCGTCCAGACGTTCAGCGCGGTGCTGTTCAGATGAAACGTCATCCAGAACACGATCACGACGGCGAAGATGACCAGCAACGCGGCCACGCGGCCGCGGTCTCCCGCATCAGGAACTTTGCGCCAGATATTCAGGTAGAAGATGATGACCGGGATGCAGGCGCCGAGGAATGCAGCCGTGGGCGGCTTGAACGGCGGCTTGTACATGGTGCCGATGAAACTCGGGTCGGTGAGGACCCAGCCGAGCGCTGCCATGACCGCGGCAGGCAACAGGCACTGCAACCACAGCGGCGTGAGGCTTTCGCGCGGCTCCGCCGAGTCGCCGGGATTCGGATCGACGTGCGCGAAACGGCGGTAATTGACGGCAAACGTGATCAAGCCCACCAGCATGCCGAGGGCGGCGGTGGCGAAGGCCGCGTGCCAGCCGTTGATCGTCCAGTCCGGCCCGAGGTGGATCGGGTGCTCGTCCACGTAGTTGCGCACGATCGCGGCGACAAAGTTACAGATGAATGCACCGATGTTGATGCCCATGTAGAAGATGTTGTAACCGGCATCCTTCAGCGTGCTGCCCGGTGGATACAGGTTGCCGAGCAACGTCGAGATGTTGGGCTTGAAAGCGCCGTTGCCCAGGATGAGGAAGCCCAGGCCCAGGTACAGCCCCGTCACCGTTGGCCAGGCCAGCACCAGGTGGCCGATCATCATCAGTACGCCGCCGATGAGGATCGTCTTGCGACACCCCAGCAGCCGATCGGCAAGCAAGCCGCCAATGAACGGCGTGAAGTAGACCATCGCGATGTAGCTGCCGACCACCACGGCCGCCTCTTCGTCCGTCCAGCCCATGCCGCCTTTTTGCGAATCGGACAGGTACAGCGGCAGGATGCCGAGCATGAGGTAGAAGCTGAACCGCTCCCACATCTCGGTGAAAAACAGGACGTATAGCCCGGCGGGATGCCGTTCGCGGCCCATGGTCACTCCTGCGTATAGTCCTTCTGGACATAGAAATAGCCGCGAATGCCGAACAGCACGCCCGCCGCCAGCGACAAGCCGGCGAACGCCCAGAAGAAGTCCACGCGCGGCAGCTTCTCGAAGCCGGCCAGGAACGCGACCAGCACGTTGCCCAGCGCCACCGTCAGCAGCCAGAAGCCCATGACGATCGATTTCATCTTCGCCGGCGCCTGCGTGTAGGCGAACTCCAGGCCGGTGATCGACACCATGACCTCTGCCACGGTGATCAGCAGGTACGGGATGATCTGCCAGACGAACCAGACCTTCGGCAGCCCCGCCGCCTGGTGGTGTTCGATCTGGATTTGCAGGAGAGCGACGACCACGAACGACACGGCCGCGATCAGCATGCCGACCGTGATGCGCCTGAGCGGCGTAGTCTGAACGCCCATGCGGTCGCAGCGGCGATAGAGGAAGTTCATCAGCGGGATCAGTCCCATGACCATGAGCGGGTTCAGGGCCGGCACCTGGTTCTTGTCCAGGGTCATGTTGTTGATGCCCATGAACGATTCGGCATCGCCCCACAGCCGCAGGTCCATCTGCCCGGCCTGGAAGATCCACGACGAGCTGTGCTGATCGAACAGCGCCCAGAAGACGCTGATGAGGAAGAACACCGACACGATCTTGAGCACCGCCACCGGGCCTTCAGCGGCCTTGAGCCCGAAGCGATCCACGGCAGGGCCCCAGAATGTGCTGCGTTCGAGCCAGGATTGCGCCTCGCCGCTCTCGGCGTTCTTGCTCGGCAAGCCGCGGTGCTTCCAGGCGTAGAAGACGATGGCCAGGAACCCGTCGTCTTGCTGTGACTTCTGGCGAAGTCCGAAGAGCCAGAGCCCCGCGGCAAAGAAGATGGCCGAGACAGCGAGCAAGATCGGCCACTTGAAATCCGGCGAGACGTTGGCCGACTTGATCAGTGCCGGCGTGATGAACAGATGCCCGATGGTCATGAACAACAGGATCGAACTCATTGCGTCGAGCATGCCCAGCGTTCCACCCGGCTTCGGCGGCACGTGGACGAACTTGCGCCGGCCCATCCAGAAGATGACCGTCGCGATGAACATCAACACGCCAGGGATGCCAAACGCGATGCTCGTTCCCAGGGCATGAGCGGTGAACCGGTCTCCCAGTGCGGGAAACCAATCGATGAGGATGCGGCCCGAATGGTTCTGCACCTGTGGAATCAGCAGCGTGGCAAAGAAGGAGCCGAAGTTGATGCTGAAATAAAAGATCTGGTACACCGTGCGGATGCGGAACCAGTTGCCCTTGCCGAATTGGTCGCCGACGTTGGCCGATACGCACGGCTTGATGCCGCCCGAGCCCACGGCAATCAGCGCCAGGCCCAGGAACATGCCTTCGAGATAGCTCTCGCCCATCGACAGCACCGCATGACCCAGGCAGTAGATCACCGACACGTAGAAAATGGTGCGGTACTTGCCCATCAGCCGTTCGGCAAGGATGGCGCCGATCATCGGCAAGGCATAGACGCCGGCCTTGAAGAAATGGACCGCTGCCGTCGCCGCGTCCTGGGCGGACTTCTCGGCCATCGCGTGATGCGCGACGTACAGCGACGCCAGGTGCGTGGCCAGGATGGCGTTCATGCCGTAGTAGCTGAAGCGTTCGCACGCCTCGTTGCCGATGATGTACGGCACCCCTGGCGGCCATCCGGTCGTCTCCTGGTCGGGCGCCGTGCGGTAGCCGTCCTTCGAGTTGGCCACTTCGCCATTCAGGGCGCTCGACGGCGCGACTTCCGCGGGCGTGGAGTTGGCGGGAATGGTCGGCGTGATCGCGTCGTCTCGTTCGGCCGGCTCGCCCATCGCAGGTTCCTCGGTAAAGGCGATCGAAGGGAAATGGTCCTGGAGAGGAATGGTCAACGGGCCGCGCGCCGCAGCAAAACGCGCCACGGCCGTTCCGCCTTGGCGACTTCCCAGGCCGGCGCGTCCGCGAATGCTTGCTTCCGCGCTTCGGCCTTCCTCGCGTCCACCGCACCGGCGTGGACGTGGAAGCCGTAGCGCAGCCGCAGCGGCTTGCCTTTTTCCAGCGTGTAGGCGTCGCGCAGGCAAAACGCGGGGGACATCCAGCCGTCGTCGCGCACGTGCCAGGCGGTGGGATAACGCGGATTGGTCGGATGGTCGAACCACGTCACGCCTTCCCACTTCGCGCCGGCGATCGGGCCGCTGTAGTCCATCCACGTCGCGGTCTTTGCAAAGTTGTCCTTCTCGCCCGTGACGCCTTCACTGCTGGTGAGCTTGCCGTCGCCGTACTGGGCGCTCATGCTGGCCGCCACGCGCAGGCCGAGGAAGCCGAAGTTTGTCTTGGCGATCGGGAGTTGATCGATGGGGGATGTGAACGTCGTCTGCAGCTCCAGCCAGCCTTCCTGGTCCTTGAGCGGCCGGTAGACGGCGATCAGCTCCTGTTCCATCAGCCGGGACTTATGGGTGTCGTACCAGCCGAGCTTGACGACGATGCCGGCTTCTTCGGAGCCATCCTGGTAGTGGACCCAGCCGTCCTGGCGGATCTGTTGGGCGCCGCCGCGTTCTTCCCAGAAATTGACCCCGCCGATGCTGTGATGGCCCCACCAGAGCGAACGATGATGTCCATGGTCCGGTGCCGCGGGATGGCCCATACGCGTGACCGATCGGCCGGACGGCCCGATCAGGGGGAAGAAACAAGGCCGCGGATCGCGCGGCGCCGCATGCCAGCGCAGGCGCTCATTGCCGTCCACCTGGAACGACATCTGGTCGTCCGTTTGCGGCACAATCTGCACGGTCGGCACCTGGTACGGCATGGCAGCCTCGCAATCACTGGAGAAGTGAGAAAGATTGTAGCCGGCGCGTGCGAATCGCGAAAGGAGCGGGGGAAGATTCATGTGCCGCCCTGCTTGCCGCCGTCCGTGACCCGGTTTACGATGGCGTCCGAGCCGGCATTCCCAGTTTCCCAACGCTCGTGACCCGGTTCTGGCCGGTCACGAGGACAACATGGACACGCTTATTCTGACTGCCGACCGCCTCTTCGACGCCACGGGCGGGCCGACGATCGTGCGCCCGGTCCTGCGCATCGACGGCGAGAGCATCGGGTCTGTCGAGCAAGGCCCGCGTCCGCCGGGCACTGCCCAGTTCGAGTTCCCCGGCTGCACCATCATTCCCGGCCTGATCGACACGCACGTTCACCTCGTCTTCAGTGCCGCCGCGACCAACGCAGCGGTCATCGAACAGGTCGGCCGCGAATCGGACGAGCAACTGCTCCAACGTGCCCTGGCCAATGCCCGTGCCGCGCTGCATGTGGGAATCACCACGCTGCGCGATTGTGGCGGCAAGGGGCGCATCACGCAGGAAGTGCGCGATCGCATCCGCCGCGGCGATGCCGAAGGCCCGGACCTGCTCTGTTGCGGGATGCCGATCACCACGCGCACCGGTCATTGCCACTGGCTCGGCCTGATTGCGGACACGAACGACGAGGTGCGCCGGGCCGCGGAACGCATGCTGGCCGAGGACGCCGACTTCCTGAAAGTCATGGCTACCGGCGGCAACATGACGCCCAGTTCCGATCCGATGCGTGCCCAGTACGGTCCGCAAGCGATCGCCCTGATCGCGGACCTGGGGCGAAGCGTCAAGAAGCACACCGCCGCGCATGTCCTGAGCCGGTCCGCGTTGCCGGGAGCCGTCCTGGCGCGCGTCCGCACCATCGAACACTGCGACTGGCGCGTCGAAGAGAATCGCTACGAGTACGATCCGGAGCTGGCGCGGCGGATCATCGACCAGGAGCAGTACGTTGGCCTGACGATGTCGGCCACCGCGCGCCGTGCCTTCTTGCCGCAGATTGCAAGCGACACGTCGGGGCCGATTCGCCGGCTCGACATGCGCTTCGAGTGCGAACGCCGCATGATCGAAGGTGGAATCCGCTTTGTCCTTCACAGCGACGCCGGCGTGCGTCTCACGCCGATCGATAGCCTTGCCCAGGGCCTGCGTACCGCGGTTCTGGAACTGCGCCTGACGCCCGCGGAAGCGATCCGGGCCGTGACAGCGACCGCAGCCGAGGCGATCGGCCTCCTTGACCGCGGTACGCTGATGCCCGGCAAGCTGGCCGACCTCGTGGTGCTGGAAGGTGATCCGCTGAGCGATGCGGCGTGCCTGGAGCGCGTGCGCGCCGTGATGAAGGGCGGGCAGTGGATCAAGCGCTGACCGTGGCGCCAGGAATTGCCTTGTTCAACAGTGATTGAAAGCACTCGCGAGAAGCCTCTGTAGCCGCAGGCTTCAGCCTGCGGAGTTGGCCGCGCCTGCGACACCCTGCCGCAGGCTGAAGCCTGCGGCTACAGAAGCGGGCGCCGATCCTTCCAGCGCAAGTAGCGTTGCACAACTACTCTCTCAGGAGACCAAAAGTGCGCACGATGACATGGGGTTTCCGCCTCGGCGCGGCACTGCTGATTGCAGTCGGCGCTCTGACCGGTCCCGGAGTTGCGGCGGACAAAGTCGATGTTCCGCCCGTGGCCTTTCCGTTCAAGGACGGCGACCGCGTGGCGTGGATCGGCAGTTCGTCCACCAACATCGGCGTCTGGCCGAAAACGCTGGAATTTCAGCTGCGGACACGGCATCCCGACGTGAAGCTCGAGTTCAAGAAGTTCAGCACCGGCGGCGGGACCTTTGCCACCGGGCTTCAGAACATGGACAAATGGCTCGATGACTTCAAGCCGACCGTGGTCTTCTTCAACTACGGCGGCAACGACGCCGGCGGCGGCGACAAGGGCCTGCCCGTCTTCAAGGAGAACATGGAAAAGTGCGTGGACAAGGTGAAGGGCATCCGCTTCGTCATGCTGCCGCCACAGGCTGCCGACGTGCGCAAGTCGGGCGAGGCGCCCGCGGCTCGCCGCGCACTTTACGCCCGTACCATGCTCGAGTTCGCCAAGGAAAAGAAGTGGCCGATCGTGGACATTCACCATCCGCTCGAAGCGTTGCAGCAGGGCGGTGAGAAGGACGACCCCGCATACACAATCCTCAAGGACAGCATTCACCTGACCGATCCCGCCTACATCGCATGGGGCTACTTCCTCTACCAGGGGCTCAACGCGCCGAAGGCAGAGAACCTGGTCGCGCTCTCGGCTACAGGCAAGGTGGAGGCGACGGTGAAATGCAAGATGAGCGATGTGCGTGCGGAGAAGGATTCGCTCAGTTTCACGCGGGCCGATGAATTCCTGCCGCTGTTGCCGCCGGGAACGCTGCCGCCGCGCAACTTCGTGCCGCTGGAATCGCTGTCACGCTACATGCTCAAGGTCACCGAACTGCCCGAAGGCAAGTACGCGGTACGCTGTGAAGGCAAGCCGATCGGCATCGTCGACGCCAAGGCGCTGGCGGACGGCGTGAACTTGAATTCGGTGTTGCTTGACGGTAAAAATCCGGCGCCGTGGGAAGCGGTCGTCAAGGAACTGTGGGCCGGCAAGGCGCTCGATCAAATCGGGAAAACGCAATGGCGGTTTGAAGTTCGCAAGCAGTAGAGAAAACCGCCTTCTATGAGACCGCTTTTGTCAAGCTCCGTCGCTGATTTTTCTCGTGCCGTCGTGCGGGGG
>JAIEMG010000032.1 GCA_019752375.1 Gemmataceae bacterium | reverse complement strand
CGTGGTAGACTGCGTGCGGGTCGCTGCCATGGCAAGCCTCCTTCAAGGGTTCGTAGTCGGACTTCCTTGACGGAGCTTACCAGCAGCGGCCTTTTCCTCTCATAGCATCTGAAGGCGGAACTACGAACAATGCCCGCCGTTCACGACACCGGCTTGATCGCTGCGTCGACCTTTTCCTCCGCGGGCTTGTGTTCTTCCCCTGCCGGCGGCTTGCCTTTGTCAGCACTCAATCCGGTGATGGTGTAATAGAACACTGGTGTGAGGAAGACGCCGAAAAACGTCACGCCGATCATGCCGCTGAAGACGGCGGTTCCCAGCGAGTGGCGCATCTCCCAGCCGGCGCCGGTCGCGATCACCATTGGATAGACGCCCAGGATGAATGCGAACGAGGTCATCAGAATCGGCCGCAAACGCAGCCGACAGGCCAGAATCGTGGCCTCGCGCCGTTCCATGCCCTCGGCCTGCTTCTCCTTGGCGTACTCGACGATCAAGATCGCGTTCTTCGCCGCCAGGCCGACCAGCACCACGAAACCGATCTGGCTGAAGATGTCGATCGGCATGTGGGAAATCCACACGAGCCCTGTGATAGAGCTCAGCAAACACATGGGCACCACGAGGATGATCGCCAGCGGCAAGCCCCAGCTCTCGTAGAGGGCAGCCAGCACCAGGAAGACCAGCGTCACGGCAAACGCGAAAACGAAGATGCCGGTGTTGCCGGCCGTCACTTCCTGGTAGCTGAGGTTCGTCCAGTCGTAGCTCATGCCCTGCGGCAAGTTCTGGTCGGCCAGGGTATCGATGACCGAAATCGCCTGTCCGGAACTGAACCCCGGCCGCGTGTTGCCATTGATGGCGGTCGAGTTCAAGTTGTTATAGCGCATGACGAACACGGGTCCGGAATCATCGCGGGCACGCACCATGGATGCCAGCGGAACGGCCTGCCCTTGGTTGTTGCGCACTTTCAGCAGCTTGATGTCCTCGATGCTCCGGCGGAACTCGCCTTCGGCCTGGATGTTGACCTGCCAGATGCGGCCGAATTCGTTGAACTGGTTGACGTAGACCGAGCCCATGTTCACGTTGAGCGTGTTGAACACGTCGTTGAGCGAGACCCCCATCGTCTTGGCCATCTCGCGATCGATCTCGAGGTAATACTGCGGCGTGTTCGCCTTGAAGGTCGTGAAGACGTTGACGAGTCCGGGCTGTTCATTCGATTTCTCCACGACGGTTTCGGTCACTTCCTGCAGCGCCTTGAATCCCAGACCCGTGCGATCCAGGATTTGCAGCTGGAAGCCGCCGCCCTGGCCGAGGCCGGGCACCGGCGGCGCGCCGAAAACCGGCGCGCGCGCGCCAAGCACCGTCGTGTAGTACTGGTGGTTCAGCTTCTGAATCAGCGCGGCTGCCTGCGTTTCCGGCGTCTTGCGCTCCTCGAAATCGTCCAGGATGACGAAGATCGTGCCCCAGTTGCTGGAATCGCACTGGAACAGGGCCGAATAGCCCGAGACCGTCATCGTCTGCCGCACGCCGGGGTTCTTGAGTGCGATGTCTGCCAGTTGCACCATGGTCCTTTGTGTCCGCTGGACCGATGCAGCATCGGGTAACTCGACGTTGACGAGCAGATAGCCCTGGTCCTGTTCCGGGATGAAGCCGGTTGGCGACGTGACGAAACCGACACCCGTCAGCACGACGAGGCCGACGTAGATGACCAGCACGATCGCGCTCAGGCGCAGTGCCCAGCCGACCACGTGCGCGTAGCCGTGGGCAAAGGCGTCAAAGGCCCTGTTGAACACTCCGAAGAACGCTGCCAGGATTCGATTGCACGCCGGCCCGACGATCCAGCCCGGCACCGCGGCGACGGCGAACACGACGATCCGCGCCGACCAGAGCTTCACGTCGTGCAGCGACATGGGACCGAGCATGGACTTGGCGCCGGCCCCCGGCGCCGGGGCCGCACCCACCATCGATCGAATGACGGGAGCCAGCAGGTAAAGGGCAAGGCCGCCGGTCAAGGCGGCATACGCCACGCGCGGCAGGGCTTCGCGCGTCTCCTCGTGTCCGTGGCCGTGCGGCTTGATCCAGGATGCCGCTCGCGCCGGCGCCATGGTCAACGCATTGGTGGCCGAGATCATCGTCGAGCAGGCGATCGTCAGGGCGAACTGCTGGAAGAACTGTCCGGACAGGCCGGGGATGAAGGCCGTCGGTATAAACACGGACGCCAGCACCAGCGTGATGCCGATGACCGGCCCGGTGATCTCGTCCATGGCCTTGATCGTCGCTTCCTTCGCCGGCAGGCCCATCCCCATCCAGCGTTCGATGTTCTCGACCACCACGATGGAGTCGTCGACGACGATGCCGACCGCCAGCACCAGGCCGAACAACGACAGGTTGTTCAGCGAGAAGCCCAACATTTTCATCACGACAAAGGTGCCGATGAGCGACACGACAATGTCGATGATCGGCAGCAACATGGCCCGCCAGTCCTGGATGAACACCATGACCACGATGACGACGAGGATCGCTGCAATGAAGATGGTGACGAACACGTCGTCCACGCTGTGCTGAATGAACGGTGTGGTGTCGTAGGCAATCGTGTAGTCGACGCCCCTGGGGAACTTCGTCTTGAGCGCCTCCATCTTTTTCTTGATCTCTTCGCCCACGTCCAACGCATTGGCCTGGGGCAGCTGGAAAACAGCCAGCCCGACGGACGGATAGTGCTTGATGGTGCCGTCTTCCAGCTTGCGGGACAGCGTGCAGTCCAGGTCGGAGTTCTGGGAGCCAAGATCGAGACGGGCCACGTCGCGCAGGCGGACGAAGCGTCCGTCCTTGCCCACCTTGACGATGATATCGCCGAACTGCGCGGGCGTGGTCAATCGCCCCAGGGTGCTGAGCACGATCTGGAAGTCCTGGCCCTTCGGCACCGGCTGCTGACCGATGTTTCCGGGAGCCACTTCAACATTCTGCTCCCGGATTGCCTGTACGACCTCGTTGGCGGTGATGTCCAGCGACGCCAGCTTCTGCGGATCGACCCAGGCACGCATGCTGTACTGCCGCTGGCCGAGGTACGAGACCAGGCCGACGCCGGGCAAGCGCGACAGCTCGTCGAAGATATTGATCTCGGCGTAGTTGCTCAGGTAGAGCGGGTCGCGGGTATTGTCGGGCGAGTACATGTTCACGGCGAGCAAGATGTTCGGCGACTTCATCTGCACGTTGACGCCCTGCTTCTGGACCGACTCCGGCAGCTGAGGCATGGCGAGCTGTACGCGCGTCTGCACCAGCATCAGCGCTGTGTGAATGTCGGTGCCGACCTTGAAGCTGACGGTGAGCGTGTACTGGCCATTGTTGGTACAGGTGGACGACATGTAGATCATGCCTTCCACGCCGTTGATCTGCGCCTCGATCGGCTGCCCCACCGTGTCGCCCAGCACGACCGCGCTGGCGCCGGGATAGCTGGTCGTCACCGAAATGGTCGGCGGCACGATCGGCGGATACTGGGCGATGGGCAAGGTGATCAGGCACGCGAGGCCCGCCTGCACAATCACGATGGACAGCACCCAAGCGAAGATTGGCCGGGCCACGAAGAATCGGGAAAGCATGGAAACCCTTTGAGTAGGTCCGCAGCACTAGTTCGCTGTCAAGCTTTGGGATGAATGACGAATAACGAAGCCCGAATGACGAATCAATGACGAATGACGAAGACCCAAGGGATATGGCAGGGCACCAAGAACACAGCATCCGTGGCACGGACATTTCTGTCCGTGCGCGGTTCTGGCCGGACAATACTGTCCAGCCGACGGGGACAGTTTCTGGGTGCTCCCGAATCGCTGCGCGTGCATCTTGGGTCATTGGGTATTGGTCATTGATTCGTCATTCGGGCTTCGTCATTCGTCATTTCGCGGCCTTCTTCGCCGGCCCCTTGTCCTTTTCCAGCAGCAGCGTCTCCATGTCGATCTGGCGCGGATCGACCTTGATTCCGGGGCGCACGCGCTGCAAGCCATTGACGATCAGGCGGTCGGTGGGCTTGAGGACCTCCACTTCGCGGCTGGTCTGCTTGCCTTCGGGGTCCGATTCGATCACGGTGCGGAAGCGCATGACTTCACGCAACCCGTCGTGCAACAGGCCGGTTTCGACGGGACGATATTCGACCACGTCCTGGTCGTTGACGACGAGCACGTACTTCTGCCCCTGGTCGGTCCCCACGGCAAGGTCGCTGACCAGCAAAGCCTTGTGGGGTGCGGTGATCGGCACGCGAATCCGGCCGAACAGGCCCGCGGCCAGCTTCTCGTCCTTGTTCGGAAAGACGGCACGCACTCGCAAGGATCCGGTATTGGGATCGAGCTGATTGCTGACAAAATCGATGACGCCGTTGAAGGGAAAGCCCTTGTCGCCGGACAACGCCATCTGCACTTCCACCTCGTCCTCGCGGGCGGACTTGAGCTTGCCTTCCATGATGAGCTTCTGGACGCTGAGCATCGTGTTCTGGTCCACGTCGAAATACGCCCAGGTCGGCTTGAGGGAGACGATGTTCGTCAGTGTGGTGACGTCCGCGCTGACGAGGTTTCCGACGTCGATAAAGTGCCGATTGACGCGGCCGGTCAATGGCGACGTTACCTCGCACCAGTCGTAATTCAGCTGGGCATTCTCCACCAGGGCCTTGGCTTCATCCACCGAGCCGCGTGCCTCGTCGCGTTCGCCCTTCCGCTTGGCGAGTTCCTGTTCGCTGATGGCGTTCTTCTGTTCCTTCTGGACGCGAAGCCCAATGTCGTAGTTGGCCTGCGCCTTCTCGAGCGCCGCCTTGGACACCTCGACCTGGGCCACTGCTTTGTCCAGTGCGGCCTTGTAGGGCCGCTTGTCGATGACGAACAGGACCTGGCCTTTCTTGACCATGTCGCCGTCCTTGAACTTGAAGTCGTCCAGGTAGCCGGTGACGCGGGCCTTGATGTCCACCGACTGCTCCGCCTGCGTGCGCGCGGTGAAGATCTGGTAGTCGGTGACCTCGCGCTGCACCGGCACGGCCACCTGCACGATGGGCGCCGGCGCACCGACCGGGGCGGGGTGCTTGTCACCGCAGCCGACGGCGATCAGGGCGCCGAGAGCAAGCGATGCCAGAGCGAGCTTGGAATAGGTTGGCACACTGTTCATGGAATTGCCTATGCATTCAACGTGGGAAGCCAGAAACGACGGTGCTTACCTGCGTCCAGAGATAGTAATGCAGCGATTTTACGGTGAACTGCGCTGAAGGGAAAGGCGCGGTTGAACGAACAGGCGTGCGACCTTACTGGTTCTCGTAATCATCCGAAGCCCCACGGTGGGAGCGAATCACAGACAGCCTCATCCATGACTGCCAGTCGTGCCGGACACCATCGTCTCATGAGCGTACCCCGATCCGCCGGCGGGGATGAAGGCCCGACGACAAATCTCAGGTCGAGTGCCCTAGCCTAATAGTCCGTATGCGCGAACTCGTACCCGGCCAATGCCAGAAACACGAGCGCAAAAGCGAGAGAACTCAAGATGGCCAACTCTGGATGAAACGCTTGGTGATTTCGAAGCACCTGGTATTCATGGAGTTCGGCAAAGTACGAATCGGTGCGGACCGCACTGGTTGAGATGGCTCCGAAGTCAACCGGCTTGGGGAACAGCCAGTAGCCTATCTCGCGCAGGGTTGAGATGCCGGACATCTGTTCCTCGAAGACGGGCGGTCGTGTGTTCAGGAGCAGGCCCCACCAAGGCATGCTGCCGGGAAGGCCAGCAACGGGCGACGGGGCAAGGACCGTCATCGCCTGCGCTTGCTTTTGCACGTCTCTGGATTTTTCCAACTCGTAGGCGAGTGATGCGTGGTGACCGTAGTTCATTGCCCAGCAGATCACCCAGAAGAGGATCGAGCCAAAAACGGTGGTGACCGTGCTTCGTGTCCACACGGCAAGAAACGCGGAGAAGCTGAAGAATACGGTGAAATGCAGAAGTAGCATTGGAATAGCGAGAAGATACGTCGGTTCCCAGACCGAAGTGCGCAGCCCCAGCGCAAGCCAGGTGCCGCATACAAAGAAGATTGCCTGGACGAGGAGGAACAGCAGGACGCCCACATACTTGCCGGCGAGCAACACCCAGCGCGGCGGTGGCTTGGCCAACAAGACGGACACGCTGCTGGATTCGAGAAACGTCGGCAGGAAACCTGCCGTCCAGATCAGGGAAAGTAGGATCCCCAGATTGCCCGCCACCCAGTTGGCCAGCACCGCCTGAAAAAACCGAATCGCCTCTTCGCGGTCGCGCCCCAGCGGCACCGTGACCGCGCCGAAGAGGATGGAGACTTGCCCGCTCACTACCGGAGCGGCCCCGTCCTTTTCGATCGCAGGCAAGTGCGAAATGTCGTGCGGCCGGACAAATCCCGCCGGATCGTACAGGCCTGGGTCGTCGCCGCTCACACCCACGCTCGAGCAGACGAGGATCGCGACGGCGCTGAACCCCATCATCAGCCAGGTGATCCGTGAAGCGACCCCCTGTCGAAATGTGTCGCGGACGAGCCATTTCATCGTCAACAGCAACGCCGAGAATTTCATGGCGACACTTCTTCGTAGAGAGAATGCAGCGCGTCCTCCAGCGAGCGCGCCGAACCATTCCGCGAGTCACGCACGAGATCCTGGAGCGGCCGAGTCGCCACGACGCGGCCATTGACTAGAACGCCCACCCGATCGCACAAATGCTCCACCTCGGTCAGAACGTGGGAGACCAGCAGCACGGTGCGGCCCTCATCGCGCAACTCCGAAACCACCTCGCGGAGCAGGCGACGCCCTTCCAGATCGAGTCCCTCGGTCGGCTCGTCGAGCACGAGCAAATGCGGGCGACCGATCAACGCCTGGGCCAATCCGAGCCGCTGGACCATTCCCTTGCTAAACTGGGAGATCGGCTCTTTGCTGCGATCCGCAAGCCCGACCCGTTCCAAGAGGGCCGGCACGCTCTTCTGCAACTCTTCCGCCTGTTGGAGTGCCAGCGCACCGTAGAAGTTGAGCAACTCGGTAGCCGTCAGGTAGCGTGGAAATGCGTGGTTCTCGTGCATGTAGCCGATGCGCGCCAGCGTGCTGCGATCGCTCAATGGGCGGCCGAGACGGTGGATGCTTCCCGAGGTGGCCTTGCTCAGGGAGAGAAGGAGCTTGATCAGCGTGGTTTTGCCCGCACGGTTGGGCCCGAGCAAGCCAAACACCTCTCCGGTTTCGATGCGCAGGGTGACGCCGCGGACTGCCTCCACCTTGCGGCGACCGAACCACCCGCTGTAGACCTTGGTCACCGCTTCGAAATGAGCAGCTGGCTCGGACACGGACACCTCGTCATCCAACACGACCGCGACCGCCGCGGAGTGTGAGTTGCCGTCTCACTCCACGGCGGCCGCGGTCATGCACATCCGCGTGCAACCCAAATCTACCGAACGAGCACGACCTTCACGCCGCTTTGCATGATGGTCTGGAACGCCGTCTTCAGAGCGGCCTTGCGCTGGGTGTATGTACCGACGATGTACTTCCAGGACTGAATGTCGGTGTCGCTCGCGGCCGACGTGTAGCCACGCTTCTGAACTTCGAGCAGGAAGTTTTTGCATTTGGTCTGAAGTCCCAGTGCCGCCACGGAATTGGCTGCCGTGTTCGGATCGAAGTTGTCGCCAAATCCCAGCGCATGCACGCGGGCCAGTGTCCGTGCCGTTGAATAACCCGGGGCGGCCGCCGTGTCTTGAGCGACAATCCGATCCACGATTTGCAGCGCATTGAACATGGCGCCGGGATTATTGGTCAGCGATCCGCTCGTATCGCCGGAGCCGCCGGCTCCGACGTTGTTGATGACCGCCGTATAGGCGGTGCTGTTGGAGTAGGTCGCCTGGTTACTATACTGGGTCGGGTAGCCGTCCGTTTCGAACACGACCACCTTGGCAGCGCCCTTGCGGCCGACGTTGGGCGACGTGGTGCTGAACTCGTTAAAGGCGAGCGCGAACCCCGTCTGCGGGCAGGTACTGCCGGTCGGTGCGGAGACATCGGGAGCGGAATAGTTAAACGGCCCCGAGTTGTCAATGCAAGCGTACCCTCCGCGCGAATTGGTGTTGTTGAGCACCGATAGCACCGAACTACCGTCCCAGGAGCTCGAGATCGTGGTGTTGCTGGTGCCGCCACTCGCCACCAGCGAACGAGGGAAGAACAATAGGTCCTTGGCCAGCTGATAGTGTTGCCCGAGCTGGACGCGCGAAGTCGTGAAGGAGTTGGACGATGCGAAATAGCAGAGAGCAAACTGATCGTTGGGGTGGTTGGCCTTGATGTCGGTGAGCACCGCGTTGAAGCCCGCCTTGAGGTGCCAGCAGTGAGCCTGGTGGGCGGTCCCCGGATAGAGGCTCATCGTCTTTCGCGTATTATCGTCGGCGATGTATGCGCCGTCGAACAGGAAATACAGCATCGACAACCCGCCGAACCAGAAGTTCAACTTCGGACGGACCGGATTGTCCGTGTATTTCATGTAGGGTTTCGGATTGGCCGTCAGGTTGGCGCTATCGGTGATCTGTGGGGTGCCAAAATAAGCGGTCCGGCTGTAGCTCGGGTTGGAGCTGTTGGCGATGTCGTTTTCCTCGGTCCCATACAGGGTGCGGCAATCGTTGGTGAGCACAAAGTCAATATAGGCTCTCCAAAAGGCTTTATCGCGCTTGAGGCTCGCGCTGTCACTGGCGTTCCAAGTCACATTATCGGGAATCGACGTGTAATAACACAAGCGGCCGCTGTAAAGGCTCGATGGGAACACCTGCACGGGGCTGTTCTTGATCCATTCGAGGACCTTATCATAATTCACTAGGCTCTGCCCCTGCCAGATGCCCACCGTGCCAGAAGATGTCCAAAGGAGGTGGTTGCTGATGGTGTTGGTGCCATTCGTGGTGAAAAACCGCCGCCGCCAGTCGCCCGCGACGTAGCCTGAGTCGCCGTAGCGATTGGTCGAAGGCTGCCGGGGATCGGGCGGCCAAATGTAGAAGCTGATGCCGTAGTAGGCGGGCCCGACGACATATCCCGTGAAGGAACTGCCATATCCCGCAGTGCTATCCGCTCTCTCCCAGACACTGGTGTCCTTGGCATGGGAATTGTTGTTGTAGTTCGTGGGGGAACTGGCCGAGCCCTGAAGGATGTCGGCAACGGTTGCCGCCCACGGGCCGCTGGCGGCACCGTTGTTGTGCTTCCACTTGTCGTACGCGTAGGTGCCGGTCTGGTTCACGTAGTCGCTGACGGAGCCGCTTTGCGGCTGAGAGGGGAACGCCAGAGCGAAGCTGGAATCGGTCGAACCGGACGTCGGGGCGCTGCTGGCCGCATAGGTGCTCGCGGGCCAAGGGGTCTGGGTGGTGTAGAAATCCTTGACCATCGCAGGCCCGGTCTGCGTGCTATCCTCAGTCACGTTCGCCGTCGTATAGACTTCGCCCGTATCGGAGCGAACGAACGTGGTCGTCCGATGCATGCCGCTGACTGCGGCGGCGGGGTTATGGACCGACCAGTGCCCGAACTGGGGGAATACCGTATCGAAATTCATGGAACTGACGCCGTTGCCCACAGCTGGCCCAGAGTTGCCGGGCGGATCCTGGAGATCGTTGTACTGCCATCGTCCGACGCTACCGAAGGCCATCGAAATGGACTGGTCGATCACGATGGCGATGTCGCGCGGCCGGTGGGCGGCGGTCGCCGTCGCCGTGAGTTGCGATGGCGTGAAGCCCGTCATCCGCCCGAAGAAGAGGCGAGGAGTAAATCGAGTGGTGACCTTCACCATTCCCCAGTTGTACCACACCGTCGAGCTTCCCAGCGCCGCCCCACTTCGGTCGGCCGGCGCGGTCATGGCGGTGCCATTGTAGGTAAGGCTTGCCGTGTTCGTGGAGTCCACGAAATGCGACAATCCCGCGTCGTAGTAGTAGGCGCCGATCTGAACGTCGCCGCTGCTCTGAGTGATGGCGCTATTCAGCACCTTGTTGCCTTGAGCCGCGTTCACCGCCACCGCAGTGATGTTATTGTAATTGTTCATGCCTTCGGCGCCGGGGACGGGATGACTGGTGTCAACGGCTCCCGGATTATAGGCCGGATCCTGATTGCCATCGAGGGCACGCGTGGCTGCGAGGGCGGCATTGTCTGCCGCCACTTGGAGTTGCGCCCGCACGATGGTCATCATGCCAATGTCAATTGCCAGGGCCAGAAAGGTGACCAAAGCCATCAGCGTGAAGGCCATCAAAGGCAGCACCGTGCCTCTGCGCCCCGAACTCGTTCGATAGCGTGCCATGGCAGTCGATTCCTCCCGATTGCCCCCGCGCGGCGCGGCACCGCGATAAGGCAAACAGACGAATTACTTGTTGTTCTCGGCAATCCCTACCAATTGAACATTAACCGGGATTTTTGAATTCATGGACAGCAGGGTGGGCAAGATGGGAGTGTAAGTCGCACGGACCGAGAAAGTCAGATAAATGGGGTAGTCAATCGGGTTACTGCTCGCATCGGTCGCTGCCGAATCCCACGAACCCAAGTATCCCCCATCGGAATCCGAGCGATAAAGATAGTAATAGGGATAGTTGACGGTGTCAATCGGCGCGGGGTTGGATGTTGGTGCCGCTGGGTCCAGGGTTAGCCATTTGTCCACGCCTCCCATTTGCGTCTGGGCAAAGGCCGCGATTTTGGTGGTGCCCACCGCGTTCGTGCTCGCCGTTCCGGTCCAGGGGATGTTGTTGTCGTTCAGCCAGAAGCTGGTCACCGCATAGCGCAGTCCTTCGCGAGCGGCGTTGTTGGCCAACTCCAGCACCATCAAGTAACGGCCGTACTCGAAGACACCGAACATGATGAGCACGGTGACGAAGAGCACCATGGCAGTCTCGACTGCGGTGGCCCCACTTCGTCGCTGAAAGGGCCTGGATGTCATCGCTGCGCCTCCCATTCGAATCAAGAGGGTTCAACCCACGTCGGCACGTCCGTGAACGTGCCGAGGGGCTTATCGACCATCATCACGCCGGTAGCTTCCCCGATTACGCTGTTGGGGTTCAACAACTGAAGTGTGGACCACCGGGCGTACTGCCAGGGGACCGTTACCGTCACCTTGAAGTAGTCGCCCTTCGATCCGTCGCTGGGGTTCTTGCCGCTGACGCCCGAATAAGTTCCACTGGTGAAGACAAAGTTGACCAACTGGGTGTCGGTCACATTGGTGGTCGTCACCCGATTCAATCCCGATCCGGTGAGGTAGGTGCGCGCCGAATCGGCGACCGAAGGATCGGAACCACTCACCAGGATGTTGGTAGTTGCTCCATTGGGCAACAAGAGCACACCTTGGGAGGCCGTGCGGGCGCCTTCACGTGCGGCGAAAACCGCAATCTGCGTGACTTGCACTAAACGGGCGACCTCGAGAACACCGGCCAACAGCATGAACAACAGGGGAAGGATGACTGCAAACTCGACCGCAGCCACTGCGGTGCGACGACCACGTTGAGGGTCAATGAGAATCATTGGCACGGCCCCTTAAATTCTGGGAGCATATTCCGGAACCGAGCATAAACCCAGACGACTCGTTCATCCCTATCGCCACTCGAGACTGCGATATCACGGGGAAGAACTGAGGAATTTTCCAGATGGGTGATGGATTAGACCTCAGTATGCTGTGTGAGTGGTTTCGGGCTCAAAAACATCCGATTCGGTGCATGTTGTGGCGGACGGCGCCTCGACCTGCGACTCTACCACGCGGGCAACCTCCTTCCCCCTCCCACCATGGAAAGGGGACGCTGGCTGTCCGTTTAATCGCTACCCACTGCGTTAGTACGGAACACTCCAATCTTAGAGCACAAATCGCCCTCAATGCAAAAGAAAATGGATTTTTCGATTCATCTCTTCTCTGTAGATTAGGCATTCCGAAGCTCGGTTCCAACCAACTGGCCACCACTGGATGAATGCGACAACCCGTCGGTCCTGATTGCAAGATGATAGCTATCAAACAGATGCGCGGCCGCGAGTCGTTCATGTGTACCCTCTGGTGCAACTCTCGCTCGGCGAGTGCACTGCCAGGTTCCAGCAGACGCCGTTCGACGTTTACAGGGCCGTATGCCATCACTCGCGCTCCGCAGCGCCGTCACTCGTGGTCTACAACGGCGGATCGGCATGCGGCATCGGCCGTTTTCGGTTGTAATAGAGCAGGGCGGGAACGCCGCTATCCCTGATCGCGTGGACCCAGCATTGTCGGAATTCACCGACACCTTGGGCGACTCAACGCTGACGACAGTCCTGATCTTCGTGCCGCTGGCGTTCATCGTCAATTTCTGGGAATTATTCGATTTTCACTTCGTCAAAAGAAGGGATACGAGGGAGAATTCAAGTAGCGTCGATAACTCGCTGTCAAGAAACCTGAGCCATGCCCCGAGGCAACCGTCAGCCCCCGTCCCGACATCGCCTTCACCTGGCCAAGATGGGCCGCAAGAAATCGAGCAAGCCTGTGGCCGCTCCCAAGCCCGCCAAAGGACAATCGTTGCTTGGCTCCATGTCGATCTTCTTCGCGCTGGCCAGCCTGTTCCTGATGGGCGTGGAGGCGATGTTGAAGCTCCAAGCGGCCCACGGAGCGTCCGCGGCACTCGACTACCTGCGGACCTACCTCCTGCCAGGGCAGCTGTTCGGCGCCATCCTCGGCTTCGCGTGCGGTGTGTTCAGCTTCGGGCTCTCCTCGAAACGGCAGCGCAATGCGGTGCTGGGGCTGATTCTGAACGTCACGTTGATTGGCGGATGGTTCGTGCTGCGCACCTATCTCAAGTAATTCGATCGTTACGGCTGCGTCCCTCTGTGGGGCCGGCTTCCAGCCGGTCTGGCCGGCTGGAAGCCGGCCCCACCTTAGTCATCTCTCAGCAAATCCGGCCTGCCTAACTGGCTCAGATCGACCTGCCCACGCAATTCGCCTTCCACCAGCTTGAGTCGGGCGTCCCATTCGTTCAGCTTGGCGTGCAGGGCGTCGATCTTGCTCTGAAAATCGTCGCGCGGCCGGGGGCGGGGCACTTCGGGGTAGCCGAGTTGCCGTTGCAGGGCCGCGAACAGGTAGAGCGGATCCCGATTGCGATTGGCCTTGGCGATGCGGCCTTCCTTCGCGCCCACCAGCGAAGGTTTGGACGGTTCGAAGTTCGGATCCTGGCGGCGCTGGTCCTGCACCCACGACTCCGAGCGCAGATAGAGCAGGTCGGCAAAATCGACGGCGCCGACCTGGCGTCGCACCAGATCGATGTAATCGCGCCATGCCGAGTCATAGAGCGGGTCTTCCGCCATGGCGAACAGGCCGTCGTCGTAGCCCAGGCGATTGCGCGACAGCACCTCGAACTGGTAGATGAACATTCCCGCCGGCGTCGCCGGATCGGCGCGGTACTGCGCCTCGCGCTCGAGGATCAGCAGGGCGCTGTGCATGTTGAAGCGCATGCCCTCCTTCTCGGCCTGCCGCACGACGAAGGCCTGAAAAGCGGTGAAATAATGCGGCAGGCGCGCGAACCCGGAAGACAAGAGTCCCGAGTGTTTCAGCTCGGCGGACAGAAACTGCACCGCATACGGCAGCCGCGTCGTGGCCAGGAGTTCCTCGTGGACGTGCTGGATGATCTCCTGGGCAGCGACGTTCGTCAGCATCCGCTCGCGCAGGGTGCGGTAGAAATAGGCCTGCTCGATGTACTCTTCGCGGTCGAGAATAGGACCGGACATACGGTAATGCCTCGTTTTGAATGACGAATGACGAAGCCCGAATGACGAATCAATAACCAATCCCCAATGACCGCGTTGGTCATTCGGAACTTCGTCATTTGGTCATTGATTCGTCATTCGGGCTTCGTCATTCGTCATTTGCACGGCTACCCTCCACGGCGACGGCAACCGGCAGTGCCGGCCGTGTCTTCCACCAGGCGTGGATCCACTGGCCGAGGCAGACCAGCCGCGCCACGACGGCGATGATTGGCAACAGCAGGAATGCAGTGCCAAGGATGGATCCGAACAGGAGCGATCCCAGGCAGCCGAGCAGGGCGACTTGCTCCGGCCAGGCCGCGGCGCGGAAGAAGTGCGACAGGATCCACACGGCCAGGAGCAGGACCAGGAAGACTGCGGACAGTCCCAGCGTGTGCCGGGTTTGACTGGTTTCGATGCCGATGAGGGTCAGCTTCGGCGCGGCGCCGCCGTCCGCGGACTGCCAGTGCGCCGGCTGGCCGCGTTCAAAGGGCGACAGCACAAACGGAAACGGCGATAGCGAGCCCGATTCGGCACGACCGGCCGGTCGGGCTTCGCTGCCGGACGGGCGTTCGATCAAGTTCGTTTGCTCGAGCGCGTTGTACTCACTTCGCAGGCCTGGCAGCCAGGCCGTCAGGCTCTGTCCCTCCGGCCCCGTACCTCGCTGAGTCGGCCCCGGCAGCCCGAGCCGGTACTCCGCTTGCCGGCACAGGCGATCGAAGCGGTCGCGGACGCCATTGAGCTGAGCGAGGGGCAACGGTTCGCCTTCTTCGCGGGAGCGCTCGATGAGCTTGATCGCCAGTCGCAGCTGGGCGGCGGCACGCCACAGGTCCATCCCGGCGGCGGAGGAGGTATCGGGATCATTCCTGGCGCCACGGCCAAGCTGATAGCCGGGCGGCACCTGCACGGTCCAGACCACGGGGCCTTCGGCAACACCTTCCAGACGCGGCCCGCCCAGGATCGGAGCAAACACCGGCTCGCGCCCCTCGGCAAATGCCCAGGTCAGCCGGATGGCGCGGCCGCCGGCGCCGCCGGAGAGCGGCAGCCAGAGACGCTCGGTCCCCGGTTCCAGCGGCGGCACGCCGACGCCGTCGATCGCCACGGCCAGGACCGATGCACCGGTAGGCAAGGTCACGCTCAGATCGGTCCCGGCTTCGTGATAGAGCCAGTAGGTGGCCTGGTGGATCCAGCGCCGGCCGTCGGCCACGGCCATCGCATGCTCGGTCAACAGCACCTGCACCGGGCTGGGCCGCGTTGCAGCCGAACGCGGGCGCAGGCGCAATCGCCAGTCGTCGGACAGCACGTGCCACGCAGCGCCGCCGGCGCGGCGAAGGCGCTCGGCATCACGCGGCCAGGCACGAATGGCGTCCGGGGCGTTGGATGCCGTCATCAGGCCCGAAATGGCTTCGGCTGCAAGCTCGGGACCGGCCACCGCCAGCCAGCGATCCATGCGCACCGCCGCGCCGCCCACGTTCTCCACACGCACGTCGGGAAGATAGATCTCCGGACTGCTTCCCAGCGGCAGCGTGCTCGAGAGCGTCAGTTGATACCGTTTGGTGACGCCCGGTTGCAATTCCAGGACCCAGGCACGGCCGCTGGAGCCGACACGGTGCTCGCGGCGGCGGATCACGCTGCCCGCGTCGAGCTGCACGTCGCCGCCTTCCCAGTTGCGCACTGCGATCGTCAGGTGGCGCAGCTCACCGCTGTTTACCTGGCATTCCACGGTGGTGACGAACGAGAGCTGTCGATTGCGCACCTCGGCAAACGTGAGCAATCGACAATCGGTGGTCGTGCCGGCGGCACGCGTCTGGAAGCTGGCGCCGTACGATTCTTGATCGGACGTGTAGACCCACTCGCGACCCGCAACCGTCTGATCGGGTCGGGGCGTCAGTGCGGAGAGGTTGGTCGGCGTCACGGCCACGCCGTCGCCAGCCGTCACGCGCAGGAGGGTGCCGTGCGATTTCGCCGCCATGCGCAGGCACGGCAAGTCGAGGCGAGCGGGGTCGCGAGGCACCCAGCCCGTCAGCTGGAGCGTGGTTTCCCCCACGGGCCGCTGGAGCCAGACCTGCACCCGGCTCCCGGTGCGCGACCAGGAGCGCAAATGCGGACCGCTGACTTCGGTGACGACCACGTTGGCGGGGATGGTCCATTCTAGCAAAGACAGTCCGCTGTCCGGCGCGGTCAATCGCGCGGCGGCCTGAAGCACGGCTTGCCGAGCATCGACGCGCCAGGAGACGTCCTGCTGCGAACGGACTTGCGATCCGGGCGGCTGAATCTTCAGGAGGAGCACGCCGCCCCGGTTCCGCCAATAGGCCCAGTTCGGCGGGGAGAGGTCTTCCTGGCGAGCGGTGCGCCACGGTTGCTGAAACGCCTGGGCAAAGGTGTCGGCCACCAGGTTGCGCTCGATGCCCGTGATGCCCTTGCTCCCTTCATACGCTGCCTCGATGCCTTCGGCGCGATAGGCGACAAAGGCACGCACCGGTTGCCCGTCCTCACGCGGCGGCGGGTCCAGCGGCGTTGGGAACGGCAGCGAGACGGCCTTGCCGAACGACTGGCGCGGCACCATCTCCAGGCTCACCAGCACGCTGCCGGTGACCGGGCCCTGGAAGTCGAGCTGGAGTCGTCGGCCAGCGCCTTCATCCCTCAGCACCCATTCCTTCAAACGCGGAGCGGACGTGCTGCCCGGCACCGGCCCGGCCTCGGCGCTGAGGACTTCCATGTCCTTGGGCAAGTCGATCGCCAGGCTCGTGGCCCAGCCTTTCTCCACGTCGTACCGAAGCAGGGCCAACAGCCGGGCCGACGAGGCGTGCAGGTCCCAGTAGTACGATTCGCGGACGGTGACCACGGCGGGGTTCGGCCGGCTGGCGTCGCGCCGCCAGCGGACGCGAACGGTACCGACGGCGCCCAGGTCCGCTTCCAGCCTTGCCGTCTTGTCATCGCTGATCACGCGCTGGGCGCCGCGGACTTCCGCAACTTGCAAGTACCCAGCGCCCGGAGGCACGTCCAGCAGCAGCCGGTTGCGCGGCAGTTCGGGAATCGTGAAGCGCACGTCGCGATCGTCACCCGTCGCGGCCAGAGGCACACTGAAACGAACCAGCACGCTATGACTGCCGCGGCCCTTGACTTCAATGGAGTAGCCCTCGCGCGGCGGCCGCACGGCCACGGGATGCGTGGCCGCTCCATCCAGCAAGGCCTCCGTCAGCTGGACTCCCCCCAGCGGCAGCAAGAGCGTGGATGCTTCCTCGCTGAAGCAATGGACCTGAAAACGTGCCTCGAACTGTGCATTCTGATGGTCGGCTTTGCCCTCGTAGACGGCGCTTTGAAGGAAGGCGCCGCGCAGTCCCGCGACGCCGCGCCGTGCCAGGGCCTGCAGTTGCTCCAGCAGCTCGGGCGGCGCCAGGACGGTCGGCTTCTCGTTGTCCGAACCGGGTACGAGGTAGATCGTCGTGGGAGCGGGCGCCGCGGCCTGCCCTGGAGTGCCCGCGAGCGCCAGCAGTGCCAGGAGACTGCCGACGATGGGCGCCGTCAGCACGACCTGCGGAGCCGGACGGTGGAAGGCCACCTGCACACACCACAACGCCGCCGCGGCGACCCCGACCAGTGCCGGCCAAAGTGCCAAAGCGCGCAACGGGGTCGGCAGCCAGAGCAGGGCCAGGCCGCTGAGTGCCAGCCAGGTCAACAACAATCGCCGGCCGCGCCGCTCGGAGAGGCGTTTCCATAGGATCCAGGCGAACAGCAGCAGCGTTCCCGCCACACTCACGCCCAGCAGTGGGACCGCGCTCTGGCGGACCACCAGCACCGAATCGGTGTAATCCGGACCGGCCAGGCACTCCCATTCGACGGTCTCGCTTCCCAGGCTGGCAGGCACCACGCTCGGTGTCAGTGGATCGGCGGTGTTTTGCTCGTTGGTCCGGCCGCGCAGCCAATCGGCAACGGTGCGAAACCGACCGGACGAATCGTGGCCGAAGCCGGCAGCCTCGGCGACCGCGGTCTCAATGCCAGCGCCGACCGGGCGTCGATCGCCCGCCGTCATCTGCCAGGCAGCCAGCTGCTGGCGGCTCGTCAACAGCGGAGCGGAACGGCAGGGCACGACCACCAGCCCGGCCGTCTCCCAGAAGGGCAGGGCGCTGTTCCCGTCCGGCACGAAGCGCACGCGGCTCGACAAGGTCGCACCGGCTTGCCGGACCGCGCGCACGTCCACCACGAGCGGTGCCTGGTCCTTCATGCAATCGAAGGCGAGCATCTCCAGCCACGGACCGAGCTGTCCCGGTTCGTCGGTACCGAGCTGCTTCCGCAGCCGTGCCAGGGCGTCCGTGACCAGTTGTTGTTGCCGGGCCGATTCCTCTTCCTGGGTGCGATCCTCGAAAAACGACGGCAGCGGAAACGGCTCGACTGCCGCGGCTCCGGGGAGGCGACGCAGCGATTTCGAGGCGACCGGAGTCACGTCGGCGGGTAGAGACCAGGTGCGGCGAAAAGCCAGCACGCGCACGGTCGGCGCCGGTGCGGGCGATTCCAGCCGCGACCAGACCGACCAGGTTGGCGTTTCGGTCGTGTAGGCCACTTCGTAACGATGAACCGTGCTGTCTCCCACCACGGGAAGCTGGACGGTGACGGTGCCGTCGGCATTGGGCTCCAGCGGCAGCCGGCCGATCCAGCGGCCATCGCACTTGACAGCGGTAAGTTGCACCCCGCCGGGCAAGCGCAGCGGCACCGTCTGCTGCCGCCAGTTCCAGATTTGAAAGCGATAGTGGTGAAGCAGACTGTCGTCGGGCCGCAGGTAGGTCGTCAGCCAGGCACGATCCACCACCGCTTCGGCGGAGCGGTCGGCAGCCGGCGTCTGACCGCGCAGCACCAGTCCCAGCGGGGGGTGCCCGTAGCGGAACGTGCGCCACGACGATGAAGAAGAAACCACGAAGGACAGGTCCGAGGGCGACTCGATCTCCGCTTTTTTCGCGGTTTCGCTGACCTCTTGCAGGCCCTGTGTTTCAATCTGCACCAGGTCGGCGCCCGCCAGGTGCAGTGTGACACGCCCATCGAGGCGCTCGGCACCGGGCACGATGATGAGCGGGACCTCCCAGCGGCGATCGCCGGTGCTGGGGAGCTGGCGCTGGACCGCCACCGTCGTCAGGGCAATCGCCGCCAGCGGGTGCGACCCAGCCAGGGGGAGCACAATGGACGTCGGATCGGCCGTCACGGCCTGACCCGGCAGTTCCACGGCGGATTCCAGGCTCAGCGGCTCGGTGAGTGGGCGATCGAGCACCAAACGCCACCACGTCCCGCGCGGCGGAGTCAGTGCGGCGGCGCCGAGCAATTGCAGGGGCCCGCGGGCACTCAGGGCGCTCAGCGAAGGCGCGAGGTTGTAGGCAACCAGTCGATCGACGCGTTTCACGGAATTGCTGCCGCGAACAGTCCGCCATTCCCACGATCCGACGGCGGGCCCCGCGGCGAAGAGGTTGATGGTGGTGGGCGTGCCGACTTCGGGAGTCAGCTCCAGGCGCACGCGTTCGCGCGCCTTGCCCGAAGCGAGAATCACGTCGGCGGAGATCCGGGCACGGAATTGCGTCGGCCGGGGCCGCAGTTGCAGCGTCCCCTCGACCGGCTGTCCGCGGAAGGGGAAGTAGAAATCGAGCGCCTGCTTGCCCCAGGGCAGTGTTCCGGGGCGAGTACCGCCGTCGGCGTTGACTGCCGTCTCCACGGGTGCGGCCGGCACCGAGGCGCTGGGGGTCGCCTGGTAGAGCGGCGCCACGCTGATTGCCAGCGCGCCTTCGCGAAGCCGCGCGTCCATGGGCACCAGGTCCGGCACCGGCAGTGACAGACCAGCGGTCGGCACCGCGCGCACTTGCGTCAGTCGCGCCCGCACGTTCAACCGCGCGGACGTCGTGGGGTCCAGAGCGCGGTCCAGGTCCACGGTCAGGGTCGGCCGGACCTTGTCGGGGCTGACCGTCCAGTAGCGAAGCAGCTCGGGTGGCGATAGTTCGACATGCTCGATCTCGTAGCCGGGCGGCAGAAGCACGGGCAAGCGGAACAGCCGGCCGCGCGCTACCTCGTAGACGATCTGCGTCGTCAGACCCACGCGATCCGGCGCCACCTGCCACCAGGTAAACTGGCGGGCCTTGAATTCCGAGCCGGGCATGCGAAGTTGCGCCAACGGCCGTTCGGGAATGGCGCCTGCATCGAGACCGGCGCCGAGCGTCAGGACGTGCCAGTTGTCTTGCTGGAACGCGGTGCGCGTCAGGCGGAATCCCGCGGACTTCCAGTCTTCCAGTTGAAACTCGGGATGGACGCGCAGCACCAGGCTCTCGCCGCGCGACACGCTGTTGAGCAACCGCACTCCCGGACTGGTCCAGACCTTGTCCGTCGCCAGGGGCGCCAGGCAGCGGACCTGCAACGAGCCCCCCTGAAACGGCTCGCGCAGACGGATGATCAGGGTGGACGGCGCCGTCGGTGCACCGGCACGCAGCTCCCACGATTCCAGGTTTCGGATCGTCACGTCGTAAGGCCGCAGGCCCGGTCCACACTCGCAGCGCAGCTCGCTGACGGCGCCGTGCAGCACTTCGACGTCGAAATCGAACTCGGCCTGCAACTGTCCGGGCGTCAGCTCTTGCTTCGTCTGCAGCCGGCTGAGGACCAGCGGCGTCGGCAGGTTCGGTCCTTTGGCGCGGCGGACGACGAAATTGACCTGCGAACGGCCGGCGAAGCTGATTCGCCAGGTGCAGCGATCGGCCGCGGCGGCGGGATGCGGGCCGGACAGCAGGTACGCGTCGCGCGACACGGTGACGGCGCGATCGGCGGGCAGTTCCAGTTCCAGGGTCGCGACGGCGCAGGGCGGCACGTCGAGGCTGAAGCGAAGGCCGCCGGGCACCGGGTTGCTGCGCGCCGACCAGTCCAGCAGCAGCGAGCGCTCGCCGCCGTTATCGACGAGCAAGCTCAGCTCCTTGCCGTCCAGTTCGCCGAGGATCGCTTCCTTGTTGTCCGGCCAGCGCGCATGGCGCAACGCCAGACCCAACGGATGAATGCCGAGAATGGCCGCGGTGGGACCGGGATTGGCGATCTTCCATTCGCCGGTGCCCACCAGCGACGTGTCGGCCAGGCTGGCGCGATAACGGGCTTCGATCAGGCGGGGAGGCTGTTTCAGCGCTTCGCCGGCCTGGGCCGCACTCTTCATCTGCTTTTCGAAGTCGTCCCGCGAGAGCTGGACCAATACGCCCCGCTTGGCCCGCTCGAGCTCGGCAGCCAAACGATCGGGCAGCAGCAGCACGCGTCGCACCGCCACCGGCTCGGGCGGCGCCTCGTCGGAGTCGCTGGTATCGGCGGAAAGGCCGAACGTCGCCGGCAACGCGCAGAACCCGACCATGATGAGCATGGCACGCCAGCGTGAGTGGCCTGCGAGACGGGGCATGATGCGGTTTCCTCGGACCACCGATCACTGATGCAGTACAGACATGAACGATCACGTCGGCGGACGCCCCGGAAGCCGAATGGTGCCGGAGCCGCCTTCAGGCATTACGCCAGGCGGGGCGTCAACGGTCGATGGCTCGCGCCGTTTTTGACTGCTGCCGCCGCGCATGATCGACGATCCGGGCATCAATCGGCTGAACGCCGGCATGAATGCCGCCTGACGCCGATAATGCCGCTGGAGCACCCCTTGCGCCCCCAGCGCAATCGCCAGCACCAGAAGGCCAGGCAAGGCGTTGATCGTCAGCACCAGCATGGGCCGGGGCCAAACCAGGAGCGCGACGAGCACGCCCAGAACCAGCACCGCCAGCACGCTCCAGAAAACCGTACGGCGCAGGGGTGCAAAGTAGACGGCCATGCCCAGGGCCAGGATCACCAACGAGCACGAGAGAAGCAGCGTCTGCTGGGTAGCATGGACGACCGTCAACGGCTCGAGGTTCGCTTGCTGACAGACCAGCTCCGGGTTCTTGGTCAGGAAGTCCGGATCGACCTCCGGTCCGCCGGTCCGCGCGTCGCTGCCATTGAACCAGCGTTCGAGGTCAACGCGCGTTGCCGCGGGCCGCAGCGCGGGCAATCCGCCACGAAGCCCCCAACGCTGTTCCGGCGTGGCGTGTCCGCCGACGTTGACGACCACCCAGTCCGTCGGCATCAGGACTTCCCATTGCGTGCGCCCCATCAGCACGTTGCCGCGCAACCGCGGTGGTGCGAATGCCGTTTGAAAGCGGCTGTTGTCGAGCCGCCCTGGCGCGATCTTGTATTGAATGTCCAGCACGACCGGCTTCCGATACAGTTCCGGCTCGACCCGCAGCCGGGCGATGCGGCCGCTGTCGCTTTCCTTGCCTTCGTCGTCGATGACCTGCATCGTCGTGATTCGCTTGCCGTCCAGCGCCACGTCGAAGGTGACCGCGGACACCGGCAGGGGAAGCTCGATATCGATGCTCCGGGCGCCGACCTTGGCGAGCAGGAAGCGAGCGCGGAAGCTCTGCTGGCCATTCTCGGCAACGGATGCCTGGATCAGCGTCCGCTCCACGACCACGGTCGTCAGCGGCGTACCGACGGGTTCGGTCAGGCTCAACGCCAGCGGAAACTCCAGGCTGCCGTTGCGCATCACGCCGCTGCCGCGCAGGACGAGGGCGGGCAGGGACTCGCGGTCGCCGACCACTTCGGTGGGCAGCTCCTCCCAGGGGCCGCCGGCCAGCACGGGCTGGCTGCCCTGGTCGCTCCACACGCGCACCTTCATGCTGCAGCGCGTTGCCGCTTCGGGCCAGAAGAGTGGAATCGGCAGTCGGCGCGATTTGGCGCTGCGTTCCAGTGCCGGCAGCGGGATCGCGTAGTCCAGCGTCAGCGTTGTATCCTTGGGTGTGATGAGCCACTGACCCGGGCCGCGCGGCGTCAAGGTGACGCGATCGACGTTCGGCAACCGGTCCGCCGGGAAATCCAGGGCGCGCAGGACGGTGTCCTTGAGCGATGCGACCGGCACGAGAAAGCGCAGGCGCTCGCGGACGAGCGCCTGGCGTTCGCCGATGGTGACGTCCACATCCGCTTCGACCGGCAAGTCGGGGCGGTGCTGGCGCCAGGAAAGTTCGACACGCGTCGGCGCTCGATCGGCGCGCCACGCCTGCTCGCGCTTGCCTGGAGGAAGGGTTTCGGTGCCGGCGTCGCGAGCCACGAGCAACTCGGTGCCCGCGGGCACGGAGACGGAGAGCTTCGCGCCGCGATCGAGCGTGCCGATCGGCCGGATCAACGGCATCACGGAGACACCCTTGGCATCCGCCAGCGGAATGAAGCCGTCGAGCACGACCTTGAACGGCTGCGAGCGCTTCTGCGCCAGCTTGATCGTGCTGATACGCTTGCCCGCGTCCTTGACTTCCAGGTCCGGCTCGACCACGAGAGCAGGCGACGCCTTGACCTCGTATTCCTTGGGCAGTTCCACATCGAGACGTTCGACGGTGGTGCGGACGGGATTCACGTCGATCTCGGTCGAAATGTGCCAGCCCAGCTCGCTGAGGCGCAGCGTGTGCGTCAGGCCGGTTTCGATGGCCCCTTTCACGGTCTCCAGGTCGATTTCCAGCGCGGCGGGCACCGGCTGGTTCGGATTGGTCGGCGGCAGGTTCCAGTAGGTGAACACTGCAATCGAGTTGTTGCCTCTCCGCAGGTCGTCGGGCACTTCGCGCTGACTCACCTCGCCACGGGTGCGGAACCGGGGTCGCAGGTCGGGCGGCACGCTGACCGTGATCGTTCCGTACTGGCGTACCGCTTGCGGCACCGCGAACGGTCCCACGGTGATCGGCTTCCCTGTGCGCTGCTGGCGTGTGCGCAGCCGAACTTTCAACGGCTCGGCACTCGGTTCCTTGAGCTTGATCGTCCACACGGGGTTCTTGGCGTCCTGCGCGGGCGGAACGATGGCTGCCACGCGTTCCTCGGCACCCGCGCCTTCGACTTCCAGCGTGACGGGCGGCCCCGCGGCCTGGATCTGCCACTGTGCGGTCTGACCGATGTCCGGCTTGAGGAGCAACTCGGCTTCCGTGGTGACGTGGGTGTCATCGACGCGGACTTCAATCTGGCCCTGGACGGTCAGGATCGGATCGACGGCCCGCTGCGGCGTTGGTCCCTTCCACGAAACGTCGAGACGCTCGACCGGGCCCAGTGCAATCATCTTGTGCTGTGGATTGCGCGTGCTCAGGTCCTTGGCCGGAACGACGCGCGTGCCGAAACGCAGGTCCTTCACGTTGTCCGGCACGTCGAGCGATTCGACCAGCGTGATCGCGGCGCGCGGCAGCCCCAATTCAAAGCCGCGGTCGGTGCCCTTGGCGCCGCGCGGCGTCACCGGCACTTCCAGGTCCAGCGTCAGCCGATGGAGGCCGGGTTGCTCGACTTGCACGACGAACCCGTCGTCGCCGGGCGGCGGCAACAAGGGCAACCGGCCATCGTCGAGGCTGGCAGCCGTCGGCCAGGCCTTGGCGCACCCGAGCGCCACCAGCGATTTCCGTTTGCGCGTCTCGAATTCGAACTGGGCCTGCAGATGGACCAGGTCGCCGTCCACCTTGCCGGTGATTCGGCAGCGGCTTGGCGTATCGGGCTTGTCCGGACCGACTTGCTTCTTGAGCTGGTCGATCTGGTCGAGCATCTCCTTGAACTTCTCGGGCGTCAGCACGATGACGCCCGGCTGCTGGAGCACGTCCTTGGCGTCCTCGCCGATGATGAAAATCGTGCCCGGCGGCAGCTTGTTGAAGTCGATGAAGCGCATGGGCGGCTTCACCGGCGGCACTGCGGCGTCGAGGAGCGAGCACGCGACGATCAGCACGGACAGGGTGAACCAGCGGACGGCTGCGGTCACGGCCCCTCCTTTCCCGGGCGGCAAGCGATGTGCGCGGCGACCCCCCATTATAACGCTGTCTGACCGAATTGCAGGTAAAGCTTTCCCTATTTGCCGGACCCGCACCGCTTGCCGCAGGAATAAGCGATGCCACCGGAAATGAAGACGGATGCCGCAGCCGTTCGCCGGACGCGCAAGCGACGGATCGTTTGTCCGTCGCTTGCGCGTCCGGCGAACACGCCCAGGAGCTGACATTCTCCCAGTCGCCCGATTACTTCACTGCCGTTCTGGCAGCCGTGTCCACCGTGTCCACCGTTAAACACCGTCTCCTGACGGTGACGGCTGGTGTCCGTCGAGACACGTTCACCGCAAACACCGTTTCCTGATGGTGGCGCGCATGCCATTTTGGCACGTGCGCTCAACTGGCGACCGCAGTCCATGAAGGCTGCGCCATTCTTCAGACTGCAATCGGGTGGTACGCTCGGTCAAGTTCAATTACAGAGAAAGCAACTCCCTTTGCATTGAAGAATCGCGACACGGACGAGCAAGTGCGGGAGTGGGCGGCGCCGCGGACATCCCGGTGCCGAAATTCATCTGGTCGATCTGGAGTCCGCCTGGTAGTCTTTTTTGGAATCAGAAGTCCTTTGCAGTTAGCAACATTCAACGAGCTCCGAAGCAGCGGCGGCTGTGGCGGGTTCAGTTACGGGAGAGGGACCATCGTGTGGCGTCGCCCCAGGTGTTCGAGATTGTGTCCCCGCCAGTCTACCGTGCTTGTCTGACAAGCATTCTTGCGCTAGGATAAAATCTCGGACGTGTTGAACGGCCGGGGGTGTTAGGCCATGCCTCCCTTGACCGATCCCGCGATCAAAGCGCAATTTCAAAAAGTGCTTGTGGAATGGAACTGTACCGGCTTCATCACGGCCAAGGAGGGTGCTCGGAACTGGATCACGAGTAACCTGACCGGCATAAACTTGAAGGCGGTTGCCAAAGCCATGCACGACTTTGTGGCTGGAGGCGGAGATATCGACCAGCAGAAAGAAACTCGCCCTGAATGGACCATGTGGCCGTACCACTACGACTTCCGCCTTACCATTGGGGGCAGGAAGGTCTATATCGAAACCGTCTTGCAAGATGACGATCCAAACGACCCCACCATCGAGATTGTGAGTATCCACGATGCCTGAGCCGTTGACCCGCAACGGGGCGGCCTCTGGCCCAGCCCGACCCTTTCCGTGGTTCTGTCCCAATTGCCGACGCAAGGAAGTTCGGCGCGTCACCGTCCCGTATCAGTGCCAGCTTCACTACCAAGGACAGCCCGTTACGGTTGTTCTTGCCAACCTTGCCGTCCCCAAATGCGGGAACTGCGGCGAACTGGTGTTCGACTACGAAGCAGACGATCAGATCAACCGAGCCTTCGAAGCGCAGAGCCACAACCTGGTTAACGGGACCGGAACGCGGGAAAACGGGCATATCGAAGCGAGGGAAAGCGGTGGGAACGAGGGAGAACGGGGACGTTCCAAGTGAGTGAAAACAGAAGCGGAGAAAACGAGGAGGAGAAAACGAGGACATCGCAGGTTAGTTTGGCGATCTAACCTGCGATGTCCCGGTTTAATGAGTTTGGCGATCTAACCTGCGATGTCCCGGTTTGATGCCGCGGTTTGATGCACGGAAGTTGGCCGGGAAGCCACTCCCCCCGCTGATGCTGTTGGCAACACCGTTCAAGGAAGCGCAGGTCGGGAGCGTGTCGTCCGTCGCGCCTTGAACTCCACGTCCTCGTAAATCTCCGCCAGAGAAAGCTCGATGCCCATCTCCGGCAGGGGGATGAGCGCGTCGAGCCCCTGGTAGACCTCCCGGACAAAACCGTCCTTGGTGCGGCGGTGGGCGACCACGGCCGGCATGTCCTGCTCGATGAGCAGGTAGACGCCCAGGGAGGGAATGGTCAGGTAAGCGTCTTTTTTCTCGCCTTCGTCGAGTCGGCGTGTTTTGCGCGTGAGCACCTCAACCAGCAGGACCGGCTCGTCCTGGAATGAGTCGTCCTGAGGATTGGGCCGGCACACGACCATGCCGTCGGGGTAGTAGAAGCGGATGCGTTTCGGCAGGCGCGCGCTCTTGGGGAGGCGAATGCGGACTTTGGTGTCCGAGTTGTACTGCCGGCACCGTTTGCCGCGCAGTCGCATGTGCAGAGTGCCGAGCGTGTTGCTAGCAATTAAGTTGTGCGCGTTGCGTGCCCCCGCCATCGCGTAGAGGACGCCGTCCACGTACTCGTGCTTGACCGGGGACTCCAGTTCCCCGGCCAGGTAGTCTTCGACAGAGATGAGATTCAGCTTGGCGGCGGCTGTCATGATCTCAGTGTAAGCGGACCAAGAGATCCCTGCAAGAAACGACTCGCCCGTCCCGCCTCAGCAGCGTCCGGTCCACGCCTCGGCCAGTGGACCGACCAGCGAGGCCAGCACGCACCGCCAGCGTGTTCCATTATGCGCTACCGCACACGGGTGGTAGAATCATCGTGATGCCCCAATCGCCCTCAGGGATCGTCAGGAGCAACCTGTGAACCACATCTCTCTGGATGGCCACGATGAAGCCATCAAGCGATTTATCCTCTCGCTGCCGTCCGATCCGCAGGGTTCCATTCTCGAACTGGACGGTCTAGCCGTTGTGTGTGTGTGTTGCCGGCATCCGCGGTCGGCAACGGGGACGAGGATAGCGCGTGGAGTGAGCAGAAGAACGCGCGGCGCTGCGACCTCATCGATCGCAAGTTCGCGCGCGGCATCAGCCCGGTTGAGGCCCTGGAACTGGCCCGCCTTCAGGAACAGATGCTGCGCTATCGTCAGCGGGTCGCCCCCCTACCGCTTGAAGACGCCCGCAATTTACACCAGGAGCTCCTGGCGAAAGCCGCGGCAGGCTCGTAAGGACATGAATCCCTTCACATATCCGGCCACGGCCCACGTCCGCCGGCACGGCCCGCAAGGGTACGCGGATCTCGACAGCTTTCGACCCTGGCTCCGCGATGAGTTCTCTTTTCGCTGTGTCTACTGTCTGCTCCGGGAACAATGGGCACACGTGCGGGGCCTTTACGCCATCGACCACTTCCGCGCCGTCACCCACCACCCAGAACAGGCTCAAGAGTACGACAACCTGTTACACGCGTGCGCGGGCTGCAATGTCGCGAAAGGTGCCCGCGACGTGCCCGATCCGCTGCTGCTGTTGACCAGTCCGGCGGTGCAGGTCTCCGAAGACGGCACCATACACGCTGACAACCCGAACGCGGCACACCTCATCGAGCTGCTTGGTCTGGACAGCGAGCGATTCGCCGAGTTTCGCATGCTCTGGATCGGGATCGCGACCTTGGCTGCGCGGCACGATTCTGCACTGCACGGTCGGCTGATGGGCTACCCGGCCGACCTTCCGGACCTCACAGCGCTTCGCGCACCGGGTGGAAACACCCGACCGGAAGGGATTGCGCAATCTTGCCACGTCCAGCGGCAGAACGGCACGCTGCCCGAGACGTACTGACCCGGCCTAAGCGGTTCGCATTCCTCCTCCGAACAACGATCACGCCTTCGTCCGCTTGTTTCGCCAAGCAGCATTCGAGTTAGCCGGCCTTCTTAGGCCCCTGGCGCAAGTGTTCGAGCATGATGGGATGCAATGGCCCGTTGCTGGCCAGGCAGTCCGGCGTGTAGGGGTCGTAGGGGCTGCCGTCCACGTTGGTGACGACGCCGCCGGCCTCGCGTATCAGAATGGTGCCGGCGGCGACGTCCCAGACGTGGTTGTCGAACGCCCAGAATCCATCAAAGCGGCCGGCGGCGACGTAAGCCATGTTGATGGCCGTGGTCCCCGTGCGGCGCAGCGATTGGGTTCGCAAGGAAAAGTGGTGCCAGTAAGCGAGCGCCTTCTCGTGGCCGCGCACGTCCGGTGGGAATCCGGTGGCCAGCAGCGCCCGATCAAGTCCCTGGATCGGACTGGTGCGCAGGCGCCCTTCGTTCAACCAGGCGCCGTGTCCCTTGGCAGCCCAGAACATTTCGTTACGCGACGGATCGAGGATGGCGCCGGCCACCAACTCGCCCGCCGCCTGGAGGCCGACCGAGACGCAGTAGAGCGGGCAATCGTGAACGTAGTTGGTGGTGCCGTCCAGCGGATCGACAATCCACGTCGGCGGCGCGTCGGGTCCGGGACGCTTCTGCGATTCCTTGTCCTCTTCGCCGACAAAGGCATGATGAGGAAAGCGTCCGCTCAGGTAGTCGCGAATGGTGCGCTGCGATTCCAGGTCGGCGTCCGTGACGAGATCGAATCGGGCTTTCTCCTGGACCTGAAAGCGGGACCGCCACTTTTCCAGGACCGCGCCGCCGCGGCGAGCGGCTTCCTTGGCGGCATCGGCATAGTCGGTCAGCGATTCGGAAGATGCCATGTGCAGACTCACCAACACTCCACCGCGATCCGGAACGATGCGCGAACGTCGTGCATCGTCCCGGATGGCGGCGGAGCGGAACATCAATCGTTGATGATGACGACCTTGCCGGTGCAGATGCGAAAGCGGACATGGACTTCGCACTTGCCGTAATCGAACGTGATTTCCCGTCGGCTGACGCACACCTTGGGACAGCCAGGCGGCAGCGTGAACGTCACCGGCGTCGCACATTTGGTCACCGGATTCAGAAAGACGACCTGGTACGTCCCCGGCGCCGGACGAAAGCTGGCCGCGAATTCCGCCAGCGTGATCGGCCGCACCGGTTCAATGACCGTCGGCACCGGCGTCATGTACGGCACCTCGGCCGGCATGATGCGCGGTGGCGGAAGCTGTCCCAGGCTGACGTCGGAGAGGCAAAGACAAAGCAGGCAGACACTCATGACGGTGTTCCGGGCGAAGATGGCGCGCTGGTAGCTCTGCAGGGATTATTCTCGCCGTGCGAATCGCGCAAGACAATGCGCGGGAGCGAAAAAATCCAAACTGTCCGGTGAGGACACCCCATTCGTAGGGTGCGTCAAGCGTACTCGCGCGGACGCACCGAAACTCACCGGTGCCGGACGATGTACGGACGCGTCTACATTCCGGTGCGTCCGCGCGAGTACGCTTGACGCACCCTACAAGAGGGGTTCTACACGCGCCGAAACTGCCGATCGAGGTCGTGCTTGCTGAACAGCAACGTCGTCGGCCGCCCGTGTGGGCAATGGTGGGTGTCGTTGGCAAGGCTTCGTTGAGCGACGAGTGCGGAGATCTGATCCGCAGTCAGCCGATCGCCGGCGCGGACGGCCGCATGGCAGGCCATCAAGCTGAGGAGGTCGTTGAGCAGGACTTCGCGGGTCGGCGGCCGTTCCTGCGTGACGAGGTGATCGACCACCGCCTTCAGGATGCCTTGCGGGGAACGATGGCCGAGGATCGCGGGATAACTGGTCAGCAGTAGGGTGCCGCCGCCAAAGTCGTCCACTTCCAGGCCGAGTTCGGCCAGCGCGCCGCGGTGCTCCAGCGTCCGAGCGGCTTGCTCGGCGCTCAGGTCCACCGGTTCGGGGATCAGCAAGCGCTGGATTTCCAGGTCGCCCGTGCCGATGCGTTGCTTGAGGTGCTCGAACAGGATGCGCTCGTGCAGTGCGTGCTGATCGATGACCAGCATCCCTTCCGGCGTTTCCACGACCAGGTAGGAATCGTAAAGCTGAAGCACTTTCGGGTCGCTGATCCAAGGCGCTGGTGCCGATTCCTCCGTCAGCGATCGCGGTTCCATTTCCAATCGGTCCGAGCTGTCCGTGGACGCTTGCTCGGACGCGGGCTGTTCCCACGCTGGGAGTACCGCGGATTCCGCGTTGCGAACCGGACCGGGAATGGCAGCGGCAGCTGGCGCCGACAGCGGCAACAAGGGTGCCGGCGCGGGAGAGGGAGAAAGCGACCACGGTGCGGTGCCATTGGGCATCTGCGGAATGCCCAGCGTCGAAACGCGCAGCTGCGCCGTCAAGTTTTCCTTGCGCAGCCGTTCGCGGACCGCGGTCAGGACCAGGTGATAGGCTGCATGCGAATCCCGGAAGCGCACTTCGGACTTGGTCGGATGAATGTTCACGTCGACCTGGTCCGGCGGCAGATCGAGGAAGAGGAACGCGACGGCGTAGCGACCCGTCATCAGCAGCCCGCGGTACGCTTCCTGCAAGGCGTGGCCCAGGCTGCGGTCGCGGACCCAGCGGCCGTTGACGAACAGGTACTGCATCTTGGCGCTGCCGCGCTCGGCCGCCGGATCGGCAATCCAGCCATGGAGTCGCAACGGCCCGGCCTGCACGTCCAGCTCGTAAAGCTGCTTCTTGAGGTCGGCGCCGAAGAAGAGGCCGATGCGATCGACGAGCGGCGCCGAGGCCGGCACTTCGTAGACGCGTTTGCCGTTGTGCCGCAAGTTCAGTTGCAGCTGGGGATGTGAGAGAGCCAGCCGTGTGACCGCTTCGCTGACGTGGCCCATCTCCGTCGGCATCGTCTTGAGGAACTTGCGCCGGACGGGCGTGTTGAAGAACAGATGCCGGACCTCGATGCGGGTGCCGGGCGCGCCGTTCCAGGGCCGGATGGCAGACAGTTCGCCGCCATTGCTGCCGATCTCGGCGCCGCAAGTTCGATCGGCCGGCCGCGATTGCAACGTCACCTGCGCCACGCCGCCGATGGACGCCAGGGCCTCGCCGCGGAAACCCATCGTGCCGATACGGAACAGGTCGTCCGCACTGCTCAGCTTGCTGGTGGCGTGACTGGCGAAGGCGAGCAGCAAATCGTCGGCGTGGATCCCGCAGCCGTTGTCGACGACGCGAATCACCTCGGTGCCGCCCTGCTCGACTTCGACGTCAATACAGGTGCTGCCCGCATCGACGCTGTTTTCGAGCAGTTCCTTGACCACGCTCGACGGCCGCTCGATGACCTCGCCGGCGGCGATCTTGGTGATGACGGATGTCGGCAATTGCAGGATACGCGGCACGCGATGGTTCCGTAGGGGCGAGGTATTCAAACCTCTTCTCTCTTACGACCGCTGTTCACTCGGTCTGCAGCGGCAAGCTCATGGACTGAATGGCGATCCACCCTGGCCCCGTGAAGCGGTTCCAGCACAGCTGCATCGCACTGGCGAAGAAGCCGGTCGAGAAGCGCTGGAGCTGAGTCTCCATTTTGACCGTGCTTTCCTTGCAGATCCAGGAGCCGGGTTCCAGGTCGATCTGCTCACCTTCGGCCAGGGTGATCTCGAAAATGTTGCCGTAGCCGTGCAGCCAGAGCACGCCCTCGTCGCTCTGGCACGCGAACTTGTCGATGAACATGCCGGTCCCGCCCAGGAACAGGTTGGTTACGCCCTTGACGCGGGTGCAGCTGTACTCGACGTTCTCCGTCGCGGCGACGAACTGGTGCTCGCGGACCTCGACCGACTCGCCCGCGTGCAGGTGCAGGGCGATGATGTGGCCGGCGCCATCGCGGCTGAAGCCGATGCGGCCGGGGCCCTTCGCTTCCGTCATGAAGACCGGCATGCCCGCCAGCACGCGCCGCAGCGCGCCCTTGAACGACTTGGTGCCGATCAGCACCGACGGGTCTTTCCACAAGAGGATGTAGTGCTCGAAGTAAATGGCCGTCGCTCCCAGCTCGACGTGGAGCACCGGCACCAGCTCGCCTTCAATGTGATAAGTGACGCCGCCAAACTTCGCGTCGCGCTCCGCCGTCGGCATCAGCACCGGAACTGGCATGTTCTGCTCCGTTGAGAACGGTCTTGAGATTCCGAATCCCTTGCTTGCGCGTCGGGCTCAAGGATGGGGGCTATTTCTCGCCGTCTTGCATCATTCCCCAGCGCTTGAGGCGGCGCTGCAATTCCTTCTCGCTCAGACCAAGGATTTTTGCCGCTGCTTCGTGATTCCCGCCGGCTTCGGTCAGCGCTTGCTGCACCCGGTCCTGCACTTTCCATTGCTGGATGTTGCGATACAGGGTGCGTTCGCCGATGCCCAGCAGCTTCGCTGCTTCCTCGCGATTATTGTTCGTCATCTGCAAGGTCTGCTCGATGTAATAGCGTGTCACCTCGGTCAACGGCCGGCCCACCATGTTGCTGGGCGTGACGGCACGCGATTCGGAGACCTGGAGCAGACCCTGCGTGTCGGCGCGCTGCAAATCGTCGAGGCCCAGGTTGCCGTCGGTGTCCTGCACCACCATGCTCTCGATGATGTTGCGCAGCTCGCGCACGTTGCCGGGCCAGTGGTAGGCGACGATCAGCTGCCGCAACGGCTCCACCATGCCCACCACATGCTTTCCGTGCCGGTCGTTGAACTCCTTGAGGAAGTGGACCATGAGCAGCGGGATGTCCTGCCGGCGCTCGCGCAGGGCCGGCAGGTAGACCGTGACCACTTTCAATCGATAGTAAAGGTCCTGCCGAAAGGAGCCGTCGGCGACCGCCTTCTCCAGGTCGCGGTTGGTGGCGGAGAGCAGCCGCACGTTGACCTTGATCGGCTCGTTGCTGCCGATGCGAAAGACCTCGCCATTCTCCAGCACGCGCAGCAGCTTGGCCTGAAGATTAGCCGGCATGTCGCCGACTTCGTCAAGGAACAACGTGCCGCCATTAGCATGCTCGAAGCGACCCTTGCGCAGCTTCTCGGCACCGGTGAAGGCGCCGGGCTCGTGGCCGAACAACTCGTCTTCCAGCAAGTTCTCGTTCAGGGCAGTGCAATTCATGGCCACGAACGGCTTGTTCTTGCGCGGGCTGTTCGTGTGGATCGCCTTGGCCACCAGCTCCTTGCCGGTGCCGGTCTCGCCCTGGATGAGGACCGTGGCGCTGGTCGGTGCGATGGCCTTGAGCTTGTCGATGACCTGGTGCATGCGCGGGCTGTTGCCGACCACGCCCTCGAAGCCGAACTTCTCGTCGAGCTGCCGTTTCAATTCGCGGTTGGCGCGGGCGAGGCGAAGCCGCTCGGCCGACTTGTCCACCACCGTCCGCAGCTCAGCCATGTCGATCGGCTTTTCGAGATACTGGGCCGCACCGTGCTTGATGGCCTCGACGGCGGTCCGCACGTCGGCATGACCGGTGATGACGACGATCTCCGCATCCGGCAGTTCTTGCCGGGCCTTGCGGACGATGGCCATGCCGTCCACGCCGTCCATGCGCAGATCGGTGACAATGACGTCGAAATCTTCCTGGCCGATCTTCTTCGCGCCCGCCGCACCGCTGGTGGCGACGACGCATTCGTAGCCGACGCGTTCCAGGCTTTCGGCCACCGCCTCGGCATGGAATTGTTCGTCGTCGATGACCAGGACACGGAGGGCTTCGCCATTCATGAGGAGTATTTTACTGGGTGGGGGAAGATGGGCAAAGGAACGTAGCGAATGGCCCTACGAATCACGTTCTTCGTACCCGTCCCCGTCATTTCGTGCCCGTGCCCGTGCCGGTGCCCGTGCCCGATTTGATTCGCGCCCGTGCCCCAACGAATCCGGGCACGGGCACGGGCACCGGCACGGGCACGGATAAGACGGGTGGTTGTCCGTCCGTCTCAAGTCGCCTTCTTGGTTTGGCCGATATTACAGGAAGATTCCGCACATCTTCGCTCCGCGATCGGCAAATCGGGCAAGCGGGGCACGAGAGGAAAGCCATGAGCGAGACGCGAACCCTTCTATCGAAGATTGCCTCCCTGCGGCAGCGCCTGGAACAGACACCCGGGGACGGGCCATCGGCCTCGACGCAGCGTGTGGAGGGGCGGCTAAAGGTTGCGTCACACTATGGCGCCCTCTTCGACGGCTCCTTTCGGCAACTGGCGGAGACCGCACCCACTCCGCCGATGCCGAACCGATTGACGGCTCGGGCGCACCGCCTGCTGGAGATGGGACAGGGGCTGCTCGTCCATCTGCGGCAACTGGGCGAGCATTTCCCCGAGGTGCCGGACCCCGCGGACACGCTGGCTGCTCGCTATCGTGAAACCGTGTCCATCGCCGATACCGCGTTGCGCATGGTGCAGGCGTATCCCGATTCGCCCAGCGTGCAATTGCGGCTCTGTGAAGGATTGGAAGGCACGCTCGTGGTCGTGGCGGAGCGCATCGGCGGTATCCGGGCGGCGGTCGCTCAGCGCCAGACCGAGTCCCAGCAGGTGGCGACATTGACGGAGCTGCTGCGCGGCCTGGATGCGGGGAAGTCGGCCGACCTCAAACGCCTCGTGCAGATGGCGGAGACTCTGCTCGCCGATGCGTCCGAATGCGTTCGCCTGCGGCTGCGCTTGACCGAAACCTCGGACGCACCGGTCTCGGCCATTCACATTGTCGTCAGTCATAGTCTGAACGTCGCCCAAGTGATGGCGCGGCTGGTTCGGCACGATCCGGACCTGCGCGGGCAGGCGGTCCAGGCCGTGCTGGCCGCGCTGATTCACGACGTGGGCATGCTGCGTGTGCCGAACGAGATTGTCACCTTGCCGGGCAGCCTGAATGACGCGCAGCGACGCGTGATGGAAGCGCACGTCCGCACGGGCGCCGACCAGGTGGCGCGCCTGCTGCCGGATAGCGGCTGGCTGGCGGAGGCGACGGCGTGCCATCACGAGCGCCTGGACGGCACCGGCTACCCGCTCGGCCTGCGCGACACGCAAATTCCGCCGCTGGCGCGCTTGCTGGCGGTCTGTGACGTCTATGCGGCCCTGTGCGCCCATCGTCCGCACCGCGCCGCCCACGAGCCGCGAACGGCGCTGACCGACACGCTGCTGCTGGCCGACAAGGGCAGTCTTGATCGAAGTTACGCCGAGCGGCTGCTGCACCTTTCCTTCTACCCGGTGGGGTCGGTCGTCGAGCTCGCCGATGGCGCGATCGGCATCGTCGTCGCCACGCATGCGGTCCGGCAAGAGCTGAACACGCCGGCCCGGCCGGTCGTCGCCTTGCTCACCACGCCGCAGGGTCAGCCGCTGCCGATGCCGAGACACCTCGACCTGGCCGAGTGCGATGGCCGCTCCATCGTCCGGGCGGTGCCGGCCAGCGAAGGACGGGCATTGCTGGGCAAGCGCTATGCCGAGCTGGCGTGAACGGCCTTTCCGGGAGTCGCCCGCGGGTAAGGAGCCGATCCATGCCCTTCGTTTCCGCACCTCGGTCATCGCGACGCGGATACCTTCACGATGACAGCCATGCCGTGGCCTCCGAAAGCTACCTTGCCGCCACCCGGCATCCGTGGCCGTGCTTGCTGTATCTGCTTCCACTTCTGCTGATTTACGAGTGCGGCGTGCTCTGGATTGGCGGCGGTCAGGCGGAGCTATTGCGCAACGGCGCCGATGCCTGGCTGCGATTCGGCCTGGAACGCTTCGGGCTCCACCAGCTCTACTGGGCGCCGGCGCTGGTCGTCGCGCTACTCGTCATCGGGAGCGTGGTCCGCTGGCAAGAACGGCCCGATGCGGTCGCCACGGTCTGGCTGGGAATGGCGATCGAGAGCGTGATCTTTGCCGTGGTGTTATGGTGCATCAGCAGGGGCCTTGGGCCGCTGATCCAGGCACTTGGCCCGGCCATGAGTTATCCCCCGCAGCCGGGAACGGGCATCGGCCAGGTCGTCACATTCGTCGGCGCGGGCATCTATGAGGAAGTGATCTTTCGGCTGCTGCTCTACTCCGGGCTCGTGATGCTTCTGCGCGGCGTCAGTTTTCCGCCGATCCCGTCGGTGATCGTCGGCGCGGTCGTGTCCGCGGTGCTATTCTCGACGGCACACCACGTCGGCCCTTACGGCGAAGCATTCGACGACTTCGTGTTTGTGTTTCGGACGCTGGCGGGCGTGTACTTCGCGCTCCTGTACGAGATGCGCGGCTTTGGAATCGTGGTCGGAGCGCACGGGCTATACGACGTGCTCGTCGGCGTCGCGGTGGGGTAGCAGCTTCAGATCTGTGGGTAACGTGCTGACATGCACGATTTCTGTGGGGCACGTTTTTACGTACCGGGATGCACGAGGCCGGCACGCTAAGGCTCCGCGCAAGAATCACTTGTGCAATTCCTGTAGGACGGATTTCCAATCCGTCCGGTCTTCTATGGACGGATTGGAAATCCGTCCTACGTGCAATTGTTCAACTTATTGTTACGCGGCTCCTAAAAACGTGCCCCACAGAAATCGGCTTACCGCTTATTTGCCTTCGTCTTTCAACTTCACAAAGCGCTGATAGTAATCCGCGATCTTGCCTTCCTTCGCGTCGCCCGGATGCAGCAGCATGCCATAGCGAAGTTTCAGGTGCCCGCCTTTCGCGACCTTGGCACGATCCTTGTTGTCCTTCATGGCGGGGAAATCGGAATCCGCTCGGCCGAACGGGTTCGCGGCCATCAGGCCATAGCCACGGCTGTGCCAGCAGGCTGCCGGCGAGTTCGTTGGATCGTCCAGGATGGCCACGCCGACCACCTTGCCGTCGATGGGGCCGGAATAGTCGCACCAGACCGACTTATGGCCCCAGAGGTTCTTTTCGCCCACCTTGCCGTCGGCGTTCTCCAGCTTGCCCTTGCCCATCGCGCCTTCGCGAATGGTGTCGTTGATGCGGATGCCGAACGAGCCCTCTTTCGTGTCGCCGAACTCGATGGCGCCGACGCTGGCGTGTAAATCGATGTCCAGGACGAACAACCGAGTGTCGCCGAAGTCGTAGAGGTGAATCGTCCGCGTTTCGTCGAGCAGCTTTTTGCCCTCGGAATTACGCCATTCGTTCTTCGTCGCGATCTGGCCGTGGTTCTTGTTCAGTTTCGGCTCGCCCACCTCGACGCATACAATTTTGCCGTGGTTACCGGCCTCGGACCAGAAATCGACCCCTTCGATGTCGCTCTTCTTCACCTTGTCCTTGCGCGGGAAGCCTTCCACGATCACGTCGCCATGACAGAACCAGGCGGATTTCTGATGCGGATGGTCGGTCGTCTCGCCCTTTTCACCCTTGACCATTGGCCAGGCACGCGTCAACGGCACGCCGCCGGCGCCCTGGAGCGGCCAGAAGTACGGCTTGGCCACGGTGGGTGCGATGTGATACTTGGCCACCAAATCCTTGCCGGCGGAAAACGTGATCTGTTCCTTGTTTGCCTCGATGCCGACAGCGGACGGCTCGGCGCCGGTTCCGCCGCCGGAAAGCACGAGCAGGGCGGCACAAACGCCAAGGCCGGCAAGCAGCGTAAAATGCGATCTTGCGGCAAGGAAGCGTTCCGTTGTACTCTGGGCCGCGCTTGGCTTCATGATTTCGGACTCCCGGAAGGCGTTGTTGACACTTTTCGGGAGGATAGAGGGTATTCCCGGCGAACGCAAATCAAAAGGGCCGCTGGCCCTTCACCTTCTGGCAAAGGAGTTCCTCATGCGATCGCGCTTTCTGCCTCTCGTCGCTCTGCTGGCCGTCGCCTTTCCCGTGGCGGCCCGCGCGCAGGACGAGGCGCCGTCTCTCATCGTTCGCGTCCGCTCCATCGATAGTTTGATGGACGACGCCAAGTACATGGTCACGCTGGTTGGCCAAGAAGAGCTGGCCAAGCAGATGGACGGCTTCCTCAAGTCCATGGTCGGCGCCAAGGGCCTGGAAGGCATCGACACCAAGAAACCGATGGCGTTCTACGGCACCGTCGGCGCCAACTTCATCGACAGTACCGGCGTGCTGATGGTCCCCATCGCCGACGAAAAGGCATTTCTTGCCCTGCTCGACCGTCTGAACCTCGGCGTGCAGAAGGGCGAGGGCGGCATCTACACCTTTACCCCGCCCAACTCGCCGACCGACGCTTACTTCCGCTTCGCCAACAATTACGTCTACGTCACCGCCCAGACGAAGTCGGCCATCGACAAGAACAAGCTGCTGACGCCGGCGACCGTGCTGCCCGGCAATCCCGCTGCCACGCTGTCGATCACGATGCGTTTCGATCGCATTCCGGACGCAATCAAGCAGCTCGCGCTCGGCCAGATGGAAATGAAGCTGGCGGACGAGGCGGACAAGAAGCTCGACAACGAAACCGAAGCCCAGCAGAAGTTCCGCGTGGCGGTCATGAAGGAAATGGCCCGCCGCATCACGCAGCTCTTCAAGGAGGGCGGCGCGATGACCATCAACGTGGACGTGGACCGCAAGAACAACGAGCTGGTCACCGACTTGACCCTTCAGGGCAAGTCCGGTTCCAAGCTCGCTTCCGACATCGCGGAGCTGGGACAGTCCAAGACCCTCTTCCTGGGCGCTCTCGGCACCGATTCGGCCATGAATGGTCTCCTGCACATCGTCCTCCCGGCCGAAGTGACCAAGGCGCTGGGCCCGGTTTACGATGAAGGCGTCAAGCAGGCGCTGGACAAGGAGAAGGACGAAGCCAAGCGCGAAGCAGCCAAGAAGTTCCTCGACGTGCTGGGCCCGACGTTCAAGGCCGGCGATCTCGACCTGGCATTCAGCCTGCGCGGGCCGAGCAAGGACAATCGCTACGGCGTGGTCGGCGGCATGAAGGTGAAGGACGGTGCCGCGATCGACAAGGCCTTCCGCACGCTGGTCAAAGGCCTGAAACAGGAAGAGCAGGACAAGATCGAGTTCGACGCCGATTCCGTCGGTGCCGTCAAGATTCACAAGTTCAAGATCGAGAAGGACATCGACGACAAGGCCAAGGCGCTGTTCGGCGTCAATCCGCTGTACCTGGCCTTGCGTTCGGATGCGGTGCTGATCGGCTTCGGCGAGGGCGGACTATCGGCCCTCAAGGAAGCGATCGCAGCCAAGCCGCAGGAGGGGCCGCAGTTCCAGTTCGAGATGTCCGTCAGGCGCCTCGGGCCGGCGCTGGAGCGCGAGCACAAGGAAGCCGCCAAACTGATCGAAGACGCGTTCGGCAAGACCAAGGACGCCGACCGCATCCGCTTCACGGTGGAAGGCGGCAAGGCGCTCAAGGTGCGCTTCACCATGAAGGCGCAAGTGGTCAAGTTCTTCGTCCTGCTGGCGCAGGTCCAGAAGGGCAACGCGGAGCAGTGATCGCCAGCTTCCGCGTAAGGACCCCGCGCAACGTCTGTAGCCGCAGGCTTCAGCCTGCGGAATGGCGTCCCAGGTGCGATACATGCACTCCGCAGGCTGAAGCCTGCGGCTACAGACTGGCGCAGGTCCAGAAGGGCAACGCGGAGCAGTGAGAATCGGGTGAAACTGCACAAGCCCAGGGGGCTGCGGCTCCCTGGGCTGTTTTGTTGCTGAACCGTCCCTTGCCCTGTCGCGTATAAAGAAGTGTGAGCGGGGCCGAAATGTCCTCCTGACCTTCGGGTTGGGGATGGATTGCAACAGAAGAGGCACTCCCATCGCCACCACGCGGCCGCATATGGATGAGGTCTCCTCATCGATGTGCGGCCGCGGCGCTGCCCCTCCTGGGGAATGACGAATGACGAAGCTCGAATGACGAATGAATGACCAATGACCCAGCCCCAAACGGCAATACGTCCGCTTGGCGGAGGGTGATGCCCATCAATCCTGTCTGGACATTGGGGCTTCGTCATTCGTCATTCCCCCATGTGGTGCTTCACACAAGCTTCCCGCTTGGCCTGGACTGATCCTCATCTTTCGCTAGGATAAACTCCCTTGGGCCGACCGGCGGCCCGGCACTCCAGCGGTTCTTTCCTCTCCAGGATGGGCCCCCGGGCACGAACTCTGAACCTGGAGATGGCTCCTTCGTATCTAACTGGTGTGGCCGTGTCATGCGGGACTGGGGACGGGCTCCAGCCGCCGCTCTATTTTCGTTTTTGAGGAGAAAGCCCCCGGATCGCGGATCCGTGAGCTTTTCGGACCATGCTCGACAAAACGCGCAATATCGGCATCATCGCTCATGTGGACGCGGGTAAGACCACGACCACCGAGCGCATCCTTTACTTCGGCGGCTCCAAGCACAAGGCCGGCGACGTCGATGATGGCAACACCACCACCGACTTCGACCCGCTGGAGAAGGCCAAGGGCATCACCATCAACAGCGCCGCGGTGACGGTGGAGTGGGACGATACACGCATCACGCTGATCGACACCCCCGGCCACGTCGATTTCACGGCCGAGGTGGAGCGCAGCCTGCGCGTGCTCGACGGTGCGGTGGGCGTTTTCTGCGCCGTCGGCGGCGTCGAGGTGCAGAGCGAGACCGTCTGGCATCAGGCCAACAAGCACCAGGTGCCGCGTATCGCCTTCGTCAACAAGCTCGACCGCATGGGCGCCGACTTCCACGCCTGCGTGGCGCAGATGAAGGAAAAGTTCGGCATCGTGCCCGCGGTCTGCACCATCCCGGCCGGCCAGTCGAGCGAGTTCGAAGGCGTCATCGACCTGGTGCGCATGCAGTTCTGGCTGCAGGACAAGACCGATCCGGCGCACATGAAGTACAAGTGGGTCGACATCCCGGAGAAGTACCGCGCGGACGCCGTCAAGGGCCGTGAGGAACTGCTGGAAGCCGCCTCGCACGCATGCGACGAGCTGCTGGAGGCCGTCCTGGAAGGCAAGGACGTGTCCGAGGAGATGTTGCGCAAGGCCCTGCGCATGGGCACGCTTTCCAGCAAGATCCTGCCGGTGCATTGCGGCTCCTCGAAGGAGTATCACGGCGTGCGTCTGCTGCTGGACGCGGTGCGCGACTACCTGCCGTCGCCGAAGGACCGGCCGCCGGTGGTCGGCTTCGTACCGAAGTCGAAGGAACGCGTCGAGCGCAAGCCCGTCGCGACGGACCCGTTCTGCGCGCTGGCGTTCAAGACCGTCAGCGAGAAGCACGGCGACCTGGTCTTCCTGCGCATCTACTCCGGCGAGCTGCGTCCCGGCGACACGGTGACCAACTCGACGCTGAAGAAGTCCGAGCGCATCAGCCACGTCTTCCGTCTCATGGGCGACCGACGCGAGCGGCTGGACGTGGCGGGCCCGGGTGAAATCGTGGCCGTCGTCGGCCTCAAGCAGACGTCGACGGGGCACACGCTCAGTGCGATGGATCAGCCGATCGCGCTGGACGAGATTCGCTTCCCGGCACCGGTCATCGCCCAGTCGTTGACCCCGGACAAGAACGTCGATGAGACGAAGCTGGCCGACGCCCTGGGCAAAATGGTCCGCGACGATCCGACGCTGCGTTCGCGCACCGATCCAGAGACGAACCAGCTGATCCTCAGCGGCATGGGCGAGCTGCACCTCGAAGTCGCGGTCCACAAGCTGATGCGCGACCACGGCGTGCAGGTCACGGTCGGCCGGCCGATGGTGGCGTATCGACAGACGCTGTCCCGTCCGGTGGACATCGAGACGCGCTACATCAAGCAGTCCGGCGGCCGCGGCAAGTTCGCCGTCATCAAGGTGAAGTTCGAGCCGCTCAGCAAGGCGAAGGTCGAGGAGTGGAACCTCTACCAGGAGGAGCAGGGCGAGAAGCCCGATCCGAACAACATCTACTTCATCAACGACATCGTGGGCGGCGTGGTGCCGACGGAGTACATCCCGTCGGTCGAGGCCGGCTTCCGGATTGGCTGCAACAAGGGTCAGAAGTACGGTTTCCCGTGCGTGGACATTCAGGCGACCCTGTACGACGGCAAGGCGCACGACGTGGACAGCTCGGCCGACACCTTCAAGCTGGCGGCCATCGAGTGCTTCCGCGATGCGCAGGCACAAGCCGGTCTGACGATCCTGGAGCCGATCATGAACGTCGTGGTTCATGCTCCAGGCCAGTACATCGGCGACCTGACGCGCGACGTCAGCCGCCGCCGCGGCGAAATCCTGAACACGTCGCTGGAAAAGGGCCGCTGCCAGTTGCACGCTTACGTGCCGCTGGCCGAGTTGTTCGGCTACACCAGCGAGCTGCGCAACTTCACGAGCGGCACCGCGGCGTTCACGATGGAGCCCAGCCACTACGCGGCGGTCAAGGAAGAGCTGGCCGACCTGCGTGCGGCGAGCTAACGCAGACAAGAGCTTCACCACAAAGGCACAAAGGGCACGAAGGAACACAGAGTTCCGCTGTGCCCTTTGTGCCTTTATCATTTACCTGTGGTGAAAACACTTTTATCCAGAGGATCGCCTCCATGGAAGCAATGAGCGTCGAGCAAATGCTGCTCGCTTCGTGGGAAGCCAACGGGTTCATAGGGAAGACGAGAGTACCAATCGGGAGCGCAGACCTTGATGCCGTCGCGACGCATCCGGCGACCAGGACAGTCCGAATCGGCGAGGCGAAAGTCCGGATGGGATCGCAGAAAGTGTACGTTGTCGATGACTGGTGCTACGCGGAGATGCATCGATTGGACGCCGGCTTTGAATGGTGGATGGAGGAAGGATGGAGCGCGTGGCTTGCTACGCTTCCCCGGCTTTGGAAGGACGATGGAACCTCTGTAATTGTATGGGTCCCTCCAGTCAGTGAAATCAGCGAGATACAAGTCGTTTTCTGCTGCAATCTCGCATTTTTTGGAGCAGATTGTGCGGCGGCCCATCAGGCGCTTGGGAGGGCGGCGCAGCGGAGCTTGAGCGAGAACAGGGCAGTGGCAGAACGGGCCGCCGGAATCAAGATAAGCGGTCTCGTGAAGCCGACAGTCGATGTCGTCATCGACTTGGCTACTTCCGTGCGGCGAAAAATAGATGAAGAGGGATACGGACGCCGATTCGGCGACCCGGTCAAGGATCTGCTGCGCGAGCTACATCGGTTTTTCCATCCAGCACTTGATCGGGTTCCGATGGATGTCCAAGGCAACCAACTGAGTACCCGAAAGCGGTCCTTCGCAGACCGACTCCGCAAGGACAAAGTGCTCAAATTTCTTGGGGGCCTTGGAATAAGTCCGAGTGAACTTTCCCAATGGCTAACCGAGGACGACTAACGCCAGCCGTTCAGAGCTTCCAGGTTTCAAGACAACTGATCCGCCGCAGCGGGGCTCGATTTTGGGCCGTCGTGCTATTCCGCCTTGAGAGACATTTCCACGATGCGAACTCAGAAGTCCGAGGGCGTCTTATTTGGCCCCAATGGCGAAGCGCTCATCCGCAAGACGCCCGGAGTGTGCGGTGGCGATGCTTGCATCCGCATGACGCGAATTCCCATCTCGACACTGGTGGAGGCGCGGCAACAAGGCGCAACCGATCAGCGCTTGCTTGAGTCGTTCGGAGTGTCATTGACTCAAGCGGACCTGGACGCCGCCTGGGTCTACTACAAACAACACCAACAAGAGATTGACCGAGAAATCTGGGAAGATCAGGCCTGTATGGTCGAGCGCTCCGATGCGCCGCTACCCACTTGGCTCATTGTGATCGGTCGGCGGCTGGGATTGTCGGACGATCGCATCGGCGAGGCGTTTCATCCCTCTCTCACTTCAAACGAACTGCAAGCGGGCTGGGAGTACTACGGGAAGCACGCGCAAGCGGTCGAGCAAGAGGTGCGGCGACAATGGGGAACCTGATCGCTTGTGGCAGTGAGGGGACTTCGACAATCCAACCTGACCTTGAGCGCCCTCACGCAAGACTCGCAGGATTAGCCGGCGACTCCAGAAAGTTCGCCAGTGCTGTCGGATAGATAGGCGGCCGCACCGATGTTGTCGGCCAGCCGAACAGGAACTCGGTCGCCGCGCCGCAGACGCGTCCCTGGCATGGCCCCATGCCGCAGCGTGTCTGCAGCTTGGCTGCTCGCCACGACTCATGGCGGCGCACACGATCGTAGCTCACATCCTCGCAGCGGCAGACCAGCGTGTCGGGTGCCGCCACGTGGCGCAACTCGTCGCGGAGCGCAAAGGCAGTGTTCAGCGTCGCGGCAAAGCGTTGCGACCGTTTCCGCGCGGCAACCAGGCGCCGGGCCTTCGCCGGCTGTCCCGTTGCGGCGTAGCCGGCAATCTGTCCTTCGGTCAGCGATTTGTCGAGACCGCCGATGCCCGTCACTTCGCCGGCACCGTAGACGCCATTGACCGAAGTTTGCTGCATCTCATCGACCGCGACAAAGCCGGCACGCACGTCGCAGCCCATCAGCAGCGGCAATTCGAGGTTGGGCACCAGTCCGAAGCCGCAGGCCAGGTAGTCGCAAGGCACGCTCCAGGTCCGGCGACCGTTCGTCAATGTGACCGATGCGAGCTTTCCGTCGCCATCCGCGCGCATCGGCCAGCAGTCGGTGCGATATGGGACGCCGCGCAGCGCCCAGCGCAGTGCCAGCGCCTGGCGCGTCTTGTCGGGCTGCGTCCGCAGCAGCGCGAGGCCAAACGGCAGCAGGGCAGACCACGCTGCTTGCTCGGCAATGAGAGACGCCTTGGCCCCGCGTGTGCGCAGGTACGCGGCAACGGCAAGCAACAGCGGTCCGGAACCGGCCACGACCACACGACGGCCCTCGATCGGCAATCCGCCCTTGACCATCGCCTGCAAGCCGCCGGCGCCCAGCACGCCCGGCAGCGTCCAGCCGGGGAAGGGCAGGAACCGCTCGCGTGCGCCGGGAGCGAGGATCAGTCGCTCAAAACGAAGCTCGCATGCGCCGTCGGCAGTCTCTGCCAGCAAGCGGCCGGGGCCGTTCTGCCCGATTACCTGCATGCCTGGCAAGAAATCGAGCGATGCGGTACGCACGCGCTGCAACCACGCGCCGGCTTCCTTGTGGTGCGGATGCACCCGCTCGCCACGCCAGATCTGGCCGCCCAGGTCGGGATTGTCGTCCACGACGCCGACGCGACGGCCACTCTCCGCCGCGCAGCACGCCGCGGCCAGGCCCGCGGGACCGGCGCCGACGACGAGCACGTCGAATTGGCGTTCAGGCGTCATCCGTCTGAATCTCCATGCCCGGGCGGCAGAGAACCTGGCAGCTGCGGCGATGCGGTTGGCCGTCGATCGTGACCCGACACTCGAAGCAGATGCCCATGCCGCACAGCGGGCCGCGCGGCTGGCCCGTCACGGAGCGCCGGAAGTGAACATGGCCCGCGCGCGTCACCGCCGCCGCGACGTTGGTATGCTCCGGAACGTCGACGGCGACGCCGTTGACCTTGATGCGGATCGTCTCAGGCATGCGCCGGTACTCCACTGAATCGTGCCGGCAAGTATGGCTCCAGCGGCAAACGCGGCGTTCGGCCCGTGAGGTGATCGACGATCAATTCGGCCGTGCCTAGCGACGTGGTGATGCCGTGGCCTTCGTGGCCCGTCGCCAGATACAGACCGGGCAGTTCCGGATACGGGCCGATCAGCGGCAAGCCGTCCGGCGTTGCCGCACGGAAGCCGGTCCACGCCCGGATGCCGCTCAGGCGAGTCAGGCCGGGAAGGAACTCTGTCGCCCGTGCCACCACGCGTGCCAGCATCCGGGGATCGACGTCTTTCGACTCGGCGTCGAACTGCCGCGAAGAACCGACCAGCACCTGGCCCGTGCGGCGCGGATGCACGACACACGACACGGAGTCAGTATCGGTGCCGTGCGCCTTCTTGATGTAGCCCAGTTCCAGCAGCGCGTGCCGCACGAAGCCGGGATAGCGGTCCGTGATGATGAGATGTCCCTTGCGCGGCCGGATCGGCACGCCCGGCAGCATCTTCGCCGTCCCGCAGCCGGTGGCGTGGACCGTGAATTCAACCGAGATGCGGCTGCCGTCGCTAAGGCGGACTTCCTTGCCGGTAACTTCAATCGCGGACACGCCGGTCCGAAGCTGAGTGCCGTGCCGCTGGGCCTCTTCGATCATCCAGCGGGCCGCGCAGGGCGGATAGATGACGCGGTCGTCCGGAATGAAGAACGCGCCAAGCAGGCCGGCGCGCAGGTTCGGCTCCGCGGCGGCGAGTTGCCTGGTGTCGAGCACCTCGGCGGCGACACCGGCGGCACGAAAGCGCTCTTCCTTGCGTCGCACCTCGTCCAGCTCGTCTTCGTCGGCCGCCAGCCAGAGGGTGCCGCACTTCACGAACTCGCAATCGTCGGGTAGTTCGGGTGCCAGATCGTTCCACTGCTGCCGGGAGTTCTGCGTCAGGGCGAACTGGGCGGGGCTGTCGTCGATGAGGAGGATGTGGCCCATGCCGGCTGCGGTGGCGCCGCTGCCGATGGGGTTCGGATCGATGATGACGACCTGAAAGTCAGCCTGCGCCAAGGCCCGCGCGCACGCGGCGCCGACGATGCCGGCGCCGAGGACCGCGACCTGGCACGTCGGCACGCTCATGGGCGAATTCCCAGGCGGAACGGGTCGTCGTCCTGGAGCAGCAGCGTTGCCTCGGCCGTGATGTATGCGGTCCCCTTGATCCGCGGCAACACCCGGCCCGCTTCGATAGTGGCCCAGCCCTCGAAGACGCTGCCGATGATGCTCTCCTGCCGCCACTTTTCGCCGGGCTTCAGCTTGCTGTCGGCGATCAGGCAGGCGAGCTTGGCACTGGTGCCGGTGCCGCACGGCGAACGGTCGTACGCCTTGCCGGGGCAGAGCACGAAGTTTCGGCTCTGGGCGCTGGGCGTCTGCGCCGGACCGAACAGTTCGATGTGGTCGATATGACCGCCATCAGCGCCCGTGATGCCGTCGCGTTCCAGGGCTTGTCGGATGCGCCAGGTAAAGTCGGTGAGGTGTTCGACCTTGGCGCTATCGAGTGGCTGGCCGTGATTGCTGACGAGGAAGAACCAGTTGCCGCCCCAGGCGATATCGCCCGTGATCGGGCCGATACCGGGCACGTCCACGACCACGCCGGCGGCATGGCGATAGCTCGGCACATTGTCGATGGTCGCTTCGTTGGCGCCGTCATAGTCGATGCCGACAATGCCGACCGGCGTTTCGATGCGATGCCTTCCCGCGCCGATTTTGCCCATGTGGCCCAGCGTCACGGCCAGGCCGATGGTGCCGTGGCCGCACATGTTCAGCACGCCGACGTTATTGAAGAAGAGGACGCCGGCCGCACATGTGGGATCGACCGGCTCGCACAGCAAAGCGCCAACCACGACGTCCGAGCCGCGCGGCTCATTGACCACCGCACTGCGGAAGCCATTGCAGCGGTCGCGGAAGACGGCTCGGCGCTGCGCCAGGCTGCCCGTGCCAAGGTCCGGGCCTCCCGCGACGACGACGCGCGTCGGCTCGCCCGCGGTGTGCGAGTCGATCACCTGGATGCGCTGCACCTGGGCCATGACACTCACCGGATTCTTGCTGCGTGAGAGTTCTCGGTCATTCGATCGCGTTTCGCCTCTGTAGTCGCAACATCCATCGGGATGGAACGCCAAGAGATTTCGGTTCGCGAGGCGCTTTCTTGATGGCATTTTCTTATGAACCTTAACAAAATCTGGCGAGGGAAATTGGTCATGCCTTGGTTCGCAGGTTGCCACACGTGGACTTCGGATCGTAAGTTCAAGGAGACTCTCCAATGAATCTGCATCGGTGCCGGATCGTTTTCGCCGTCGGGAGCTTATGCGTGATGCTCACTTCCAGTCGTGCTGAAGTCACCGGCCCAACTGCGTACGGCAAGACCGCCGACGGCACCGCGGTCGAGCAGTACGTCCTCAAAAACAAGAACGGCATGGTCGCCAAGCTGATCACCTTCGGCGCCACGGTCACCGAGTTGGAAGTGCCGGACAAGAAGGGCAAGACGGCCGACGTCGTCCTCGGCTTCGACACCGTGGCCGGCTACCAGTCGGAAGACAACCAGTACTTTGGCTGCACGACCGGACGGGTCTGCAATCGCATCGCCAAGGGCAAGTTCACGCTCGACGGCAAGGAATACAAACTGGCGGTCAACAACGGCGAGAACCACCTTCACGGCGGCGCCAAGCGCAGCCTCGATCGCGTCGTCTGGAAGGCCGAGCCGCTCAAGGACAAGAACGCGGTCCGCTTCACCTACAGCAGTCCGGACGGCGAGGAAGGCTACCCCGGCAAGCTGGACGTCAGCGTCACCTACACGCTGACCGACAAGAACGAGCTGCGCATCGAGTACGCTGCAACGACCGACAAGGCGACGCCCGTGAATCTGACCAACCACAGCTATTTCAACCTGTCGGGCCACGGTTCCGACACGATCCTCGACCACGAGTTGACGATTCCCGCCGACAAGTACACACCGACCGATGAAGGGCTGATCCCGACCGGCAAGATCGCTGACGTGGCCGGCACACCGATCGACTTCAACAAGCCGACCAAGATCGGCGCCCGCATCGAAAAGCTCGTCAAGACGCCGACGCTTGGCTACGACCACAATTTCGTCCTCGGCAAGCACGACCTGACGACGCCGATCGCCACGGTGCGCGACCCGAAGTCGGGCCGTGTCCTGACCGTCTACACCGACCAGCCCGCGGTGCAACTCTACACGGGCAACTTCCTGAAAGGCCAGAAGGGCAAGGGCGGCAAGGTCTACAAGCACCAGAGCGCCCTGTGCCTGGAGACGCAGCACTATCCGGACTCGGTGAATCATCCGGAATTTCCGTCGATCATTCTCAAGCCGGGCCAGACCTACAAGCACGTGTGCGTGTACGCGTTTTCGGCGGAGTAATTTTGAATTCCTGGCGAGCCGAGGGGCGTGAGCCCCCGGATTCAGCACGCGAGCGGGATCGGTCGCTGAATCCGGG
>JAIEMG010000158.1 GCA_019752375.1 Gemmataceae bacterium | reverse complement strand
CGGTTTGTGATGAAACCGGGGCGTTCACACGCCCCGCTCGCCGTAACTGAGCGTGTCTCACCCCTTCTGGGGCAACGACGGCTGCAGGCCCGGCAACGCCGTTGGCTCCGCAACGCGGCGATAACCCAGGGCACGCAGCACTTCCAGCACTTCACTCCAGGTCGGGAAGGGCCGGCGATTGTCGCGCTTGTACTGGTCCATCGCCTTCATGAAGGCGATCTCCTCATCGGTGTAATCGCGTTCACACGTCGTGGGATCGACCTGCCGGCGGCGTTCGACCTTGCGCCGTTCACCCCCCTTGCGCCGATCGATGGCGACGGGAATGTTACGCTTGCGACGTTCGGTGGCGGCAATCTTCGCAGCGGGGGATTCTTCGTTCATGGCGTCGTTATCCTGGTGCAGCATTGCAGTTGGTCCGACGCAACCCCTCCGGAGCAGACGGGTTGGGTGGGGGACGCGCAACAACTCCGCATTCCTGTGGAGCAGGGCAGGTTCTAGCCTAACGGAGACGAAGGCACTGTCAAGCCAAAAGGAAGCTACGGGCAAGCGTTGCGTCAGCGCGGGCTCGAGTGCAAACGGCAGATTCGGAGGGGATGCCCTCGTTTACCCGAATGAACCGTGCGAGCGTCGAGACGTCAGCCCGACGTGGGCAGCGATCTGCCCATGTCGGGCTGACGTCTCGACGCTCACCGGGATTTTACTTTTGCAGCAACAGCTTGCCGCGCCGGGTGATACGGAGGCGGTAACGCAAGCCGTCGAAGTCGATGTAGATTTCGCGCTTCCCGCGAAAAAGCTGAGCGGCGTCGAACACGACCGGAACGTCCGTCGGCTTGCCCGTGTCCGGGTCAGGCACCGGTTTGGCATCGGTCATGGAAAGCCTCCTCGGTGGGAAAACGTCTCAACGACGGCGGGCGCTGTACTTACGCAACAGGGCACGGGCGACTCGCGCCGGGTTCTCGGACACGACCACCGCAGGCGCTTCTTCCGGCAGCACACCCGGTTCAGGCGGCGGAACGGGCTGTGCGGCCACCTCTTCCGGTGCGGACTCGGTCGGCTCTTCCAGGAGGATCTGCTGCGCTTCGTCCGTGGTCAGATCTGCTTCAGTTTCCGTCGGTTCCGGTTGGGCGGGGACTTCTTCCTCGACGGCGGTCCAGGCGCCGGGTGCGGAAGGCGGCGCGGTCGTCTTGCCCGCAGGCATACAGACGACGAAACGCAAGGGACCCACGCGCAACTGGTCCTGGTCGAGCAGTTCCACCTCGCCGACGATCTGACGTTCGTTGAGATATGTGCCCGCCTCACTGTTGAGGTCGCCAACGAACAGACGGCCGCCACGAGCAAGGATGGCGCAGTGCAGGTCGGCAATGCTTGCGCTGCTGGGCCGCAGGTGGCAACGCGGATTGCGGCCAATCAGGAATTGCGGGCCGCGTACCGGGACGAGCGAACCCTGGCGCGGTCCATCCGCCACCATCAGGTAAACCGTCACGTTGGGCAGGACAGGGAGCGTTGCGGTCGTCATCGCTGCCTCGCTTTCGAAAACGTGGAATGAATGACGAATGACGAAGCCCGAATGACGAAACAATGACCAATCCCCAATGACCAAAGATCAGGGCGCCGCGCTTTTCGTTGGAGCTTCGTCATTGGTCATTGATTTCCTCGGGGTGCAGCTGCTAATTCTACAGGATGAGCTTGAGTAGCAGATGCCCTGTTTTTCAGGGTCTTCTCAAAGCTCGTGTCAGTTTCGTGCTGCAATCGCTGCCCAAATTTGGGCATTAATGGTCGATTTTCCGGTCTCCGAATGGCCGAAAACCTTGTTTTTCCCGTGTAGGATTGCTGTTTCCCTTGTAGAAAACGCAGTTGCACCCATTTCCTCGTTCCCAAGGTCCGCCTTGCGAGAAGCTGGAGCTTCTCGGCCGTGCATTCCCAAGGCGGAGCTTGGGAACGAGAGGCACGCGCCGGAGCTTGGGAACGAGAGATACGAGAGGTCCAGGCGACGCTTCCCTCATTGGGCCTTGGGTATTGGTCATTGATTCGTCATTCGGGCTTCGTCATTCGTCATTCCGCAAGGCGCTACTTGGCTGCCTCAAGCTTGTGGTTGGTCAGCGTCAGGCTCTGGGCGGTCAGCCCCGGGTTGCCGCCGCCTTCGGCCTTTTTCGCGGGCGTGCCGGTCACGACCTTGGCCGTTGCGGGCAGGTCGAACTTGCCCACGCGCGTCCAGGTGTGATGATTCGCCTCGCTGCGGACCAATTCGCCATTGGTCAGGTCCCAGTAGTTGACCACGAAGCTGACCGACAGGTACTTGTTCTCGGCATTCAGCTTATTTTCCAGCACGGTGATGGTGAAGCGACGATCCTTCATCGCGCGGTTCACTTCGGTGATCTGGTTGTCCTTGATGCGATAGCTGGAGTGCAGCTCGTCGTTGAGGACCTTGATGGCACGGCCTTGCGGGTGGTCCTTGACGTCGTCGGTGAACGCAGCCGGCGTATTGCGGCTGCCGCTGTTGTCGGTGCGATGGCCAACGATGGAGCCGAGCGTCCGGCGAGCCCACAGGTCCACGTCCTTGTCCAGGCCGTCGAAACGGACCTTGCCGTCGCCGGAGACGGTCACCTTGGCCTTGTGGACCTTGCCATCAAAGTTGACTTCGGCGTCGGCCGTGAATCCAGCGAAGTCCGGCCACTGGGCGCGGGCGGCGCGAGCGTCGGCCAGCAGCTTGGTCGCGGCCGGGTCTTCCTTCAGGTTCTCGGCAGGCGGCGTCTTCTCCGTCGACGGGGCCGCGGCGGCCAAGGCGAAGACGAACGTCGCATAGTGCCGGACTTCCTTGTATTCCTTGTCGTCGAGCTTGCCTTCCTTCTTCTCCGTGTGGCGGACACGCAGGCCGCACAGGCCGTTGCCTTCCGGCGTCAGCGTGATCTGGCCCTTGTCGTTGGTCTTCGCCACCGCCGGCTTCTCCTTGCCAGGCAGGATGGCCGTCACCTCGGCGTCGGCCAGCGGCTTACCTTGCCACAAGACCGTGTAGCCGCCGTGTGAAGGCACGATCTGCAACGGCATCGTGTCCCAGGGGGCGTAGAACTTGTGCCCTGCGCGTCCAGCCGTCGGGGCGCCGACCAGGGCCGTCGCGTAGTAGTTCAACAGGAACGGCTCGGTCTGGCCGCGCTGGATGACGCCATAGGCGCAGACGCCGCCGAGGAGCTGCGGGCCCTTGCCGGGCGCCGTCAGCAGGTAAGCGTCCTTGCCGTCCTTCCACTTGATCGGGCTGGCCTGGCCCTCGGCATCGCGGGCATAGCACGCGGTCTTGCCGATCTTGGCCAGCAGCTTGGGATCGTCCGGCTCCAGGCTGTCGCTGAAGACTACCTTGGCGGTGCCGTCCTTCTCCGGCACGATCCAGATGAAGTGAGCGCGGGCGGTAGGGACCGCAATCGCGGCAAGCACGAGAGTGAACAGCAAGCGTTTCATTGCGAGGGTCCTTTCACGGTGAACGAACAGGTTCTGTCTCAATCAGTGGTCGTGTGATGCGACTTTCAGAGGTTCGGATCGACCGCGGGCGGCAGGTTGGGGCGCTGAGGAACACCCGGTTCCACTGCCGGCCCGTCGGGCGCCATCGGTTTCTCCAGGCGTTCGAGATAAAGCGGGTCGTTGCGGTCGCCTTCGCTGAGGCGCTCCCATTGCTCGATGGTGATGACAAAGGGGTTGGGCGCCTTGGCCCGCGCCGCCCTCGGCCGACCGAGGTAGAATCCACCAACGACGGACACGATCATCAGGGCAAACACGCCGACGAACATGAGCCGCCTGCCGCCCGTGCCCGACGAACGCCGTCGCGCTGGATGCTGGGCTGCTCCCCTGGCAGCCTCCATCTCCCACTTGCGAAGCATCGGCTGCGCCTGGTCCTTCCGACCGACAACCAACCGCATCACCGGACGGGCTTCGCCGTCCGCATCGTCCTGTTTCCAAGCCATGGCGTAACCTGGCAGCATACCGCGAGCCAGCGGTGGTTCGGGTGCGGCACTTGCCGCCGCCGGCGGCGCCGTGGCCTCGACCGACTCCGCCAGCTCTGACTTCGAGATCATCTGCGTGACGCGGGCTTTGCGCGGCAACGGCGCCGAGACCAGCGGCGTCGAGCCCGCAGCCGGCGCCTCTGGTGCGGACGGCGAGAGGTCTACCATCGTGGCGCGAGTCCGACGCGGCGGCGCCGTCGTCGACGGGTTCGCCCCCTGTCGGGAATAGTGGGAGGCCGCCGGCGCCGAGGGCGGGGCAGCCTCCGGCGTGCTCGGGTGTTCGTCGAGCTCAGGCTTCTTGCGAATCAGCGTCGGCGCCGCGCGGCGCGGTGCAGGCAAGGATGCGACGGCCGCGGACGCCGCCATTGGGGGCGCACATCGGGCAGGCGACGCGATTGGGACGGGAACTTCCTGCACCCCGTCGGTGCGGGGCGCAAGCACGGTCGGTCGAGCGTTGCGTGGAACGGGCGCCGGAGCGGCGGGACGGACGAGATCGAACACCGTTGCCTGGTCGAACACGGTGTCCATCGTTGCTTCCGGCAGGTCCTGAGCGATGCGGACGACCAGTCGAAGACCGCCGATCTGGATCCAGTCCCGGTCGCGCAGCTCCATCTCGCCCAGCAGCTGTCGTCCCGTGGTGCACGTGCCGTGGGGGCGCGAGAAGTTTCGCACGAAATGCCGACCATCGCGAGCCACGACCGCGCAATGGAGATCGTCCACACCGTCGCCCTGCAGGGCAAGATGGCACTGGGGGCTGCGGCCGATGAGGAACTGGGCCTGGCACACGGCGATGGTGCGACCATCGGCGCCAACCAGGGATATCGCGGAGGTGGGCCAGGGACGTACCGTCGTTGGTTCTCGCATGACGAGTGCGCTCCGTGCTGGAGGAACGAGCCCTTCAACGGGTGGGCCAGACACTCCTGTCTGGCCAGACAGAAGTGTCTGGCCCACCGGGACGAAAACGGCGCCTTGGCGATCAGGGCAGGAAGCCTTGCGGGATGATTTCATTGAGCGCTCGGGTGCCCAGCGCCTGGTAGACGTCCAGAGTCATGCCGCCGTCGCGGAGGAAGTGAACCGAGCCGTCGCCGAAGAGGAAGTTGCAGCCGCCCGGATGATCGCTGCGGAACGCGCCCAGGCCGCCTTCATCGGAGCTGGGCGCCCAGACCTTGGTGTTGAACATGACATGGGTGCTGGCGTAGGAGTAGCTCGCGTAGCCCATCGCCCAGGTCGTGTTCCCTTCGCGCGGCAGGCCATCGTACGGAGTCCCGGCCGCGTATTTGTAGTCCTGCAGGCCATACGCCATGTCGCCGGCCATGATGGTGTTGGAGGTGCCGTCCAACACTTGGGTGATCTTGATGCGCTGGTTGTAGGAAATCATGCCATTACTGGGGCCGCGCGTGGCAAACGGCAGGTCGCTGCCGAAGCAGACGCCGTAGCCGCTGAGGGCCTGGTTGTTCAGACGCGGCTGCGACGGCGGCGTCATCGACGGGCAGCTGAAGATCTTGACCGGCATGCCCGACAGCGTCTTGTTCGAGGGCGGCCCGTTGGTGTCATCGCTGTACGACTTCGAGAAGTCGTAGCGGGCGAAGATGCCCGGCTGTTCGATGTAAGGGAGGATGGCCGCGAACGCGCTGTTGAACGCGGGCGATTCCGACGTCGCTGCGGGGAAAGCCCCAGTGGCATCGTGGTAGACGTGCATGGCGATGCCGATCTGGCGCAGGTTGTTGCCGCAGACCACTCGGTCGGCCGCGCCGCGCGCCTTCTGCACGCCGGACATCAACATGCCCGCCAGCACCGCGATGATGGCAATGACCACCAGCAGCTCGATCAACGTGAACGCTTTTCGTCGAACAGACCGCATGCGCATGAGACTGCACTCCTTTGGATGAGGGATCAACGTCAGGAGGCGCATTGCGAACGGTAGTGAGGGCCGGGAGCGATCCGGCGTCACGGCGGCGGCGAAGCAGCCTCGGCGGGAACCGAATGCTTATTGAGATTCAATATCAATAAGCTACGAGTATGCTACCGCCCGCCTTCCGGATTTCAAGCAGGAATTTGAGACAATTTCAAAATAAGATGTGCAAATTTCATCAGCAGCCATTCGCAAGCGAAGACGGAAAGGGCGAATTGTTGCAATGGGGTCTCATTACGGCGCTCGATCCGAACCGTTTGCGTAAGATGCGCTGCCGTGGGGCCGGCTTCCAGCTGGTCTGGCCGGCTGGAAGCCGGCCCCACGGCCACAGGGCCTCGTCCCCAACGCGTCGCGTGAAGGCCAAAAACTTCAGCAGTTCTTTCATCGGGAGTCGCTCCTCCTGCCGATACCTATCAGAAGAGACCGCCAATCGCAGCGCGTTCGTCGCACCGTTCCGCGAAGCACATCCTGATTGCACGGTGAAGTTTCTCCGCTCCAGGGACGGTTCATGGGTCGGAACGCCACATTCCTGCTGCTGACACTTTGCGCCCTGGCGCCGGGCTGCCAGCTGCCGATTGGCTCGGGCTTCGAGATCTTTCGCTATTCCACGCGCAACCTGGTCGAAGCGCCGCTGTATGCCGGGGGCGACTGCGTCGAACGCATGCGCGACCGGAAGCTGGCCAAGGCCGCGTGGGAAGCGATCGTGCAATCCCATCCCGACCAGCTTTACACGGTCCACTACGTTCGCGGCTTCGAGGACGGCTACACCGACTACCTGTATGCCGGCGGCAACGGCGAGCCGCCCGTGGTGCCTCCCTTCGAGTACCGCAAGGTCTCCTACGAAACGCCCGAAGGCGTGCAAGCCATCGAAGACTGGTTCGCCGGCTTCCGCCGCGGCACCGCGGCCGCCCGCGCCAGCGGCCAGCGCGAGCTGATCGTCCTGCCGGTGTCGTTGCCCGGCACCGCGCCGATCCCCTTGATCGCCCCGCAGCCACCGCCCCATCCCACCGTTCCCGCCGGACCTTCCCTGCCAATGCCCCGCAAGCTCGGCGAAGCGGGGAAGGAACCGGCGCCGCCCGCCCTGCCGTGATTGCGGTACACACCAAGCGGCTGAAGCGTACATGCCTGTGGGACAGGGCGCGACCCTTGCCAGCGCTCCGCTTGTCGACCTTGGGTGGTTGTCTTTCAAGCAGGCAGCAGTGACGGTCCGGTTGCTCTTTTTGCCGGCTCCCCGTCTGCCACCACCTGAAGGTGGTGGCAGACGGGGAGCCGGCTGAAGCCGGCAAAGCAGACCATGCCCAACGCGAAATTATGCTCTCCAAGGACGCCAGGAAATTCTGCCGTACCCGAATGCCATTCACTTACTGATCGCTGCGCGGTCAATGCCACATTCGGCCCCCCTCGCCCCTGTACTCGGGAGAGAGGGGAGCCCGTTTGGTCGCATTGTCCGCGCAGCGATCAGTAAGCGAGTTCTCCGTGGCACGGACATTTCTGTCCGTGCAATTTTCCGACCGCACGGACAGAAATGTCCGTGCCACCGGAGCGGTATCTCCAGATGCTCGCCTCAAGTGAATGGCATTCTGCCATACCCGTTGTCTTGCTAGAACCTCTCGGCCGTGGCATGCTGGTCGGCCGCAAGCTATAATCGACCAGCGGTTGATTGCTCGCTCTCCAGGTTTCAAGCCGAGCCGACCATGGCCGTCAGCACTGACACGTTCCTCGATGCGCTGCGCGCCGTCGCGATCTTGCCCGCGACGCAGCTGGACGATGCGATTCGGCAGCAGGCCGAATCCGGCGGAACGCGTGCGCTGGCGCAACACCTGCTGCAGCGCGGCTGGCTGACGCCGTTTCAGGTGAATCAGCTCATGCTGGGGCGCGGCGGCGATCTGCTCGTCGGTCCCTATCTCCTTCTCGAGCGGTTGGGCGAAGGCGGCATGGGCCAGGTCTTCAAGGCGCGGCATGGCAGCCTCAATCGCGTCGTGGCGCTCAAGGTGCTGCGGCCGGAGCTGGTGGCGGACAGCGAGACGGTTAGCCGGTTCTATCGCGAGATCGAGGTCGCCGGTCACCTGCCCGAGCATCCCAACCTCATTCGTGCCTTCGATGCCGGTCCGGTCGGCGCGACACACTTCCTGGCCATGGAATACGTCGCCGGCACCGATCTGGAGCGGCTGGTAAAGCAGTCCGGCCCGCTGAGCATCGAGCATGCCTGCGAGTACGTGCGCCAGGCCGCTCTTGGCCTGCAACACGCACATCAGCATGGACTGGTGCATCGGGACATCAAGCCGTCGAATCTGCTGGTGACGCAAGTTCAAGGTTCAAGGTTCAAAGTTCCAGGTTCAAAACAAGCTAACTTTGAACCTGAAACTTCGAACTGGAAAGTCGTCAAGATCGTCGACCTGGGGCTGGCCCGGCTGCATGGCGACAACAAGACCCGGGCGCGGGAGAACACGTTCCTGACCAGCGACGGCACAGTGACGCTGGGCACGGTCGATTATCAGGCGCCCGAACAGGCGCTGGACTTTCATCGCGCCGACATCCGTGCCGACATCTACAGCCTGGGATGCACCTTTTTCTATCTGCTTACCGGGAAACCGCCGTTTGGCAGCGGTCCCCTGGCCGTCAAGCTGATGCGGCATCAGCAAGCGGAGCCGCCCAGCTTGAAGGAACGCCGGCCGGACGTGCCGGACGGACTGGTTGCCATCGTCGGGCGAATGCTTGCCAAGAACCCCAATGCCCGCTACCAGACGCCCAGCCAGGTCGCCGAGGCGCTGGCGACATTGAATCAGCCAAGACGCCCGTCTCGCCGCCCGATTCTCCTTGCCGCGGCGGCGGGTGCGGTGCTGTTACTCCTGTCCGTCCCGCTATTCCTCCTGCTGCGCCCCTCCGGCTCCGTTCCGGAGCGGGGCGCCGTGGCCGTGGCGGAAACGAAGCCACTTCCGCCGCCGGCGCCGGACAGTCCGGAGGCCACCGTGCCGGAAGCTCGGGACTACCAGCTCGTCTATGACCTGAACCTGGCGCGGCTGGCGCACCAAATCGTCTACGACCAAGACCGGCAGGCGAAGATTACCCGGCCGTTCGACCGCATCGCCTATTTTATCGAGCTGCGTCGCAATGAAGGCGAGGCGCAGTACCTGTACGTGTCGATGGACGCATTCACGACGGACGCGAAGAAGATCGGCGTGCCCACGATCGCGAGCGGCGCGACCTTTCAAATGAACGTCGCGAACATGAACGTCTACTCGAACGTCAGCGGCATCGTCACCGGGACCGGGATCACGGGAGGCAACATCGAGTTCTGGCCGAACAATTACGGCCCGGCCAACGCCAAGAACGTGCCCAACGCGGACTCCGGGAAATACGATTTCGGCGACCAGATGGCCGGTCCGCAGGACGGTCATGGCTGCATGCAGGTCCACAATCACGATGCGAAGCAGACGCTGTTCGCGATCAATAAGTGGAAAGCCGGCAACAAAGCGGAAATCGGCATCGGCAACAATCCGAATGGGAACCCGGACTGGACGTTTACCGGCAACGCGGACACCTATCGCGTGAAGCGACTGCGCGTGCTGGTGCGTGGTAAATAAGCCGCTACACGACGCGCTCCCTGTAGCGGAACTCGCCAGAGTTCCGAACGGGGACCTGTCGCAGTGCACGGCGCGCTTTATGTCCTGTAGCGGAACTCGCCAGAGTTCCGAGCGGGATCCTGTCGCACGGAAGTCTGGCGACTTCCGCTCCACGGCGCGCTTTATGTCCTGTAGCGGAACTCGCCAGAGTTCCGAGCGGGATCCTGTCGCACGGAAGTTGCCTATCACTTTTGCGCTGGTCTGGCTGCCGGCTCCCGCCGGCTCCCCGTCTGCCACCACCTTCAGGTGGTGGATCCAGGCCGCCTCGGGTCTCTCGCAGCCGGCTTCAGCCGGACTTCTCCATACTGGCTTGAGCCGCCGCGCTGCCCCAGTGCGTGAACGCGTTCCAAGCCCGGCTGAAGCCGGTTGCGACAGGCACGCCCCCGCGACCACCACCTGAAGGTGGTGGCAGATGGGGAGCCGGCTGAAGCCGGCATGCAGACCGTGCCGAACTCGAGACGGCCCCTCCGAGGACGCCAGGGAATTTTGCCATACCCCTTCTCCGGATTCGCGCTCCCACCTGGCCGAAAAACACGAGATTCCACTGTCCGCATGCCGTACCATGCGGCTGCGGTTTCATTCCTGGAGGCTTGCCATGTCCGCCGAAACTCTCCTCGCACCCTCGTTGACGCAGCGCTTCGAAGCCGAATTCGCCGGGTCGCGCCGGCTCTTCGACAAGGCGCACACGCTCTTTCCCAACGGCGTCACCCACGACCTGCGCCACCTGGAGCCGTTCCCGATCTACGTCGATCGCGCCCTGGGCGCACACAAGTGGGACGTGGATGGTCACGAGCTGATCGATTACTGGTCCGGCCACGGCTCGCTGCTCCTGGGACACAGCCATCCCGAGGTGGTCGCGGCGGTGCAGCGGCAGGTGGCACGCGCCACCCACCCGGGCGCCTGTCACGAGCTGGAGATCGAATGGGGTGAATGGGTGCGCAAGCTGGTGCCGAGCGCCGAGAAGATGCGCTTCGTCTCCTCCGGCACCGAGGCGACGCTCATGGCGCTGCGCCTGGCGCGCATCTTCACCAACCGGCCGCGCGTCCTCAAGCTCGCCGGCCATTTCCACGGCTGGCACGACTTCGTGATCCCCGGCGCCGACGCTCCCTTCGACGGCGCGCCCGTGCCCGGCATCCCCGCCGAGGTCCAGTCCGAGACCGTGATCGTCCCGCCCAACGACATTGCCGCCGTCGAGCGCGCCCTGGCGAGCGATCCGCTCATCGGCTGCGTCATCCTCGAACCGACCGGCGGCCATTTCGGCTCGGTGCCAATTGGCGGCGACTTCCTTGGCGCCCTGCGCGAGCTGACGAGCAGCCTGGGCCGGCTGCTGATCTTCGACGAAGTGATCACCGGCTTCCGCGTCCATCCTGGGGGTGCCCAGGGCCACTACGGCATCACGCCGGACCTGACGACGCTGGCCAAGGTCCTTGCCGGCGGCCTTCCTGGCGGCTGCCTGGCCGGCCGGGCCGACGTGATGGCCGCGCTGGAGTTCCGTGCCAACAAGCCCAAGATGAAGCACCCCGGCACCTTCAATGCGAACCCCCTCTCCGCCGCCGCCGGCGCCGCGACGCTGCGTCTGGTGGCGACCGGCGAGCCGAGCCGCCACGCCAACCGCATCGCCCAGCTGCTGCGCCAGCGGCTCAACGCCCTGTTCGCCGAGCGCCGCTGGGACTGGGCGGCCTACGGCGAGTTCTCCGGCTTCAAGCTGTTGCCCGACTACCGTGGGGCCCGTCCGACCAGCGATGCATTCGTCCCGTATGATGGCGACTATCGGCAACTGGAAGCTCCCAAGGCGCGCGGGCTCGTGCATGCGTTCCGCCGCGGCATGGCGATTCATGGCGTCGACCTTCCTGGCCTTGGCGGCATGACGGCTGCGGCGCATAGCGAGGCGGATGTAGAGCGCACCGTGACGGCGGTGGCTGGGACGATTGAGGCGGTGCGCAACGAGCGATGATCGAGAAGGCCGCTAAACTCAGTCCGGACGTGCATGCAGAGGATTGCGTCGCTGCGACACAATGGAAGTGCTGGGTACTGCACTGGTCTCCAAAGGTAGTCCCCATGACGAGGCCGATGACTCCCGCCGAAAAGACGCGTTTCAAAGCGAGTTTCCCTGGTCTCGATGTTGACCGGGCCATCGTGACAGACGAGATATCAACGGTATACAATTGCATCGCCTGGACTGTGGACATCACTACACGCTGGCTTTGGCCGGGCGGCACCCTGGCAAATTTCGACACCTTCTACCGCAGATTCGGGTTTGTCCGTGCGGGAGATGGGCCGATTGCCGCCTGGGGCCACTCGACCGCCAACATGACGCACGGATCGGTCAGCGGGCCGGGACACGGTCCACGCTGGGAGTCTAAGTGTGGCGGAGACCTTCGCATTCAGCACGGTTTAGGAGAATTGGTCGGCAGCAGTTACGGCCGAGTGGTTGCCTTCTACCGACAAGGCCGCGACGTGACGGCGACGAACGAAGGACTTGTGGAGCAGATCATGAAGGAGAAGACGGCCAAATCATACCTCTCGGCAGCCCAACGCAAAGTCCTCGCGCAAGAGCGAGATCGCCTCACGCCGGAACTCCGTGCATCCTACGAGCGTGCGTTCGCCGCCTGGAAAGGGACATGGTTTAGTGGCGGATTGGCGTTCAGTTCCAATCCGCACACTCGGGCCATTGGCCGGGAATACGACGCGCTGATCGCGCTGGGTCCAGCGATCATCCCGCTGGTTGTGCAGTCCCTCGCGGATCCCGAGAACTTCCTCGCGCTTCAGTTGTACGACGCGATTCAACCCAACGATCAATTGCTTGTTCAGTTCGAGCCCGACGATGAGCGGATTCTCGAGGGTGAACAAGGGCGAGCACAGCGCGTCGTGCAAGCCTGGTTTGCCAATCGGTAGCAAACGCACGCTGAACGGGTAAAAGCCTATCATGGCAGCGGACTTCTGGAAGCCGGCGGAAATGCCCCGTTGACGCAACGACAAGTCGTTTCGCTAGATTTGGGATCAGAGGCACGCCATGCAACTAACAGCCGTCTACATGCAGGTCCCCGAAGGCTACATCGCTTTCGTTGAGGAGCTGCCTGGGGCGAACACTCAGGGCGACACCTTGGACGAAGCGCGAGAAAACCTTCGCGAAGCCGTCGCGCTGGTGCTGGAGGCCAACCGAGAACTGGCCGAGAAGTCGCTGACCGGTCAGCAGGTAACCCGCGAAGTATTCGAGTAACCTCCCTTCGGCCGCCCCGATTCTGTCTCCCGCTAAAATCTTTGCGGCTTCCCGGACGGCTGGTTATCTTCCAGACAAAGAAATCCACCTCGAACCTCAGGACGAGAGCGGCCCCGGATGGCGATTGCTTCCAGTAACGATTTGGTCGAAACGCTGGGGCCATTTCTCCAGCCGGCGCAGCTCGACGAAGCCAGGAACCACCTGCAAACCAAGCTGGGCAACGCCCAGGCCCTGGCGCAGGAGCTGGTGCGTCGCGGCTGGCTGACGCTGTTTCAGGCGCGGCTGCTGGTCAATGGCCGGGCGGCGGACTTGCTGCTTGGCCCCTACGTCATCCTGGACCGTCTGGGCAGCGGCGGCGGCGGACAGGTGTTCAAGGCCTGGCATCAGCAGATGAAGAAGGTCGTCGCCCTCAAAGTGCTGCGGCCGGACGCGGCCAAGGACAAAGAGGTCGTCCAACGCTTCCACCGCGAGATGGAAGTCGCCAGTCAGATTTCCCATCCGAATATCGTCTATGCCTATGAAGCCGGCCCGATCGGCAACCAGCTCGTGCTCGCCCTGGAATACGTCGAAGGAACAACGCTGGAAGAGCTGGTGGCCAAGTCCGGGCCGCTGCCGCTGGCACGGGCTTGCGAGTACATTCGACAGGCAGCCGTCGGCATGCAGTACGCGCACGAGCGCGGGCTGATCCACCGCGACATCAAGCCGGCCAACCTGCTGGTCGCGGGAACCAGGAATCAAGAGTCGGGAATCAGGAGTCAGGAGTCAGCAGGTAGGAGCGCTGGCGCCTGCATCAAGCTGCTCGACCTGGGGTTGGCCCGGCTAGGCGAAATGGCGGGCAGCAGCACGGCGAACCTGACGGTGGCGGGTGGTCAGTCGGTGATGCAGGGCACGCCGGACTACATGGCGCCGGAGCAGGCGCTCGATTTCCACACAGCGGACATTCGTGCCGACATTTATAGCCTCGGCTGCACGTTCTTTTTCCTGCTGACCGGGCATCCGCCGTTCGGGGGCGGCACGCTGGCGCAGAAACTGATGAAACACCAGACCGCGGCAGCGCCGCTCGACACGATTCGTCCGCCGTTGCTTCCCGGCGTGGACCGCGTCATGCGTCGGATGCTGGCCAAGGAACCGAAGGAGCGGTTCCAAACGCCCGGCGAAGTCGTCCAGGCCCTGCAGCCGTTTTGCCCGCCATCGACCCGGGTGGACCTTTCCAGCGACACCCTCAACGTCAACCTGGATGGCAGCACGTTTCTCGGTCCGAAGCCCGGCGCCTCCCGATCGCGATTGATCGCTCCCAGCGCATCCCATCGCTCCGTGCAGCGCTTGTGGCTCGCGCTGGTCGCTCTTGCACTGGCGATGGGGGTGGCGCTGGTGGTCATGGTCGCGGTCGGACTGTCGGGCAGCCCGGAATCATCGACCGCCGCACAGACGGTTACTCCGACGCCGCCCGATCCCGGTCCGGGTAAGGTCGGCTCCTATCGCGAGCGTTTCCAGGGGCCGACGCCCGCGCCTGGCTGGCAGTACCTGGGTAACACGAAGGGCCCGATTGGCAACCCTGCCCACTATCAGCCGCTGACGTGGTGGGTGGGCGGCCAGTACAACGGCGACGGCAAGGGCCCCTTGCCGCGGCCCGACCCTGCCGGCTTTGCTTCCTTGGCCAAGGACTCCGGCCATCCAGGTCGTGGCGCCAACCAGGGCTCCAAATGGGACGTGTTCGCGTTGGCTGCCTACACGATTCAGCCCGGCGACGGCAGCGGGCATTACCGCATCGGCAACACGTCCCTGCGCCGCGGCAATGGCCTGGAATTGATCGTGCATCTTGGAGGGCGCAGTCCACTCTTCCTCGGCAAGGTGCCGAAGGACGCCAACCCGCCGGCCAGCTTCGACGCGAACGTCGGCTTTTTGTCGCCGGGAGACACCATCTATGTCGGCGTCGGACCGGACAAGGACGACGGCAGCGACAGCTTCACCGATTTCGACTTCACCGTCATGCGCGAGAGCGGGCCGACGCTGCCGGTGGGGCGCAAGACGGTGATCTTCAAGGAGGGCTTCGAGAGCTCGTCAACCGGCTGGCTGACGCGCTCGACGGCCAGGTTCGGCACCACCACCGAGCAGCCGCGTGAAGGAAAGCAGGCGTTTCAGATCATCGTGGCGCCCGGCGAGCCGCTGGCGTATCAGCAGATCAACCGCGTCGTCGAAGAGAATCCCCAACCCGGTGACGTCTACACGTTCACGACGTGGGTCCGGACCAAGGACGCGACGGGCACCGGCGCTTATGGCTACGTCCAGTTCCTGGGCGACAAGGAAAATCAGCTATTCCTGCAACACACGCGAGTCCACATCAAGAACGGCTCCAAAGGCTGGGAGCAACTTTCCGCCTCCGTCCCCGCACCGCCCGGCACCAAGCGGGTGCGCGTGGGCTGTGTCATGCACGCCACCGGCACCGCCTGGTTCGACGACGTCGAGGTAATTCGCGAGACAAGAGGCCAACCGTGAGCATCGGCGCTTGAGGTGGTCTTGACCTGTACGATTAGGACCAATGAGAGTCGGTGCGGAACCACGCCTTTAAGGCAACTCCAGTGCCTTCTTGATCTTCACAGCGATTTCCACCATCGCGTGGCCAGAGAGTACGCCAAGTAAATGATGAATCAATGATTGGTCGAGCGTTGAAATCTGGTTGCAAACCGCGTACGAACGGCGTGTAAGTCCTGAATACGTTTCCACGACCGGATCGAGCAGAACCTCGGTCACCGCGAACCGACTCTTCGTCGTCACGGCGATGAGCACCGTATCGTCGATCAGGCCGTTGAGCAGGTCCGCTTGTACTACCACGGCGGGGCGTAGTTTGCTGCCGGTCCGATCGGAGAACGGCCAATCGACCAGGACCACTTCGCCTCGATTCATGGCTTCTTCCGGAACTGTTCGTATTCATCCAGTTCCGGATCATCCCACACTCGACCCAGGGACGATCCCCACTTGCGCATCAGTTCGTACACGTCCTTCCGCACAAGGACAAATGTCTCGTCAGTCCGCGGATTGCGTACCAGCGGCGCATCGGCTCCCTGGATGGCTTGCGCTTGTAGTTCGGTCAACTCGATCATGGCGCGCTCCTTTGTCCGCATCCTACCAAAGCGCCGAGGGCAACGAAAGTCAGCCAAATTGTCCCGTCACGCCGCTCGTGCCGGCCAGGCAGTCTTGCTCTCGCCTTCCGGCGGCTTCTTGCCGTTGGCCAGGCGCACTTCCAGCAATTGCGCCAGGCGTAGCACCGTGCTGTTCACTTCATCGCGCACCAGCTTTTCTTCCTCGCCCGTTGCGGCGACCAGCATCAGGTTCACGGTCAGCTCCACGCCGTACTCGGTGAAGCGCTGGATGCCGATGTCCACCTTGTCGCGATCGATGCCAGGGTTCTGCATCAGCCACTCGCCCAGGCGCTGGCGGAACAGTGCCAGCTGATCGAACGACGTGTCGTAGCCGATGAACACCGCCGTGCGATAGGGACGGAACGAACGCACGCCGACGTTGTCGATGCCGGTAGAAGCGATGGTTGCGTTGGGGATCGTCAGCAGGCTGCCGTCCGCCGTGCGCAGCCGGGTCGAACGGAAGCCGACCTGCTCGACGACGCCTTCCTGGCTGCCGACCTTGATCCGGTCGCCCAGCTTGAACGAGCGCTCGCTGATGAGCAAGAGCGTGCCGAAGAAGCTCTTCAAGGCATCCTGGGCAGCCAGGGACACGGTCAGGCCAGCGACGCCCAAACCGGTGAGGAACTGCCCCAGCGATTCGCCGGCGCCGATCTGGTAGACGTAGTAGGTCGCCACCATCAGGATGGCCGCGCCCTTCATCGCGCGCATCAGCACCGGCACCACCATGTCGCTGAGGCTGCGGTGCGGACGAAGCAGCTCGCTGTTGGTGAAGATGGCGACAACCAGGTCGATGAGCTGGAAGACGACGCAGCCGAGCAGCCCGGCCATGATGAACTTCTTGAGCGGCATGATGGTGTCGAGCACGCCCATCGGCAAATCGAGGAAGGCGATCAGGCGGAAGAACAGCCACCAGGCCACCACCCAGGTCATTGGCCGCATCTTCTGGCAGACAAAGCTCGGCGACAAGGCCGACCCGCCGCGGCGCAGCATCCAGCCGCCCACCCAGAAGACTTTCGACAGCACCACGCGGGCAGCGAGCCACGCACTGAATCCGGCAAGCACAAGTCCCAGCCACTGGAACAGGTCCAGGCCTTCCATCCGTTGCTGCGCCCAGTCCGGCAACTGGCTGCGCACCCAGATGCCGGGCGCCTCGCTCAGGCACGGCTCGGTGACCGCGTCGATGCCCTGCATCGTGTCCGCCGGCGGAGCATGGAGCAACGCGCGGAACATCGGCTCCACGCGCTGGAGCGTCTCCGTCGTGAACAGCCAGCGGCCCTTGCGCGGTCCGTCCGGCTTGCGAGCGATCACGATCTTGCCCATGTCGCCGCGATAGAAGACGTAACGGGCGCCATCCGGCTCATCGGGCACCGCCTGGATGTAGACGCGTGCGATGCGATCGATGACGAACTTCAGCTTGTAGGCCAGCACCGGGCCGACTTCGGCATGTGCGGCCGGGTGGATGTCGCTCAGGTCGAGGCAGGTTGACGCCAGCTCGTGATCGTGACGGTTGATGGCCGTCAGGAATGTGGACATCGTATCGCGAGCGCTTTCGAGCTGGCTCGTCCGTTCGCGGTCCGCGCGCATCTGGGACGACAGCTTCTCGAACAGTGCCGGGACCTGCGTCACCGTTGCCTGGCTGAAGCGCCAGCAGCCGTCGCGCTGCCGGAGGATCTCGACGCGCATGCCCTGGTTCTGGCCAATGATCTGCGGCGACGCATTCCATTCGTCGGAGACAATGGCCAGATCGATGTCGAGCTGGCGCAGGATCGCTTCGAGCTGCGTGGCCAACTTGCCGCCGCGCACCTTCCGTTCGGTCTGGGGCACGTTCTTCAGGTCGAGGAACTCGAGCGCTTCCACCAGCTTGGCGTCGCTGGTCTCCGCCGCATCCATGGCACGGAAGAATCCCTGGAGCACGGCCTGCGGAGAGCCGAGCATGGCCGGCACCGACGCGGGCCGCTGCTTGATGCTGGCTGCGGTCATGTCCGGCCGCAGCAGGGGGACCACCCGGTTGAGGCGCACCCAGTTGACATCCGGCTGCGTGTTTAGCGCCTGCTCGTACATCTGGGGCACGAGTTTGACGGTCTGGCGAATGAACTGCCAGGCGTCCTTGCCGTCCGCTTGCCGGACTCGGTCCAGGGCGATACGGCCGTTGCGATCGGCGTGCCAGGTGAACGTGGTGCCGCCGGGGATGTTCGGGATCTCCTGGTAATAGGTCCAGCCGCGCCGCTGGATGACGCAGGCGAGCTGCTGCGCCAGGATCGGCCCACGGTCTTCGCGCTGGTCGCTGCCGATACTGCTCAGGTCCAGGGCCTGGGCCGCGGCATAGAAGTCCCCCGTGATGCTGTCGATCATGAAGCGACGCATGGTGGCGCTGGCGTCGGTGTAGCCTTCCTTCAGCACCGCACGCTCGCCTTGCAAATCGCGATGACGGGCCATGACCGTGCGATACATGGCGGGGATGCGGCTGACCGTGGCGCGATCGAAGCGCCATAAGCCGTCCGTATCGCAGGAGAGAAAGATGGCACAGCCGTCCCCCTCGTAGACCACCGCAGCCAGGTTCGGCGAGAGGTCTTCCGGCACCGCATTCAGCGGCACGCCCAGTTCCTTCAGGACGTTTTCGAGCTGAATGGCCAGCCGGGCGGCCTCGGCAGGCTCGCGGCACTGGCTCGGATCCAGTTGTAAACACGAGATGGCATCATCGATCAGCTCGGGCCGCCAATCGTAGGCCATGATTGAGTAGTAGAGCGTCTTGAGCGCCTCGCGTGGACTGCGCAACTTGTCCGGAACGGGGCAACAACACTGCTGTGCCGCGGCAACCGCGGGAGGCTTCGGAGCAACCGGCGCCTGCGCCGGGGCCCTGGCCGTCAAAAGCAGGCCGACGCAAAGAGTCAGCCCGTATCGCACGCAAGTTCGAGAAGACGTGTGTTTCATATCCGGGTTGTTCCAAGGGTATCCGCGGAAGTGGGCCTGCGGCGAAAGCCACCGGTGCATAAGTCGCGGGAACAGATGGAACAAGTCCAGTTTCGTGGCGCAGGCGCGAAGCTGCGGAGGATTCGTCATCTGGCGTGTGAGGTCTCGGCCCACGGAGGCAATATTCCGGTAGAGGTGGGTCCTTGCGAAGAATTGGTGGTTTCAGCATCGTTGCGGATCCAGGGAGTACCAGCCATGTTGACCTCCGCTCGCAACATTCGGTGGCTCCTGCCCGTGGTCCTGGCGATTGGCATCTCCGCACTGGCCCATGCGGACGATGCGGGTGACGCCGCACGCGCCCAACAGGAAGCGCGGCAGCGGGCCTGGGAGGAATCGCAGCGCCAGCAATAGGAGCAACAGCGCCAGGACCAGGAGCGGCTCCGGCAGCGGATGGCGAGCAAGCGCGCCAGGCCCAGGAGAACTACCAGCGCTAGCTCGATGAACAGGAAGCAGCCCGCCACCAGCAGGCGGAAGACTATCGCCGTCGACAAGAAGCGGCGGTGCCCGGTCTCACTTTCGCGAACGCACAACCAGCAACTCCCAGACAAGGGCCGTGTTGTCGGAGCTGGCGGAAATCAGCCGGTTGCCGTCGGCGGAAAACACGAGCGCCGTGATGCGTCCGTCGTGCCCGCGGAGACGGCTGCGTTCCTTCCACGTGCCGATTTCCCATAGTTGAATCTGACCGTCGCTGCCGCCCGTCGCCAGCGTTTTGCCGTCGGGCGAGAACGCCAGGGCGAGGACGCTGGCGGTCAGGCCGCCGTCCCGAACGAGGAACCGTGTGACCTCTTTGCCGGTCGCGGGCCGCCATAGCCGCAGCGCCTCGTCGGAATCCTTCGGACTGCCGCCCGCGGCCAAGAGATTGCCGTCAGGCGAAAAGGCCAGGCAGTGCAAATGGACCCGGTCCGCGTCTTCTCCAAGGGCCCGGCGCTTGCCGGTGGCAGTCGCCCACACATAAACCGCTCGCTCGCCCGTGGAGACGGCCAGGAACTTTTCGTCGGCGGACAGTGCGGCTGCACTCAGGATGCGGGCATCCCACTTCATCGGTCGCGCTTCGTGCTTCGCTGTCAGGTCGCAAAGGAGGACGGTCTCGTTTCCGAGACCAATCAGCCGTCGGCCGTCGGAGGAGAAGGCGAGGAACCAGGCGAGGCCCTTCGGCGTCTCCGGCGCGTCCAACTCCTTGCCCGTTGCCACGTCCCAGCGGCGAGGTGACGGACCTGCGGCGGTAAGCAGAGTCTTGCCGTCGGCGGTGAAGACAAGTCCCCGGATGGCCTTGCCACTCCCGCCCAGGGCACGCCGATGCTGGCCGGTGGCCACGTCCCAGAGCCGGATGCGGCCGCGCTGACCGTCACTTGGGATCAAGAGACCGCGCAGGCCGTCGGCCGTGGCCAGGGTAGCGCCATCGGGCGACAGGGCGATGTGGTCCATGTTGGCGACCAGGGTGTGCGCCGCGTGGAGCGCCTTGCCGCTGCCCACGTCCCAGACGCGAATCAGGGCGTCGCCGAAATTGTGGACCTTGCGTACGTCGCCGCTCCAGCCCGCCACGCGCCGCCCGTCCGCGGAAAAGGCGAAGAAGGAAAGTCCGCAGGAGAGCCCCTCGCACGGGCGGAGTTCCTTACCTGTGGTCACGTCCCAGAGCCGGATCGAGTTGTCGGCGCCGCGCGCCACGATGGCCGTCTTACCGTCGGGAGCGAAAGCCACGCCTTCGACTCCATTTTGGGACACCCAGAAGGCGCCCGTCTTTTTTCCCGTGTTCGTTTCCCAGCGCCGGATCAACCCGCCGCGGTTGCAGGCCACGACCGACTGGCTATCGTCCGAGAAAGCGACGCCCAGCACCAGGCCGTCCGACTCCAGTTCGCGTATCGGCGTCAGTTTTCCCTCGCCGACGGACAGGAGGCGTAGCTTGCAGTCCTTGCAGCCCACGGCGAGCGTCTTGCCATCGGGCGACACGGCCACGCAGCAGCTGTCGCGCACGGACGCCTGTGCAACGACCTTTTCTCGCGCCGGTGCATAGAGGATGACGAAGTCCTCGATGATCGCAGCCAGGGTGTTGCCGTCTGGCGAAAACGCGACTTGCACCACCGATTCGCGCGGCACGCCCTGAGGCGGCGTGAGACGGGCCGTGCGCTTGCCCGTATGAGGGTCCCAGCACTGGATCGTGCCGTCGTAGTCTCCCGCGGCAACGACCTTCCCGCTGGGCGAACAGGCGACGCTGGTGTAACGCGTCGTTTCCCTGTCCGGCGCGCCTTCCAGTCGGCGGAGCCGTTTCCCGTCGGCAAGCGCCCACAAGTACACGCCGCTGCCCGCCGACACCAGCGTCTTGCCATCCGGCGCGAAAGCCACATCCGCGGCTCCTGCATGAGTCATGCGTACCGAACCCATCCGTGCGATCGCGCCGGCCGGCAGCGGGTCGCCGTAAAGGTCGGTCGGGACCTTGTCCGGACTTGCGGCGTCGGCAGACGAGGCCAGCAGGAGAATGACCGCGAGGTTCCAGTGCTTTGTCAGCATGACTTGCAATCCTCCTTGGGTCGGTCATTATAAGCTCACGGCAACCGTGGTCCGTTGTGAAAAAGGAACGCTAGGCCGGGCGAGTGGGCTTGCGTCACCGTGCAGCCGTTTGGCAGGCTGGGAGTATGATCGACGGCGCCTTCGCAGTCGGCTGCGAGCGCCGTCACCTAACGGTGGTTAACGGTACTCGTTCACCGTCACCCCTGACGGTGGGTAACGGTCACGCCCCTCCACGAGCGGTGCCGTCGGTTACCCAGGGATGTTGCAGCTGCTCTGCTTGCCGGCTTCAGCCGGGCTTGCAACCGCTTGAGCACTTGCCAAGCCCGGCTGGAATGTCGGTGAAGTCTCCTTACCAGCGACTGAAGCCGGTGGCAGACGGGGAACCGGCTGAAGCCGGCAGTAGGAATTGTGCGACAAGTGTTGAGATTCCTCGCCGTTTGCGACCGGGGCTACTCGTCCCTGGCCCTGGCGACCCGGACCTTCTGCCATGACTCGCATTCTCGCCATCGGCGACATTCACGGCTGCACGCGGGCCTTCGACACGCTGCTGGCTGCCGTCGCGCCGACTCCGGATGACTTGATCGTCACACTTGGCGACTACGTGGATCGCGGCCCTGATTCGCGCGGCGCCATCGACCGCGTGCTGGCCCTGAAGAAGTCGCATCGCCTGGTCGCCATCCGCGGCAACCACGACCTGATGATGATGGAAGCCCGCCACAGCGACGATGCGCGTCGCGAGTGGGTGCGCTGCGGCGGCGGAGCGGCCCTCGCTTCCTATGCCCAGCCCGGAGACGTGGGAACGCTGGCCGACGTGCCGGCCGATCACTGGCACTTCTTCGACCGCGAGCTGGTGGACTGGTACGAGATCGATACCCACTTCTTCGTCCACGGCACCGTCTATGCCGACGAACCCTTGACCGATCAGCCAACGTATATGCTTCACTGGGAGCAGTGCCTGCGTTCGCAACGGCCGCACGTTTCCGGTAAGATCATGGTGTGCGGCCACACGTCGCAAAAGTCCGGCGTGCCGCTGAACCTGGGCCACGCCGTCTGTATTGACACCTGGGTCTACGCCACGGGCTGGCTGACCTGCCTGGAGGTCAAGTCGGAGCGCGTCTGGCAAGCGAACCAGGCCGGCGAGTTGCGGACGGCGCGGTTGGATGAGATTTCGCCGTGTGTATGATTCAACTGGGGACAACACCTCTCGTACCCAAGCTCGGAGCTTGGGTACGAGGGAAGAAACTACACTGCGAATCGGTGTCAGACACTGGCGCAACTTCAAAACGCGCAAGCAAGGGTCGGCAGGCTGTCCCTTGCTTGCGCACGCTCAAACGCGCTCCGCCATTCTGCCAAAGTGGCATCGCGACGGCAACAATTACGGCCCCGTCAGAGCGCATCGATCCGGTACGCCGTTCCATACGCCCCAAAGTTGTGGCTGCTTACCCCATTCTGCACCGAACCCACATACTGCTGCAGCGGTTCGACGACCGTGACGCGAACGACCTGGGTCTCGCCGGCGGGCACCACGCCGGCGTGCAGGACTGCGGCGGAAAGCGAGGAATCGGCGGTGTATACGTCGGTGCCCCACACGGTGCCGACGTCGTCGCCGCGGATGCGGAAGTAGTATGTTTGGCCCACCTCGTCGCACAGGCCGACCATGGTGCTTGGCGCTTCGATGGCAAGGAAGCCCTTGCGCAAGAGCCGATCGATGTGCGTTCGCGTCAGCATTCCGCGACGCTCGAAATAGGCCGCCAGCTCCTGGATTACTTTCACGGAACATCCTCCCCGTCATTGCATGACGACGACACTGCCGTACGGCGGCTGAAATGACCGCCCGGCGGGAATTACCCAGAGCAGCGCGTAAGGCATCTCCTCGCGCGGGTATTCGATCTCTCCATCCGTCACGACGACGACGGCCTCGACGCGGGCATCGTCGGCCAGGTGCCGCAGCGCCGGCGACAGGTCGCTGCCGCCGTAGCCGGAAACTTCATGGGTTTCCAGCTCCGACGGACTGAGGAAGCGATCCGACGTGACGGCCGTGTCGCACTGGACCAGGCGAACCTGATCGACGGCCACCGACTCACAGAAGCCGGAAATGGCGCCCAGGGCACGCGGAATCTCATCGGTCATCGACCCGCTGGTGTCGAGGACGACGTTGAGCACCCAACCTTCGCGCCGACGGCCGGGCATAACCACGTCGGTACGCTCGGCGCCGCGCCGGGAGGGCCGGACAAAGGTGCGATCGCCCGGACTGACCGATTCCAGCCAGCGTTGCAAGGCTGCTTCCCAGGGCGTGCGGTACATGCCGCGCAGCGCGGTGACCAGCTGATTGGAGCTGCCGGGATCGCTGCCGCGGCCAGCGCCCTTCATCGTTGCCATCACCTTGCCGAGGCTCAGCGCCTTGGCCGCGGCAGCGCGCACCGCTTCGGTTTCCGCGACACGGTCCGCCGCTTCCGCGTCCGGAAACCATTCGCGTTCCATTCCGTCATCGAAAACGTCGCCGCCCGTTCCTGACGAACGGTCCGATCGACCGGCGCCGGCGCCCGAGCGCCAGACGTTGCCGGACTTCGGCGGCGCCTTGCTCGGGTCCTTTTCCATCTCCAGCACGATCTCCTCGGCGGAGAGCTTGCGGGCGCCGGGCCAGTCGAGGCCGCCCGCCGGCACCTGCTTGAATTGCAGCTCCAAGCGCAGGATGTCGTTGATGATGTAATCGTGCGCGTAATTGAAACGCAGCGGGTCGCTGCCGACGGCGCGATCGTGGGTGCGCAGGGCCAGGTGAAACAGCTCGTGGGCCAGCACGAAGATCAGCTCGCGCTCGTTCAGCGTGCGCGCGAATGCGGGATTGACCACCATGCGGCCGGAAGCGAAGACGCCCATGGTTGGCACACGGTCGTCCAGCGCGACGCGCACGGTCCGCGCCAGTCCGGCAAAGTGCGGGAAGGGCACCGTCAGCAGCCGCAGGCCGCCCTCGACACGCCGCAGTTGCTCCTGGTCTTCGGCGGTAGGTTTCGCGAGCGTGTTCATAGCTTGGTCACCTTCTTCAGCACATCGAACATGGCGCGCTCGGCGCCCAATGCACCCCAGCGATCGACCAGGTCGGTCAGCAGCGTGAGCTGGTGCTCGGTGGGCAGGCTGCGCAAGAAGCGGTTGATGACGCGCGGCTTGATAGCGCGCAGGCGGCCGTCCTTCACGAGTTGCCGGATGCAATTCAGGATGAACCAGCGGGCCGACTCGCTCTCGGGCAGGGCCTCCGGATGCTCGATGTAGTGCTCCAGCGGCTTCATGGCGCCAATGGCTTCTTCCGCCAGGGCGCAGAAGACCGCCGCATCCTCGGCGGACAGGCGGCCAAATGCCAGGGCGCGGCGAGTGGTCGCATCCAGGATGCCGTTGGCCTCCGCCAGGTCGAGGGCACGCGAAAACAGCGTCCAGGCCCGCGGCGTGGAGAACGGCACCGGCTGGTCCGGCACGCCCCGCATCAGCGCTTCGGGCATGGAGGCGATGAAGCCGCGGACTTCGGGACGCACGTTGGCCGTCTCGGCCCAGTCGAGCCACTCCTGAACGTCCACGCGCAGGTGCAGGATCGTGACGCGGTTGATCAGTGCGGAGCTAAGCGCGCGGACCAGCGCCCGATCCTGCATGCGGTTGCCCGCTGCCACGACCCAGGTGCCCGTCGGCAATGCGTGTTCGCCGAGGCGACGCTCCAGCAGCAGGGAGTAGAAGGCTTTTTGCACATCTGGGGCGCAGGCCGGCAGCTCGTCGAGGAACAGGCAGAACGGCTCCGGCTTCTCGGGCAGCAGCACGCGCGGCGGGCAGAAGACCGAGCGCTCGCCGACGATGCGCGGGATGCCGCTGACGTCTTCCGGAGCGATCTGCGTGCCCAGGAGCGAGCGGCAAGGCAAACGCATCTCGGCGGCAGCCTGATAGACCATGTCCGACTTGCCGACCCCCGGCGGCGACAGCAGCAAGAAGCTCTGCTCGTGCGCCATGCACTGGACCAGCTTCTTGGCCTGGCGGAGGGTGATCGTCTCTTCACGCGATTCGGTCGTCGCAGCGTTCATGCGCGGTGGCCCCACAGCCATAAGGGGTAGGTGACTGTCTCGAATTGTAGGCAGGGTGGGGAACGGAAAGCGCGCGCAACGGCGGGATTTTAAGGAGAAGAAGATCGGTCAGCCAGGAGTCACCTTTTCCCTCGTGACCGGGCTCTCGGTCGTGAATCAGCCGGGGCGAAGATCCCGCTGCGACGGGTGCCCGCTCAGCTGCGGCGCCCCTTCTCTGGCAGCGCGAGGCGGAACAACGCGACGGTGCCATTGGCATTGACGCAGAGCAGATGACGGCCATCGACCGCATACGCCAGGCCGTTGATCGACCCCGACAACTGCCATTGCCGCAGCTCCTTGTTGACCGCGAGGCCGTAAAGCACCAATCGGCCGTCGTGGCTGCCGATGGCCAGCACCTTGCCGTCCGGAGACAGCGCCAGCGACTTGATCCAGCCGATGTTGACCCCGGCCAGGGTCCGGCCTTCGGTGGGCTTGGGGCCGGTCAGGTCCCAGAGACGAACTGAGCCGTGTTGGCTGCCCGTGACCAGTGCCTTGCCATCGGGCAGGAAGAGCATTGTTTCGCCGCTGAACTCACCCAGGCTTCCTTTTTCCTTGCCGGTCGCCGCATCCCAAAACTTGACGACACGGTCATGGCTGCCCGTTGCCACGGTCTTCCCGTCGGGTGCTATGGCTGCGGAGTGCAGTGCATGTCCATGGCCCTGGAGGACAAACTTCTCGGTACCCGTGGCGGTGTCCCACAACCGGGCCGTCTGATCGTGACTGGCGGTGACTGCGATCGATCCACCGGGACCGAATCCGAGTCGAACGATGGGATGCTGGTGTCCGCGCAACGTGAAGCGTTCCTTGCTGGCGCCCAGGTCCCAGAGCGTCGCAATGTTGTCCCATCCGCTGGAAAGGAGCATTTTGCCGTCCGGGCTGAAGGCCAATGCCATCACGCCGTGCTGGTGCTTTTCGAATACAGCCCCCTTGCGCAGCGAGGGCACATCCCAGAGACGGACCTTGCCGCCGCGATGTCCCGTTGCGATCGTCTGATCGTCCGGAGCCAAGGCTGCGACCGTGGCCCAGCCGAATGTGCGATCGCCCTGCGGCTTTTCTTGCTGCTTGGCCCAGTCCCAGAGCCGGACGGTCGCATCGTGCCCTGCCGAGGCGATTGTCTGGCCATCGGGGCTGAACGCGGCGGACTGGACGGCGCCGTGATGACCGCGCAGCGTCGCGCGATCCTGACCGTTGGCCGTGTCCCAGACGCGCACCGATCCATCGTGAACGGCCGCGGCCAGCACGGCTGTCTTCGGCTGGAACATGACGGATGTGACGTGATGACCGCAGTCCTTCGCCGGTGCCTTCTCCTTCCGCTGCGCAATGTCCCAGAGCCGCACCGTTTTGTCGTGGCCGCCGGAGGCCAGCGTCTTGCCATCGGCGCTGAATACGATGCTGTAGACATTGCCGTCGTGCCCGCGCAGGACGGCGAGCTCCTTGTGTTGAACGACGTCCCAGAGGCGAATCGTCTTGTCTTCGCCGCCGGAAGCGATCAATTGGCTGTCGGGTGAGATTGCAACGCCGTGGACGACTCCATGATGCCCGTCGAGGCGAAACAGTTCCTTACCGCTCTGGACGTCCCACACGCGGACGCCGCCGCCGGGCAGCCCGTGCTCGCCATGCGATGCCGTGATCACGAGCTTGCCATTCGCGGAAATGGCGATGCCGCGAACGTGGGTCGGATGGCGCAGCACGTGTCGTTCCTTGCGTCCCGGAACGTCCCAGACCCTGACCGTGCCATCGTGGCTGGAGGAGACGAGGGTCTTGCCATCGGCCCACGCAACGCCCGCGATCGGACCGCCATGGCCCATCAGTGCGATGCGTTTCTTGCCGTTCGCCGCGTCCCAGAGATACACGGTGCGATCCTCGCCGCCGCTGGCGAGCGTTTTGCCATCGGGGCTGTAGGCCACGACAAAGGCGTGTCCGCCGTGGCGCAGGCGCGGATCGCCGAGCAGGGCCACCAAATCGCCTGGACCACCTTCGATGCGGTTTTCTGGCGGCACCTGGCGCGGATCGAAGTCGTCGAGCGGACCGGGGATCTGATTCAACAGGTCCGCGGCGCGCCGGCCCGCGGGAGTGCCGGCGTTCTGCAATCGATAGGCGTCGATCTCCTGACGCAACTGCTTGATGTCGGTCTGCGGCTGCTCGGCGCGGGCCAGAAAGCGCGCCAGCGGATCGCGCGATTCCTCACCGCCGGTCGCGTCGTCTTTGCGGCCCTTGGAAGAACGCAGGTCGAAAGACAACAAGAACGCAAAGAGTGCAAGGCACCCGAGCAAGACGCATCCGCCAATGACGGTCTGCCGTCTCCACAACTCGCGACGGGCGGTCGTGGACGGAGCAGGCACCGGCGACCGGGCTGCCGCGGGGGCCGGGCGTGCGATTGGTGTCCTGCTTGGGCCCGTCGCGGTCTCGGTCGCCAGTCGAGGCGGCTGACCGCGCTCGGCGGTGGTGATTGCCGCCATGCGCTCCTTCACCTGGCGCGTCGGCAGCGGGCGAGAACCGCTGTTCCGTGCGATCCAGGGTTCCAGGACGGCAACCAAGTCATTCGGCTGTTGATAGCGGTCTTCCGGGCGCTTCGCCATCAGAGTACGGACCACTGCGGCCAGATCCACCGGCACCTCGGGCCGCAGCACTTCTACGGGCTTCGCCTGTTCCAAGCGGTGCCGAAAGAGCTTGTCGATCGCCGTGCCGCCGGGAAATGGCACCTGGCCGGTCAGCAGGAAGTAGAACGAGCAACCCAGGCTGTACAGGTCTGCCCGGACATCCGCGTCGTGTGGGTTGGCCGCTTGCTCCGGTGCCAGGTATTCCGGCGTACCGATGAGATGGCCAACGTGCGTCAGTTCCGTGTTCTCCTTCACGTCATCCGCCAGGTTCAGCCGCGCCAGGCCCATGTCGAGGATCTTGAGCAGCCCCCATTTTGGCGAGGAGCTGGTCGAGGCGGACGGACTGGTAACGACCAGGTTGGACGGCTTGATGTCGCGGTGGACCATTCCCTTTTCGGACGCATGCTGCAAGCCCAGGGCGGCCTGACGAACATAGTCGGCTGCCTGCGCCACGGGTAGCGGCCCCTGGCTCTTGACCAGCCGCGACAAATCCGTGCCTTCCATGTACTCCATCACGAAGAAATGCTTGCCGTTGACCTCGTCGGCATCGAAGGCCAGCACGATGTTGGGATGCGAGAGCTGAGCCGCGGCCTGCGTCTCTCGCCGAAACCTCGCCACGGCGTCGCGGTTCTGCAGATGATCGGGCCGGATCAGCTTCAATGCGACGATGCGGTCGATGAGGTGATGCCGTGCCTTGAACACCTGGGCCATGCCGCCCTCGCCCAGGCGTTCCAGGATGATGTATGGTCCGAGGTGGAGGCCTTGCCCGCGCCCGGCCAGGATTTGATTGACCTGAAACGGCGTCAGCCAGTTGCGGCTCAGCGCGTACTGGGCCATGCCATGAGCATCCAGACCGCGAGCCTCGCTCACGCGCTGAAGTTTGCGCAACTGCCCTGGTTCGAGGAAGTGGCACTGCCGCAGCACTTGGACCAGATTGTCCGCCGACGTCAGGACCATGTTCGCCCCAGGTGCCAGACACGCTCCGATGGAACCGCGGACTACAGCCAGCACGAATTGTGCACAACAGTACACAGATCGTCGAGTGGCCCAGGTGGGAGAGTAGAGGAGAGTACCTGAAGGCGGGAACATCACGTTTGCTGGCGGAGCAAGCTGCAAAAGCGATGCCGATGGGAGGCGAACGCGCGTTGCCAGTGCGCGGAATTGAGCTAACGGGTGGAAAAGCAGTCAGTTGTGCGCATGCGTCATTGATGCGTCGGTTGCTGAATCGAAGTCACTCCTCCAGTGACTGCCCAGTTCCTGAGCATCGGGTTCGCGCCGCTTTCTTACGGGAGCATAAAGTTTCGCCGTCACCGGATGGGGGCAGACGCAGGCACGGTTTCCGGATGCCTCCCCGAGCGTACGGGCGAGCGTTTGTCCGCTGGAACAGTGGTCTCGCCTAACGTCTGTCGCCTGTAGTCGCTTGTAGGGTGCGTCAAGCGTACTCGCGCGGACGCACCGCAACCATCACTTGCCGGTTGACTTCACCTACGCGTCCGCATTCCGGTGCGTCCGCGCGAGTACGCTTGACGCACCCTACAAGGCTCGCACAGACGCGTCATCGCTGCCGCAGGCTCCAGCATGGACACGCAGCAACCCCGTTGTCCATGCACGGGGGGATGTTGACCCGGTCCGAACACCACGATCGCAGTCTATGAATTGACGTAATGAACCAGCGGACTCGCCAGTCCAGGCGCGAAGGCGAGCACTGCCACGACGCCTTCCAGAAGCGATGGCCGCCGCAGCAGCGTTGCGGTCACCTGGCACACACGCTGTCGGCGAGTGACAGTGTGGCGAAGGCGCTGACTCCAGGCGTCGGCTAGAGAAGAGTCCCAGCGACGGACGGCGCGGAGGGCGAGTGGTGCGAGCGCAACGCCAGCCCCGAGCGCCCAGGCGATTCCCTCGCCGGTGAAGGGCTCCACGTAGCCCGCCGCGTCCCCAAGAACGAAAACGCGCTCGGCTGCCACGTGGGCCGGCCGGCGCGTCAGGGTCGGAGTGCCGCGCCAGGCCAGGGACTCCAGGTCCGCGATCGCGGGAAAGCCGGCTTGCTGAAGGACTCGCATCGCTGCCGCACCAGGTCCCTGTTCCTGCTTGACGAACGAGGCGTCGAAGGCGGCGGCGATGTTGAGTCGCCCGTCTTCGCGCCGGACCAGGCCCACATAGCCGCCATGCCCCGTCGCCATGAAGATCCTGCCGGGGACGTAGAACTCCGGCGGCCCGTCGGCGACGACCCCCGCGCCGATCCGCGAATCAGCCTGAGCGCGTGGAGTTTCGCCGGGAATGAAGCGCCCGCCCAGGCCCGGCGCGGCGACCACCACGCGCGCTTCAACATCCACAGTGCGCTCACCCTGGCGGAGCAGCACCGTGCGCGTGCAGGCACCCGCCTTTCCTAACGTCGCCTGCGTCTCGGGCAGGAAGGACGTGCCGGACCCGACCGCTGCATTTACCAGACCCGCATCGAGTGCTTCACGCGAGAGCGCGACCTCGCCGCGCAAGGGGACCAGTGCACGCCGTCCCGCCGCGGCCAGCAGGATGCCTTCCAGCGGCACCGCACCCCGCTGCGCCGCCAACTCGCCCAGCCCCGCGCTGCGGAGCGCTGCCAAGGCCCGTCCATTGACGCAGCAGCCGCACACCTTCCAGCGTGGGAACACACACTTATCGACGAGCAGGACGGAGACCCCACGCCGCGCGAGTTCGTGCGCTGCCAGCGCTCCCGCCGGACCGGCACCGACCGCGATCGCGTCCCAGGTGCGAGCGGCGGCCTCATCGAGGCCAAGAGTTGCCTGCAACGTCAACCCTTCCTCCAGGTCAGAAGGAAGCGAAACGGCCAGCGCCGTGCCACCGTGGCGCCTTCCAATCCCGCTTGCCGCGCCAGGCCGGCGGCCTCTGCTCGCGTGAACGCTCCTTCGACCGAGCGTGGGCCATCGACGTGCACCACGGGGGAGCGCGAAAGGAGGCGCGTGCCGAGGAAGGCCAGGGCATAGCCAGCGCGGCAACGGACCAGGTCGTTGATCAGTACCAGCGTTCGGGTGGCTTCCGCGGCGCGACGCAGCAGGGAAACGGCCTGTTCGGTCTCCAGGTGGTGCAGGAAGAGAGAGCTGGTGATGATGTCGAACCCCGCTGGAATAGCGTCGCGAACGGCGTCGAGCGGAAAGAAGTCCACCGGGGCGTTGCATTGCGTCGCCCGCTGTGCGGCATAGCGGATGGCTTGCGGATTGACGTCACAGGCAGCCGCCCGGAGGTCCACACCGGCACGACGCGCCTTGAGACACAGGCGAATCGGCACGTCTCCGCTGCCGGTCGCGAGATCGAGCAACCGCAATGGCTCAAAGCCCCGTTCCCGCGCCAGCGCGCGGATCGGTCGCCAGAGGATGCCGGCACTGCCACTGAAGACGTTGATTCGGCGCAGGCCGTTGAGGGCGTCGATGTGCTGGCGTTCGCCCAGTCCCGGCTGGTCCATGATCTCCGGCTGAAGCCGGCGTTGGTCGAGCGCGGAGAAAAGCACGCGATGCACCTCTTTCCGCTACTGGAAGAGCACCGCTTCGGCCGCCATGCCGGGGCCGAACGCCAGGGCCACGCACGGGCGGGGCGCCTGACGGCGACGGAGACGATCGATGATGAACAGGATCGTGGCCGACGACATGTTGCCGAATTCCGACAACACCTCGCGCGACACCGCGGTCGCGCTGCCCGGCAGAACCAGCGCTTCCTCGACGGCGTTCAGGATCATCGGCCCGCCCGGATGCACCGCCCAGGTCCGGACGTCCTGGAACCCGAGGCCCGATTGCCCAAGCCAACCCTGCATCCACGGTCGGAGGTTTTTGGCGATCAACTCCGGAATGCGCCGGCTCAGCGTCATCTCGAAGCCGTGGTCGCCGATGACCCACCCCATGTCCGCGCGGGAATCCGGAAGGATGCACGACCCCGTCGCGGCCACGCGCCAGGCGTCGGCCATGGGCAATGCAGCGCCAACGACGGCAGCCGACCCGTCGGCAAAGAGGGCGTTCGCCACCATCTTCTGCGGGTCGAAGCCGAAGTGAAAATGAAGGCTGCACAATTCAGTCGCGCAAAGGAGGATTCGAGCCGCGGGATCGGCGCCGGCAAACGCGTCGGCAACGCGCAAGCCATTGAGCGCCCCGTGACAGCCCATGAATCCAATGTGCGTGCGCTCGATCGTCGCGGTCAAGTCCAAGCCGTGGATCAGGTCCAGCTCCATTCCGGGTGCCTGAAAACCCGTGCAGGAAACCGTCACGAGATGGGTAAGGTCCACCGCCGAAGTGCCGGACTCCGCCAGCGCTTTGCGCGCTGCCGACACGGCCAGGGGCACGGCGTGTTCGAGATAGCGCTTCATCCGCATGCCGGTGGTGGGGCCGCAGTTGTCGCTCGCGGACGTGGGCAAGAATTCGGACCGCGATTTCTTGGTCTGCTGCAGGACATCGTCCAGAATGGCCCGCGAGTACGCCATGTGGCGCGTGGCGATGCCGCTGTGATTGTGGACGTGCGTTGCCAGGGCGACCTGTGCCTCGGTTCGGCAGCATACGGTCTGGGCGATCCGCAGGGCATCGGACTGAGTGACTTGCGTGGCAGGGACCGCCGTTCCCAGACCGAGGAGCGTGAGACTCATGGGATCACCTTCCTGGGACCGGGGTTCGGACTCCACGGAGTGATCTTATCCCTGCGTCGGTCCGCTGACAGTGAATTTCCTCGCTCAAGTGCACTTCCCCGCGCGCTTGGACGGATCCCCTTCTTGCCGCGCGGATGGTCGGCAAAGAACTTCCAGATCGTCTCGTTGGCGTCGGACTTGTGGCCCATTCGTGGCCGAGGCTGGCGACCTCGACGTAGGCCCTGCGCGACGCATTGGCGGGCAAGCCAAACCTGGATTATCACGTCGCGTGGACGCATTGCGGGAGCGTCATGCCGGGGCTTCGGAGTACCTTAGCCCCGGCCACTCTGTTGGGTCATTTCCGCCGGCGTCGGGTATAAATTGTCCCTCGCTTGCGCGTCGGACTAACGGCCGCTGCGACGCCATTCCGCAGGCTGAAGCCGCGGCAACAAAACCTATCCTTCTTTGGCACGTCCGACGGCCTGCCAGTAGTGGCGGTCGAGCAGTTCGAGCAATCGGAACACGCCGGAAGCGCTCGCTTTGAACTCGCCCTTTTCCGGCACGGTCAGCGTTCCGCTCCATTGGGTCTTGGCCGCGTCGTAGACGACGTGGAAGACGGAGCCGTCGGGGAGGCGTTGCTGGACTGGCTTCGCGGCTTGTCCTTGCGGCGCCTTCGCCTGGGCCTCGGCCTGCTCGGCCTTCTTGCGGGCTTTCTCTTCTTTCATTTTCTCCGCCTGGATGTTCCGTTCGACTTCGGCCTTCTGTCGGCAGTCCGCACACATGCGGCTCGCGGTCTTGGCGCGCCGTTGCTCGCGGAATCGCTGGTCGCGCCGGTCATCGAAGACCGGAAAATCGGTCATGTGGCCGCAGGCCGCGCGCACCTGCTCGATCCGGGCCGGTGGCGGCGTGGGCTTGTTGGCAGCTGGTGCGGGCCTGGCGGCAGGCGCGGGCCTGGCGCTGGGCGTGGGCCTGGCGGCGGGTGTGGGCTTGCCGGCGGGTTTGGGATTGTCGGTGTTCAAGACAGTGCTCACTCTCCTGGCGACATTACGGTTGAATCTTCGACAGACGAAGGGCGGAGCCGATTACCCTGTCCGCGGAAGAGGCGGTGGATGACGGCAGGCCCATTCATTCTACGAAGTGACAAGGAAAAACTCACGGTCCGGATGTCGGCGATTTTGGGAACAGCAGAGAATTCCGCACGAGGTACATCGTCCAATAACCCCGTGCGTCAAGGAAAGATGCGGAAGGAGCGCAAGGGTGTTCGGATCGGCGCTCGAATCCCGCGTGCGACGACGCGATGCCGATTCATCGTAACATCCCTGGAAGAAATGGATTGCAGGAATGCACGCCGGCAATCATCCTGCATACGTGTAAGCTTGGTCGCGTGACCGGACAATACTCTTCCAGGGATGCTCCGCGCCGAACGAGTGGGATCATTGCGGGGCGGGCATCCGATCCAAGCAAGGGGCGACAGGATGAAGTTTCGATGCCTTGCCGCGTTACCGAGTATAACGCTGATTGTGGCCGGACTGCTGACGGGGTGCACTACCAATCCATCGCCCGTCGCGGGGCCGGAGGTGCTGGCCTTGCCGGTCAGCACGCCCATCCTGCGCGACGTCACCGACTACGTCGACTTCACGGGCCGGACGGATCCTGTTCAGGCGGTCGATATTCGGGCGCGCGTGACCGGCTACCTCGAGAAGATGCCTTTCAAGGAAGGTGCGGAAGTCAAGCAAGGCGAAGTGCTCTTCGAGATCGATCGGCGTCCCTACCAGGCACAGCACGACCAGGCACAGGGGCAGGTCGCCCTGGCCCAGGCCCAGCTCAAGCTGGCCAAGCAGACGCTGGCGCGCGATCAGGCGATCGCCATGTCCTCCCCCGGCGCCGTCAGCCGACAGCAACTCGACCAGGACCTTGCCGCGGTGGATGAAGCCGAGGCACGTGTGAAGGCCTACCTGGCCAGCATGGAGGTTTACAAGCTGAACCTGGGCTATACCAAGGTCACGTCGCCGATCGACGGTCAGGTCAGCCGCTACTACTTCACGTCCGGCAACCTGGTGGTTCAGGATCAGACGCTGCTGACCACCGTGGTATCGCTCGACCCGATGTACGCTTATTTTGACATGGATGAGCCGACCCGGCTGCGTATCGATCGTGCCATCAACGCGGGCAAGATCACGGCGCCTGTGGACGGCAAGGTCCCCGTGTACATGGGCCTGCAAGGCGAAGACGGCTTCCCGCACGCGGGGCGAGTCGATTTCGTCAACAACCAGCTCAACCCCACGACGGGCAGCATCTCCGTGCGAGGCGTCTTTCCAAACCCGAAGCCGGAGCGCGGCGTCCGGCTGCTTCGGCCGGGGATGTTCGTGCGCATTCATATGCCGCTCGGCGCGCCGCATCCGGCCTTGCTGGTCATCGATCGGGCCATCGCGTCGGACCAGGGCCTGAAATACGTGTACGTGCTGGATGCGGACAACAAGGTCCAGTACCGGCGCGTCTCGACCGGAGCGTTGCAAAATGACGGCCTCCGCGTGATCAACGACGGTCTCAAGCCGGAGGACCGAATCGTCGTCGGCGGCTTGCAGCAGGTCCGTCCCAGCATGCAAATCCGCCCGGAACTCATCCCGATGCCCTCGTTGGGACAGCCTCTCGCACCGCCGCCCCCCGCGAAGGACAGCGGCAAGAAAGAACAGCCGAAGCAGTGAGCAGGCGCGGCGTTGCGAGTGCGCTACCTCGGGAGGTTCGGCTGTGCTTTCGCGATTTTTCATCGACCGTCCCATTTTTGCCACCGTGCTGTCGATCGTCATCACGCTGATCGGCGGGATTGCGCTCCTGTATCTGCCGGTCGCCCAGTACCCACGCATCACCCCGCCGGCTATCGTGGTCTCGATCAGCTATCCCGGCGCCAACGCGCAGGTGGTAGCCGATACCGTCGGGGCGCCGATCGAGCAGCAAGTCAATGGCGTCCAGGGCATGCTCTACATGTCCTCGCAATCGGGCAACGACGGCTCGTATTCCTTGACCGTCACGTTCGACGTCGGCACCGATCTGAAGACGGCCTTGGTCATGGTGCAGAACCGCGTGGCGCTCGCCTTGCCACAGCTGCCGACCGAAGTGCAGAACCAGGGCATCACCATCCGCAAAAAGACGCCCGACATGCTGATGATCGTCAACCTGTTCTCGCCGGATGGGCGCTATGACGACATCTACCTCAGCAACTACGCGACGATTTACCTTCGTGACGAATTGCTCCGGGTCGACGGCGTCTCCGACGTCAACTACCAGGGCCAACGCGACTACAGCATCCGGATCTGGCTGGACCCCCAAAAACTGGCATCGTGCAGCCTGACAGCGTCCGACGTGGCCAACGCGATCCGCGAGCAGAACCGGGACGCGCCCGCCGGCCGTATCGGGCAGCCGCCCGCGTTGCCCGGGCAGGCCTTCCAGCTGCCCGTGGACACGGTGGGCCGATTGACCGACCCCGAGCAATTTGGCGACATCATCGTCAAGGTTGACCTGGGCACCGTGCGTCCGCCCGCGTCCGCGGTGATGCAGACTCCTCAAAGCGCGTTTGCCTTGCCGAGCGCTGGACTCACGATCCCGGCTGCAACTCCTCCGGACAGCGGCAGTGGGACGCCGAGCAACAGCTCGAGCGGGAGTACCACGCCGAGCAGCAGCGGATCCAGCGGCGGCGCCTCCACGGGGGGCGGAGCTTCGTCTGGCGGCGGAGGCGGCACCGGGGGTGGAAGCTCGTCCACCGGCGGTGGCACCACTGGAGGCGGTGCCACTTCCGCGACCATCCCCGGGCTGGAAATCGGCGGACTGGACGATGATCTCGGCAACGGCGCCATGGGCGGCGGCACGATGGGTCGCGGCCCCGGTCGGCCGTCGGCGGCCATTGTTCGGCTCCGCGACGTCGCACGCATCGAGCTGGGCGCCCAGAATTACAACCAGTCCTGCACCTTTGACGGCCGGCCGGCGGTCGGGCTCGCGGTCTTCCAGCTGCCCGGGACCAATGCGCTCGACGTGGGCGATCGCGTCCGGGCCAAGATGGAGGAGCTGAAACGCGGCTTCCCGGATGGCGTCGCCTATCGCATCGCCTACGACACCACGCCGTTTATCCGCGAATCGGTCTACGACGTGGTATGGACGCTGCTCGAAGCCGTTGGGCTGGTGGGCGTGGTCGTGCTCTTTTTCCTTCAAGACTGGAAGGCGATGGTCCTGCCGATGATCGACGTGCCGGTCTCGATCATCGGCACGTTTGGCGTCATGGCCTTGCTCGGTTTCAGTCTGAACAACATCTCGCTGTTCGGCCTGGTGCTGGCCATTGGCATCGTCGTCGACGACGCCATCGTTGTGCTGGAAAACATCGAGCGGCAGATTGCCAACGGCCTCGATCCGCGCAGCGCCACCATCAAGGCGATGAACGAGGTGACCGGCCCCATCATTGCAGTGGCATTGGTGCTGTGTGCGGTGTTCATCCCGTGTGCGTTCATCACCGGCATCACCGGGCAGTTCTTTCGCCAATTCGCGGTGACCATCGCGGTCTCCACCGTCATCTCGGCCATCAATGCCATCACAATGACGCCATCCCGCGCCGTCATGCTGTTCAAGACCGAACCCGGCGCAGTGCACGTCCACAAACGCGAGGCGCTCCCCTGGTGGATCTTCGCGGCGGCGGGCGGCGGTTTCAGCCTGTGGCTCGCTCACAAGCTCTTTGCCGGCGCATGGGGCTTGGCGGCGGACGGTGAGGACGCGGTCCAAGTGCCCCGCTGGCTCTGGTGGGTCACGACGGCAGGGTGTTTTCTTCCTGGGGCACTGGTCGGGGGTGCAGTGGGCTGGTTCAGCATCCGGCCCGTCAATCTGCTGCTGGGCGGGTTCTTCCGCGCCTTCAATCGGGGCTTTGACTGGATGACCGGGGTCTATGGACGATCCGTGGGCTTCATCCTGCGCGCCAGCGTTTTTGTCCTCATCTTCTACGGCGGTCTGCTGGTGCTGACCTACTGGATGTTCAATCGAGCGCCCACCGGTTTCATTCCGCAACAGGATCAGGGCCGCCTGATTGTGAATATCCAGCTCCCGGATTCGTCCTCGCTGGAGCGCACGAAGGAGGCGGCAGCCCACGTCGATCGGATCACGCGCGAAACCGAAGGCGTGTCGCACACGGTCGCCATCTCCGGCCTGTCGTTCCTCTTGCAGGCGAATAGCCCCAACTTCGCCTCCATGTTCGTCGTCCTGGAGCCCTTCGACAAGCGCCGGGGCGGCCATCTTCGCGACACGGCCATCATGGCCAAGCTGCGGAAGCGTTGGGCGAGCGAAGTCAAGGAGGCCCAGGTCACCGTCTTTGGCGCCTCGCCGATTCCCGGACTTGGTGTTGCCGGGGGCTACAAGTTCATGGTCGAAGATCGCGGCGGACTGGGCCTCCAGGCCATGCAGAAGCAGACCGACAACCTGGTCCGCCAGCTGCAAGCGCAGCCGGACGTGGCGGCGGCCAGCACGCAGTTCCGCTCCAACACGCCGCAACTTTACCTCGACATCGATCGCAGCAAGGCGGCAGCCATGGGCGTGTCGCTGTTCGACGTCAACCAGACCCTCGGCATGTTCCTGGGATCGAGATACGTCAACAGCTACAACCAGTTCGGCCGCCACTGGCAGGTCACCGTGCAGGCCGACGGCCCGTTTCGCAACCAGATCGAGGACATCAGCCTGCTGGAAGTGCGCAATTCGCAAGGTCAGATCGTGCCGCTAGGCACACTGGTGCGCCCGCGCGAGATCGGCGGACCGATCTCGATCACGCGCTACAATCTGTTCACGGCCGCGTCGATCAGCGGCAGCGTTCAGCCCGGATACAGCACGGGCGACGCGATCCGGACCGTGAACGAGCAAGCAAACCAGAACTTGCCGCTGTCGATGAAGGCGGACTGGACCGAGCTGATGTTCATGCAAATCCGCGCCGGCAGCGGCGGCATCTACGTCTTCGCGTTGGCCATCGTTTGCGTCTTCCTGGCGCTGGCGGCGCTGTACGAGAGCTGGTCGCTGCCGCTGGCGGTCATCCTGGTGGTGCCGTTGTGCCTGCTTTGCTCGCTGATCGGCGTGCTCGTCACCAAGCGGGAGGTGAACATCTTCGTACAAATTGGTCTGGTCGTGCTCGTCGGCCTGGCCTGCAAGAACGCCATTCTGATTGTCGAGTTCGCCCGGCAGCTTCAGCAAGAGGGCCGGCCGGGATCGAACGGTTCCGGCGGAGAATCGACGCTCCTGTGGGCGACGCGCGAGGCATCAAGCCTCCGGCTTCGCCCGATCCTGATGACCTCGTTCGCATTCATCCTGGGCGTGGTGCCATTAGCCGTGGCCGTCGGCGCCGGCGCGGAGATGCGCAGGTCGCTGGGTGTCGCGGTCTTCAGCGGCATGCTGGGTGTCACCCTGTTCGGCATCTTTTTGACTCCGGTCTTTTTCTACGTCATCCAGTTGCTGGGTAAATCGCCGATGTTCGCGGCAACGGCGTTTCAGTGGATTGGCTCCGCCGCGCTGGGCGCCCTGCTCGGGTTGACGAGCGGATTCCTCGTCAACCGCCTTGGGGCGGTGCGGCTCTCGTGGGCACTGACGATCGGGCCGTGCACGGGCGTGCTCCTGGTGTTGGCCGTCCTCGGGGCCCATCGGACCATCATCCGGCGCACGCGAACGTCGATCCGCTTGCAGGATGCTCCGCGCTCGAATGGAGGGTTGCCGCTGTGATCGCGCGCTTCTTCGTCGACCGGCCGATCTTTGCCACCGTCATTTCCATCATCTTCGTCCTTGCCGGCAGCGTCGCCGGCTGCACGCTGCCGGTGGCGCAGTATCCCGAAGTCACGCCGCCGACCGTGCAAGTGGCCGCCGTCTATCCCGGCGCGAACGCGCAGACGGTGCGCGACACGGTAGCCGCCCCGATCGAGGAGCAAGTCAGCGGCGTCGAGGGCATGCTCTACATGTCGTCGCAATGCACCAACGACGGCGCCTATAACTTGACCGTGACGTTCAAGTCCGGCACCGACTCCGACATGGCGCAGGTGCTGGTGCAAAACCGGGTGGCATTGGCGTTGCCGGTCATTCCACCCCTGGTGCAGAACCAGGGTATCAACGTCCGGAAGATGTCGCCCAACACGTTGATGATCGTCAACCTGGTCTCTCCCGACGGCCGTTACGACAACACCTTTCTCAGCAACTACGCGACCATTTACGTGAAGGATGAACTGGGCCGGCTGCCCGGCGTGGCCGGCATCACCTTCCTCGGCCGCCGCGATTACAGCTTGCGCGCCTGGCTCGATCCGCAGAAGCTGGCCTCCCTCAACCTCGGCGCCATGGATGTTGTCGCGGCCATCGCCCAGCAAAACGTCCAGGTCGCCGCCGGGCAGATTGGCCAGCAGCCGGCGCCCAAGGGACAGCAGTTTCAACTGACCATCAACACGCTGGGCCGCCTGGTCGATCCGGAGCAGTTTGGCGACATCATCGTCAAGGCCAGCCAGGGAACGGCGCCGGCAAGCACCCCGACAGACGGAAGCGGCCTGAACAGCCAGGGCGCGACGGGCAATTTGATCAAGCCCGCGCCTCCGTCCACGGGCATTGTACGCCTGCGCGACGTGGCCCGCGTCGAGCGGGGTTCTCAGCAGTATGACCAGTCCTGCACGCTCAACGGAAAGCCCTCCGTCGCCCTGTCGATCTACCAGCTCCCCGGTTCCAATGCCCTCGACACCTCGGGCGGCGTCTATGCCAAGATGAAGGAGCTCAAGACCCGCTTTCCCGACGGCCTGGACTACCGCATCGTCTATGACACCACGCCGTTCATTCGCGAGTCGGTCAACGAGGTCTTCTACACGCTGCGCGACGCGGTGATCCTGGTGGCCATCGTCGTACTGCTGTTCTTGCAGGACTGGCGGGCGATGATCCTGCCCATGATCGACGTGCCGGTGTCGCTGATCGGCACCTTCGCCGTCATGGCGGCCCTGGGCTTCACGCTGAACAACCTGACGCTGTTCGGGCTGGTGCTGGCCATCGGCATTGTCGTCGACGACGCCATCGTCGTGCTGGAGAACATCGAACGGCAGATTGCCACCGGCCTGGACGCGCGGGCCGCCACCATCAAGGCCATGGACGAGATCACCGGCCCCGTGCTGGCGATCACGCTGGTGCTCAGCTCGGTATTCATCCCCTGTTGCTTTCTGGGCGGCGTCAGCGGGCAGTTCTTTCGCCAGTTCGCGGTGACCATCGCCGTCTCGACCATCATCTCGGCGGTCAATGCCCTGACCATGACGCCGTCGCGGGCCGTGGTGATCTTCAAGACCGAGGAAGGCGGCCACGCCCACAAGCGGGAAGCGTTGCCGTGGTGGATCTTCGGCGTATTCGGCGGGTTGCTTAGCCTTTGGCTCGCGGAGCGAATGCTGCCCGCGAGCCTGGGATCGGTGGTCACCGACGAAGGGGCCGCGACCGAGATGCCGACCTGGCTGCTATGGACCATCAAGGCCGGCTACTTCGTCCCGGGCGCGCTGATGGGGGCCCTGATAGGCTGGTTCATCATTGGGCCGGTCAATCGTGCCCTGGGCGGTCTGTTTCGGCGCTTCAATGCCCTGTTCGACCGGATGACGGCCGTGTACGGCTTCGCGGTCAGCAAGACCCTTCGCCTGAGCGTCATGGTCCTGATGATCTACGGGGGTCTGCTTGGCCTGACGTACTGGCAGTTTGCCCGCGCTCCGACCGGTTTCATCCCCACGCAGGACAAGGGCTATCTCCTGCTCAACATCCAGTTGCAAGACAGCGCCTCCGTGGAACGAACCGAACGGGCGATGGCGCGGATCGAGCAGATTGCCCGCGCGACGCCGGGCGTCCAGCACACCGTCGGCATCTCGGGACAGTCCTTGATCCTCAATGCCAACGCGCCCAACCTGGGCTCGATGTATGTCCTGTTGAAGCCCTTCAACCAGAGGCACGGCGCCGGCCTGAGCGCCGACGGCATTGCCGAAAAGCTGCGCGAGCAGTGTCAGCGTGAGATGCGCGGGGCGCTCGTGTCCGTGTTCGGGGCCCCGCCCATCGACGGACTGGGCACCACCGACGGCTTCAAGCTGATCGTCGAGGACCGCGGCAATCTCGGTCTGGCGCAGTTGCAGCGCGTCAGCGATCGCATCGCCGCCCGCGCCGCCAAGGACCCGGAATTGCAGGGCCTCTTCAACAGTTCGCGTGCCAACACACCGTGGCTGTTCCTCGAGATCGACCGGACCAAGTGCATGGCGCTGGGCGTGCAGGTGGGCGACATCTTCAACACGCTCCAGGTGTACCTGGGTTCCTACTACGTCAACAACTTCAACGAGTTTGGCCGGACGTGGCAGGTGAACCTCCAGGCGGACCCGCAATTCCGCAGCGACGTGGCATCGATCGGACAACTGCAAGTGCGCAACAACCGGGGCCAGATGGTCCGGCTAGCTACGATCCTGGACGTGCGCGACACCAGCGGCCCGGTGGCCGTGACGCGCTACAACCTCTACTCCGCTGCCGCCATCACCGGCGACGCGGGCACCGACACCAGCTCGGGCCAGGCGGTCGCGCGGATGGAAGCGATCGCCCGCGCGGAATTACCCCGGTCGATGGCAATCGAATGGACCGACCTGGCCTACCTCCAGCTCCAGGCGGGCAACTCGGCCATGTACTTCTTCTTCCTGGCCGTGATGTTCGTGTTCCTGGTGCTGGCGGCCCAGTACGAGAGCTGGACGCTGCCGCTGGCAGTCATCCTGGTGGTGCCGATGTGTCTGTTCTGCTCCGTTGTCGGCGTGCAACTGGCCCGCATGGAAGTGACCATCTTCACCCAGATTGGCTTCGTCGTGCTCGTCGGCCTGGCCAGCAAGAACGCCATCCTGATCGTGGAGTTCGCCAAGCAGCAGCAAGAAGCCGGCATGCCGCGGCGCGAAGCGATCCTGGAGGCCTGCCGTTTGCGCCTGCGGCCCATCCTGATGACGTCGTTCGCCTTCATCCTGGGCGTGGTGCCGCTGGTCCTGGCGGAGGGCGCTGGCGCCGAGATGCGGCGTTCGCTCGGCACCGCCGTCTTCAGCGGCATGCTTGGCGTGACGCTCTTCGGCATCTTCTTGACGCCTGTCTTCTTCCACGTGATCCAGTGGTTCGGCGCCCGGTCGGCCGCACCACCCGTGCCGGCCGCTCCGAACGACCATCCCGGCAAGGACGTGACGCTTGCCGTGGCAGAGGAAACGGTCGCGCCCGACGGCGCGGTCACCGTCGCCTTGCACCCCGAAGGCAACGGCCACGGTCTGGACGGCGAGCTCTGGTTCGAGCGTGCCGAAAGCATCCTGGGCGCCGAGACGGTCTTCCAGCGCATCGGCCAACCGCTGCTGGTCCGCTATGACGGTCCGACGGCGTCTTCGCTCCAGCTACGGGTCGCCGCACCGCCCACCGAGGGCAATTATCGACTGGCGTTCTACCGTCGCGGACAACCGAAGCCCACGGCGGTGGACGACGTCCGTGTCCAGTGAAAGAACTGGACCATCCGTTTCGGGTTGCGGCTGACGTGTCGAGCGGCCGGGTGTTACCGCGTACGAGTCAGCGAGGTCATCTGCCGCCCCGGGCACCCATCCGCCGAGGCACCCTCCGTCAAGGCTGGCTAGCGCTTGTCCCCGACATTCCAGACATACCCCAGCGCATCCCACGAGCCGGACGCCAGCCGCTGGCCGTCGGGCGAGAAGGCGAGGCACTCGATTTGTCGCGTATGGCCGCTGAAGGCGAAGATCTCCTTGCGCGACGCCACGTCCCAGACTCGCACCAGGGCGTCGTGGCCGCCTGCAGCCACCTGTTTGCCATCCGGAGAGAATGCGACGCGCAGCAGGCCGCGTTCGCTCCCGGCAAGGGTGAACACTTCCTTACCGCCGCTCACCTCGTAGACGCGCACCAAACCGTCTTCGCGCTGGCCGCCGGACGAGACGCCGCTGCTGACCGTCGCCAGCCATTTGCCGTCCGGGGAGAGCGCTATCCCGCTGATGCCGCCCTGGACCGCCCGCGCGACGACCGTTTCCTGGCGCTTTGCCAGGTCCCAGACGCACGCCGTGTGGTCTTTCTGGTTGACGCCGACGAGGAACTTGCCGTCGCGCGAGAAGCTCAGGCCGTGCCAGCCGTCCTTGCCCAGGGGGTCGCCCTTGCGCTCGCCACTGGCGACATCCAGCAAGAAGATCCCCGCGCCGCCACCCGCCATTGCCAGCGTCTTGCCGTCCGGCGAAAGGGCCGCGGCCCAGACCTGCGTGTGCGTGCCTCGAAACTGCCGCACCTCCTTGCCGCCGGCGGTTTCCCATTGATGTACGGCGCCGTCCAGCCCAGCGGTGAAGAAGGTGCGGCCATCGGGGGCGAAGAACGTCGCCGCCTCGGCACCATAGCGCGGCCGCACCACCAGGCGCTGCGAGCCGTTGGTTGCGTCCCACAGCCGGGCCGAGCCATCCCAGCTTTCGCCGCCCGTCGCGACCGTCCGTCCGTCCGGAGACCAGCCCAGCGCGCGCACGCCATTGGCGTGTCCGGGAAGCTCATTCAACGCCTTGCCCGTTGCGACATCCCACAGGTGCACCAGCTGGTCGCTGTGCGCCGTCGTTGCCAGTACCTTGCCATCGGCCGAGAAGGCCAGGCCGTCCGGACTGCCGGCCGACATGACGCATTCAATGCTCGCGCGGCCGCTCGCCGTGTCCCAGAGCTTGACCTTGCCGCCTTCGCCGGTGGGAACCGCCGCCGTGCGGCCGTCCGGCGCAAGGGCGGCGCCAGCGATGCGATCCTTGATCGCGACCCGGAACTGCTTCACCTCCTTGCCGCTGTCGACGTCCCAGTGCCGCAGCGTGCCGTCGATGCCGACCGAGAGCAGAGCCCCGTCCGCATCAAAGCGCATCGCAAGCGTCTTGCCTGCATGGCCGGCGAAATGGCTGCGTTCGCGGGCGGTGGCAAGTTCCCAGAGGCGGATTTGCTTGTCATCGCCTGTCCCGGCCACGGACTTGCTGTCAGGAGACACGGCCAGGACGTTGATCGTCGCGGCCCCGTCCGGCAACTTTGCCTGGCCCAGCAGCGTGCAGCGCGGGACTCTCCAGAAGCGGACGCTCCGGTCGCTCCCCGCGGCAACGACGTGCTTTCCGTCGGGCGTGAAGGCAACGGCGCCGAAGGTCGGTGTGTAGTCGGTCCCGCGATGTTCCAGCAACCAGCCAACCGATTTGCCGGCCTGAATGTCCCAAATCGCCAGGGAATGGCAAGCAGTGGCCTTCCGGGCATTCGGCGGGGCATAGTAATGGACGCGCACCAGGACCGCAAACCGACCGTCCGCGCTGAATACCGGCGTACCCTGGCTGCTCCAGTCCTCCTTGGCCGGCGTCACCTTTCGACCGCTTGCCGTGTCGAACCAGTGCAAGCCGCCGGTCATGAAACCTGCAGCGCCCAGTCGTTTGCCGTCCGGGGTGAAGAGAACGCTGCTGGCGGGAAAGGGCATGCGATAGCGTTCGCTGCCAAGTCGGGCCACGGCACCCGTGGGCAGGGCGTCCCCGTGCCCGTCGGCCGCCTCGCGTACCTGCACTGGGGCTTTCTCGTCGCCCGCGGCAATGGCGTTTTCGCCCGCCTCGCCGGGCCCGGCGAGCGCCGCGTGTACCACCAAGCCAGCGCCCAAGCCGAGCAAGCCGACCGTTGTCGTCAGGATTAGAAGCAATTGGTGGCGTGCAACTTTCATGGCGTGAAGCGCTCCTTCGGCCCAGAGGACCGACTGAGACGTGGCGAGATTTCCGGACGCGAACTGCATGCCGACGCTGACGGCGTACTCTTGCAGGCGAGCCGGCACCGCCGCGGACGCTCCGTCGGCCAGCGCCGCCATCAAGGCGGCCTGGGAGAATGCGGCACCCCGTTGAACCAGCCGCTTCTGCAAGAGCGTGCGGGCACGTTCCAGGTGGCGCGACATCGAGCCCGCTGGCCAGCCCAGTTCCCGCGCGGCCTCTTCGTTGGTCTTGCCCTGCAAATAGCAAAGCACCAGCGGTGCCCGGTACTTCTCCGGCAACCGGTCGAGCTCCGCGTCGAGGACGCCGCGGAACTCACGCCGTGCCGCCTCGTCCGCCGGGTCATCGCCATGTTCCATCGTCGCGGCAGGTCGGTCGGCTTGGGCCATGTCGGATTCCTGACGTTCGTGGGCACGTTGGCGCAGCAGGTCGGCGCGGCCTCGAAGGGCGATGCGGTAGGCCACGCGAAACAGCCAGCTGCTCAGTGCCTGATGGTGACGGATCGAGCCCGCCTTGCGGGCCAGAACCAGGAACACAGCTTGAAAGGCATCCTCGGCTGCGTGAGCGTCGGGCAAGATGCGGCGACACACGCCAAGGACGAGCGGAGAGTGCCGCCATACGAGGGCTGCGAACGCTTGCCCGTCGCACTGGTTCGCGAAGCACTCCAGCAACGCCTGGTCGGAAGCATCGGCCCCAGGCCGGCCGACGCGCTGCCGTAGCCGCCCAACAAGTGCCGCAAGTCTTCCCCGAAGCATGGTCGCTGCTCTCCGTGCCCTTTTCTATCCTGTAAGAGGCAAACGCAGCGAGGGCAAATCGAAATTTTTCGGCCCCAAGGGCAGAATCGCGGTGGCTACGCAGGAGCTGCGGCAAAGCTTGGCCTGCCGCCAGTCCGACGCAAGTTGAACTCGACTGGCCGGTGTCGTATCCTGTAATAGCGACGAAGGGACAAGGAACCCGCTGGGACGAACCATCAACGGGTGGTTTCCACGATCGGAGAAACATCACCAATCGTTGTCGGAACGAAAAAATGCGCCCGTAGCTCAGGGGATAGAGCGGCGGTTTCCTAATTCGTTCAAGCCGCCTTTCTGCCATCTTCCGCCCACGTCCATCTGCATCCTATCTCGTTAGATTGTTTGCACTTCAACCAAGAACTCCGATCGCTGACGTTCGTCGGCGTCCGCCCGTTTTCATTCCATTGGCCGTCAGATTGGCCGTCATGAAATAGATGTCGCTTATGCTTCGCCGCCTCGAAAAAAAAACGTGCACGGACGCCCGCGATTCTCGCCGGACTTATGCAGATAAGAAAGGTAGTAGAGGGACGATCCACACTGAGGGGGAACAGTAATGGCGAAGCAGCAGTCGGCGATGGAGGTTCTTGACGGCGGGTTCGTGAACGTAATCGAGGCGGCACGGCTGTGCAATCTGAGCCGCACGACTTTGTATTCGTTGATGGACGCAGGGCGGCTCGGCTATGCGAAGTTCGGCCGCAGCCGTCGCATCCCTAGGTCGGCACTCGCCAAGCTGGTCGAGGAGTGCCTCGTACCGGCTCGGAACTGAGGTCGGTTGAGACGGGATTGGCGAGGTTTTTGTTCGATGGGATAATCACGTCATCAATGGGCTTCTTAGCCCCTCGATCATCTGGTGCGGCATGTCCCGCGACGGTCACGAATGACGGTTCGCGGGACATGCTCTTTGATGGGAGGTGCGAATGGTTTCGGTACTGCGACAGGAGGGGGAGCAGCTGGTCGGTTCGACGCTCGACGCCTTGCTTCGCACGCGGGAAGCGGCGCGACGACTGACGATCAGCGAGCGGCATCTCAAGCGGCTGGTCGCGACAGGACGGCTGCCGGCCCCGATTAAGTTCTCGTCTCGGTGCGTCCGTTGGCTCGTTGCCGATCTGGACGCTTACATCGTCAAGCGTGTGGCAGATCGGCGTCAACAGGTCGAAGTCTAAGGGAGGCTGGAAGCGTGGAGCTAGAGGCAATCAAGGTTGCAAACCAAGCGTTCTTTAACTGGTCGGTGTCGTCGAAGACAGCGGATGCGAAGAACTACTTGGCATTGATCAACGCCTACGGTTCTTTGGTTCAAGGCGAGATTACGCCTGCCGAGTTCGTGGGGTACTTTCGAAGCACCAAGCCGTGGACCACTTACGCCTGTAAGGAGTCGCAGAAGTGTCCGGAAGCGTTTTGGCGTAAATTCTGTGAGTCCGCGATCAAGTATTACATGAGCCAAAAAGGCGCAGGTCTATTTGGGATCGAGAAGCCGCCCAAAACGTAAGCAACGGCGGGGTTGTCATTGATGTTGCGGAGCAAGATGGGGGATGGCGATGGGTTCAAAGGTGAAGCAAAATGCGGTCGAGTCGGGGGCTAATGCAGCCGTTGACTTTTGGCTGTCCGACGACCCGAACCATGAGAATTTTCTCGCGATGTTGCGGGCGAACAGCGACTTCTTGAAGGCGGCGGATGACTACTTGGCGTTCTTCTTGAAGACGGAAGTCTTCTCGCGGCGGGCCGACAAAAGACTGGCGGAAAGTGATCAGAGTGTTTTTTGGTTGAGCTTCTGCGACAAGCTGATCGAACTTTACAACGAGCACTCCGGTGACACCCGCTTTGGCGTGGGCGCTGAGCAACGAGTTCCCGCCCGATTCTGGAATTCTGTTGGCTTGGCGATGCTTCACAAGGAAGGCTGTTTCAGACCCGCTGTCGGGGCCAGCCACGACCTGGCCATCCGCGAACGCAAAAAAATAACCGGCGAGCGCCCACATCGGGTGCCCGCCGGTTTCTGTTATTGTCAGCGACTAGAACTTGCCTGTCATCTGCGTGAGGGACGGCTTCCGTCCGGACTGTCGGCTCCGCTGCCTTCTCGTATACTCCAGACAGTTCCACGAATCGCGGTTCCAGACACGCCAAATCTTCTCGGCGTCGGCACCGCTGAACTTGGCGGAGGTTTTCCGCCGCAATTCGAGGCTTGCCCAATCACGGTCAAACTCAACCGTGATGGTGCCTGTGTCGGGGTCGCCGTACATGGCGGTGATCGCGGACAGGTCGATTAGCTTACCGCTAGGGAGTTTCATTGCTGTGTCTCCTTTGACAGACGTTGATGAAAGGAACAGAGTACCTCTACTCCTGTGCCTGCCGTCGCGTTCGCAGGTGTCCTCCCGCAGCTGCCCAAGTGTAGGTCAGCATCTGCGGGAGTCCACCGCGAGTTCAAAAAATCTATACGCTCTTTGGTCGGACCCTATCCGATAGGATCGGACTCCACAAACACGCACCAAGAGCGGTGAAACTCTTGGCGCAGTTGGCTGATGCGGGCAGGCGACAGTCCGAACGATCGGCTAAGATCGGTCGTCCGCTCGTGCATCCCCATTTGCCGGATCAACCTGCGGTCGCGGGCCGTCCTTGTCAGCAGCCATGCGGGCCAGTCGATCCGGAAGGCAACTTGATCGGGCACCGGCGAAATCCGGTTATCAATCAGCGCCTCCATGAGCGGATTCGTTTCGAGCGTACTGACGTCCGGCAGTTTGCCGACGTAGAAACCCCGCTGCTGCTGCGCCCGTTCGCTGAGCACGTCCTTCGGCTTCAACTGACCGCAGACGCGTCGGCCACTCCGGACTGCCTTCACTGCAAAGGTTGCTAGCGTGCAAGGGAACTTCGTGGCGTCCTTGCGTCTGCGAACCAGCTGCCGAAACCACTTGAAGGCCAGCCCGATCGCCTCCGCGATCTGGTCCTCTCTCGTGGCAGGGCAACGCGTGGCGCGGAACTGGATGCGAGCGTGCGACTCGACGCGGGGAAGTATCGACTGCTCAAACACTCGCTGCATCTGTCTTCGATTCATGTTGGATCTCCCAAAGGCAAACGGCCCCACGCAGGCGGGCGGGAACCTGCGCAGGGCCGGACTTATGATCGGACACCGATTTAGCGGGTGGCCCTCATCGGCCAGCGGCGGGGTTTGGCGGGCCAGAGATTGAACTCGGCCATGATTTTTCGGACGGCTCGCCGCTGTTGCCACGCGAGGATGCGATAGAGCAGCCGCTGCGGGTGTGCCTTCGTGAGCTTAGCGTTCTCTCGCGCTGCGGTGCTGAGGAAGCGGATCTCCTCACGCGGGTTGGAGCGGGCTCTGATGCCGTAGGCCACACGGACCAAACTGTCGCCATCGAGGAAGTAGCGACAGTTGCCAACGATTGTCAGATACAACATTTGAAAAGCTCCTAGAACGCAGGGCGTGGGCGAAGCGCCCTGCGTATGGTGTTGAGGGTTAGAGTTCCTGACCGTGGTATGCGGCGTAGTCGGCTTCCCGTTCGTGGCATTCGTGGCAGAGCCCGCTCTCGGTCGGAGCAAGGCAGAGCGGGCAGTGGTAATCCTTCGGCCGGTAGGAGGCTGGCGGTGGCGGTGCGGGGACTGCGGCCGGTTGGAGATCGGCCTTCGCCTTCGCCGAGTCGTGAGCGAGCAGGGCGGTCAACCCCTCCGTG
>JAIEMG010000097.1 GCA_019752375.1 Gemmataceae bacterium | reverse complement strand
CGATGGCGTCCATGCCGATAGCCTATGAACGCGGCCTTCGCGCAGCTGCGCCCGCTTCCATAAATTCCGCAAAAAAGCGATGCTTTCCGGCATCTGCCCGCAGAGAATGGACAGCTACCCATAAATACATGGCGCCCGCTTCACGGGGTTGGCCGAGCACCAGTTGAAGACGTCGGGAACGCTGGTGTTGGGGGGCAAACGAGTGCTGAACGCGACTCCGCTATGCGTCGGATTGTGATAGCGGCCGCGGATGTCGTGATCGGCGACGTCGGGGCTCAGGATCAGCTCGCTGAGTAGGGCCGTGTGCGCGGTGCCGTCGCCCACGTCGTCCACGCGGACGCTGGACATGGTGAAGAACATGCCGCCCAGGTTATTACTGCTGCCTCCCGGATTGAAGTAGTCATTGCCGCCGTTGACGACGATGTTGCCTGAAAACCCTTGGGTCTTGTTGCCGCCGTCGCCCCAAAACGTGTGCAGCTTGGGATTGGTCGGATCGGACGGACACATCATCGCCGAGACGTAGTAATTGTCGATCTTGGGAAAGCTCAACGCGCCGCCGCCGGCGGCCATGTAGGTCTCGAACGCGGATGCAATCTCGTTTTGTTCAAGGAAGGACAGGATATCGTGCAACCAGCAGCGGCGGTTGTTAGGCGAGTGGCTGGAATTGTCCACCGGACCATAGGTTCCCGGCGGGAAGCTGCCGCGAGCATCGTGATAGGTGTGCAGCGCCAGTGCCACCTGCCGCATGTTGCTCTGGCACTTGACGCGTGCAGCGGCTTCGCGGGCTTTCTGCACCGCGGTTAGAAGCATGGCAATCAGGATTGCAATGATGGCGATTACCACCAGCAATTCAATCAGCGTGAATCCGGCCCGACGCCGGCACGAGGGAGGAATCATGAATCACCTCCAGACGAACACGAGTGAGACGATGTATGAATAACGAAAGCGTAACACCATCTTGAAAGCTCAACCGCGGCTCAGTCGTCGATGTCTTTCCGGTCGGCAGCGGCAGGCCGGGGCTCTTCCTCTTCCGCGATAACGCTGCTGGGGAGCGTGGGGTCCATCTCGATGCGGACCTTTTGCGTGTATTCGATGCCATCCACCGTCAGCACCACGCGATAGACTCCGGACGGCACCGCCTGCAGCGGTACTTGATCGGGCCGGCGCGGGGGTCCCTTCACCGGCTGCTCCGGCGGGCGCGTTTGCGCGCCGCTCAAGTCCCAGGCCACGCGATGCAGGCCGGGCTCGCCCTTCCCAGGCAGCTCCTTGATCGTCTTGCCGTTAATGTCGAGTAACTTGATGTTCACCTTGTCGGCCTTCTGAGTCAACGAATAAAAGAGCTGGGCGCCCTTCGGCGGATTGCTGCCGAAGAAATGTCGGCTGCCGATGCCGTAGATCGATCCCTTGGTCGGCTCGGTGCGCCAGCGCACCACCGTATTCGGTTCGTAGAGATGCGCCTTCGCTTTGAGGACCTCGGTCGTCATCTGTCGAAGCGGCGTCACGTCGAGCGCCCACAGGCTTCGCCCATGGGTTGCCGCCACGATTTCGCCGGCTGTTGGATGCACGGCAATCTCGTGGACCGCCACGGTCGGTAGGTTGTTGTTCAGCTTCTGCCATGACTTGCCGCGGTCCACCGAAGCCCAGACGGCGAACTCGGTCCCCAGGTAGAGCAGGTTCGGGTTCTTGACGTCCTCACGCAGCACGCGCGTCGAGCCGGTGGGCAAGTTGCCGCGCAGCGACGTCCAGTTCTGGCCGAAATCTTCCGTGACGTAGACATGGGGCTCGTCGTCGTCACTGCGATGCCCATCGAAGACGACGTAGGCTCGGCCCTCGCCAAAACGCGATGCTTCAATGGTCGCCACCCAGCGTGGCCCCGGCAGGCCAACTTTCTCGGCGATGTTCGTCCACTTGGTGCCCCCATCGCGCGTCACCCACAATGCACCGTCATCGGTGCCGGCGTAAAGCAGATCGGCGTTCAACGGCGACTCGGCGACCGCGGTGCCACTGCCCCGCTTCGTGCGCGTGATGTCAGGCGAGATGACACGCAGGTCTTCGCCCTGCTTCACGGAGCGGAAGACGACGTTGCCGGCCGCGTAGAAGATGTTCGGATTGTGGCTGGACAGGACGAATGGCGTGTTCCAGTTGAAGCGATAAGTGCCTGGCTGCGCGCCTTTGGGACGAATCGACTTGAACTGACCGGTGCGCAGGTTGCGGCGCTGCATGTTGCCGTCCTGGCTCTCGAAATAGACCAGGTCGCTGTCGGTGGGATCGACGCGGCAGACGAAGCCATCGCCGCCGCCAACCACGTACCAGTCCTCGTTGATGGCGCCCGCCGGACGAAGCGTCTGGCTGGGCCCGCCCCAGCTGCCGTTGTCCTGCAAGCCGCCGTAAACATGGTACGGCTTCTTGTTGTCCACGCAGACGTGATAAAACTGGCCAATGGCAAAGTGATTGTGGAAATCCCAGTGGGCCGTGCGGTCGTGCGTCACGTAGACACCACCATCTCCGCCCAGGATGGAATGCCGTCCATCGCGCGGATTGATCCACATCGCATGATGGTCCGCATGGACGCCCTTGCCGGCATCGTTGCGGAAGCTCTTGCCGCCATCCATCGAGCGATAGAGCTCGATTCCCAGGACGTAAACGTGCTTGTCGTCGCTCGGATCGACGCGCACCTGACTGAAATACATGGGGCGCGGATTGAGGCTGTTGATCCGCGTCCACGATTCGCCGCCATCCGTGGATTTGTAGATGCCGCCGTACTGGAAGCCATCGGCGCCTTGCTTCTCCTGCACATTTTCAGGCTGGCTGGCGAGCCGTGACATGAATGGCCGCTTCGGATTGACGGCCGGACCGCCGGGACGCTTGCCCAACGTCACCGGGATTTCCTTCGCCTCGCGGTTGCGCGCGATTTTGAAGGCGAGTTTGTCGCTGGCCTTGTGCGTCGTGATATGTTCCACCATCTGCTTGTAGGAGAGCACGACCTTGGCGTCGATGGCCAGCACGATGTCGCCGGCCATGAGCCCGGACTTGGCCGCGGGACCGTCGGGAGTGATCTGGGTGAGACGAGCCCCGGCATCGCTGTCCTCGCCCTGGATTCCCAGGTAGCCATCGCCGCCCGCAGCTTGCGGTGGACCGCCGCCGATCTTCTCGCTATCGATGACGGCAAAGATCGTGTTGGGGTCCTTGCGATAGTAGTCCAGGCCAATTCTGCCCAGGGCGCACGTCGGCAGGCCTTTGGTCAGCTTCTTGAACGTCTTGCCGCCGTCGGTGGTCTTGTAGATGCCGGACGTCATGCTCCATTTCTTCATTGGCTCGTAGCCGTCGTGGCCTTCGGGCGGAGAGCTGCCGGGATGACTGTCGAAGCCGTCGCGCTGCCGTTCCCAGGCGGCAACCACGAGCGTGTTCGGGTCGGTCGGGTGCATCTGCACGTCGATGATGCCGGTCTTGTCGTCGATGTAGAACACCTTGTCCCACGTCTTGCCGCCGTCCGTCGTCTTGAACAGGCCGCGTTCTTCATTCGGGCCGTAGAGTCGGCCCAGGGCGCCGACGTAGACCGTATTCGCGTCCTTGGGATGAATGGCGATGCGGCCGACCTGGAACGACTTCTTGAGGCCCATGTTCTTCCAGGTCTTGCCGCCGTCGGTGGACTTGTAGACGCCGTCGCCGTAGCTGACGGAGTTGCGCGGGTTGTTCTCGCCGGTGCCGACCCAGACGATATTGCTGTCCGATGGCGCCACGCACACGTCGCCAATCGAAACCGTTGCTTCCTTGTCGAACTGGTGCTCGAAGGTGACGCCATTGTTGCTGGTCTTGAGCAGACCGCCCGATGCCGTTGCAACCCAGTACGTGGTCGGATCGGCTTCGAATACGGATAGAGCAACGATCCGGCCGCCCATCGATGCTGGACCGAGGGCACGCCAGTTCAGCGTCTTGATCCAGTCGGGATTGAGGGTCGTGTCGCCGGTGGGCGTTGGCGTCGGCACGCCGCTCTTCATCTTCAGGTCGTTGAGCTTCTTGGTCAGCGCTTCGATTTGCTTCTGCAGATCGGCGATGTCTTTCTCGTTCGGGTTCGCCTGCTCCGCGGACGGCACCGGTCCAGTGGCGATGGCCAGCAGTCCCAGTGTAAGAAGCCCCAGAACCAACAACCGAAGCGAAGGAGAGAAACGGAGCATGGCAGCGAAACCTCGGCAATCAAGGACGCGAGCAGATGGGGAATGAGAGGAATGAAGGCCAGCGTAACAGGCCCGAAAGGCTCTTTCACGGATTTTCCAGTTTAGAACTCTACCCTACTCCCGCGTCCAAGGTGGGCATTCCAGGCGCTTACGGCAGGATCGGCAAAACCGGAAGCGGTTTGACCTTGATTCACTTCCCCCGCCCTCCCAGAATGACCGCTTTCCCGGGTGAGGATCCAGCGCATGATCGTCGGCGTGCCGAAGGAAATCAAGACACACGAATACCGCATCGCCATGATCCCTGTCGGCGTCGAGGAACTGACGAAAGCCGGCCATCAGGTGCTGATCCAGGCCGGCGCGGGACACGGTTCGGGCATCACGGACGAACAGTATGCGGGCCACGGCGCCGAGATCGTGGCCGACGCCGCCGCCATCTGGAGGCGCTCCGACCTGATCGTGAAGGTGAAGGAACCGTTGCCGGAAGAATGGCCGCTGATGCGCGCCGGCCAGACCGTCTTCACCTACTTCCACTTCGCCGCGGACGAGCACCTCACGCGTGCCGTGATCAAGTCGGGCATCACGGCCATCGCTTACGAGACAATCAAGGACTCGCGCGGCACCTTGCCCCTGCTGACGCCGATGAGCGAAGTCGCCGGCCGCATGAGCATCCAGGAAGGGGCGAAGTACCTGGAACGCCCGTTCGAAGGCCGGGGCATTCTCCTGGGCGGCGTGCCGGGCGTGCTGCCGGCGAACGTGACGATCCTGGGCGCCGGCGTGGTCGGCGCCAACGCGGCAAAGGTGGCCGCCGGCCTGGGCGCCAATGTCGCCATCCTCGACATCAACCTCGATCGCTTGCGCTACCTCGATGACGTGATGCCGAAGAATGTGACGACGCTCTTCAGCCATCGCCACAATATCCTCGACTGTCTGGCGCGGACCGATCTGCTGATCGGCGCCGTGCTGATTCCCGGTGCCCGCGCGCCGTACCTGGTGAAGGAAAACGATCTCAAGGGCATGCCGCCGGGGGCCGTCATCATCGACGTGGCCATCGACCAGGGCGGCTGCATCGAGACGTCAAGGCCGACGACCCACTCGAACCCCACGTACATGGTTCACGACGTGGTTCACTACTGCGTGACCAACATGCCCGGCGCCGTTGGCCGCACCAGCACCTACGCGCTGACGAACGTGACTTTGCCCTATGTCCTGCAGCTGGCAAAGAAGGGTTGCGAACGTGCGGTGCGCGAGAACGCGGCCCTGGCCCAGGGCGTCAACATCCGCAATGGGACGGTGACCAACCCGGCGGTGGCGGAGACGTTTGGGTTGGAGTGTGGTGCGGTCTAAGAGTCTATCCGGAGAGTTTTCCCATGAAATTAGGGGGCCTTGGTGATTCATGCGGGGCCTGAAACCGGATGATCGCCGAAATATCCAGCAGAAAACGCGATTCAGGCGTGATCGCAATTCCAGGATACCCCTAGTTTCAAGCGTTTCTTTGCAGATAGACTCTAAGTGGGCGTCCAAGAGTTATTTCGTAGGACGGATTTCCAATCCGTCCGGCAAATACGGACGGATTGGAAATCCGTCCTACGAAGTTATTTCCGGGTGCCGACCGAGGCGAGAGCGGCAGGGAGGAATTGCGGCGTGCCTTCGCTCCAATTCCGGCGAGCGTCGAGGCGTAAGCCCGACGTGCTTGGGTGGCGGTGCGTGGCGATCCCCATCGCGGTTGTCCGACAGTCCACGTCGGGCTTACGCCTCGACGCTCGCCGGGCAGGCTTTTTCTCCGCCGCACGTTTATGAGAGACGAGGCTGACGACTGCGGAGCGGACGGAAGCCGAAGGGCTCGTCGAAATGGCCCAACTCGTGACGCTTCTGAAATTGCGCGCCGAGCGGGCAGCAAACAGAGTTTAGACGCGTGATGCCCGATCCTGTTTGAATTCGCCCAATGCAGCACGGAGGCTGCTCATGTCATCCATCGTCCACCGGCGCGCCGTCATCTTCCTCCTCGCCCTCTGCGCCTTCCTCTTCTTCCACGGCATCGGCTCCGGCGAGCTGTGGCGTACCGAGAGCCTGCGTGCCATCATCGGCGCGGAATGCCTGCGTGGCGGCAACTGGATCGTGCCGACGCTCTACGGCCAGCCGCTGTTGACGAAGCCCCCCGGCATGTACGTGGCCATCGCACTGGTGAGCTGGCCGTTCGGCGCGGTCGACGAATGGACCGCACGGCTGCCTTCATCACTCGCCGCGACGGGCACCGTCTTTCTCTTCTTCTGGTACTTCGGCCGATGCCTGGGCCGCGCCGCAGGATTGACTGCAGCCGTCATCCTGCCAATGTCGCTCATGTGGCTCGACAAGGCTCCGTCGGCCGAGATTGACATGCTCCAGCTCTTCTGGGTCGCCGCCGCGACGCTCTTCTTTCTTCGCGCTCTCGAAGCATCCGAAACCAACGCTTACTCTGTCACCTTGTCACCTTGCCACCTTGTCACCTTGTCATCCCCCTGGTGGCTTGCCGCCCTGCTCTGCGTCGCCGGCGGATTTCTGACCAAGTGGACGGCGCCCGCATTCTTCTATTGCGCGGTGGTGCCGTTGTTATGGTGGCGCGGCCGTATGCGGTTGCTACTGGGAAGGGATCATCTGCTGAGTGCGACGCTGGCAGCGCTGGTCTGCGTCGCATGGGTGGGCCTGGCCGTGTCCGCGGTGGGCTGGGACGAGTTTGCGGACACGGTCAGTCGGGAGGCGTTGCAGCGGCTGTCGGGCGCCCACCATCAGGAGACGGTGCGGCAACTCGGCGCGAACCATCATCGTCCCTATCCGGCATGGGTCGCCTATGTCGGCCATCCATTGGTCATTGGCGCGATGAGCTTGCCGTGGTCGGCGTTCGCGCTGCTGACGCTGTGGCCCGGCTTCGCGAAGCTCTGGGATGAGCGCGGCCGACGGCTACTTCAGGCGCTGCACTGCTGGACGTGGCCCAACTTGCTGTTCTGGAGCCTGATGGCCGATCATTCGCCTCGCTACAGCCTGCCGCTGCTGCCGGGCGTTTCCGGGCTGGCGGCGCTGGTGTGGATCGCCTGGCTGCGCGGCGATCGGCTGTCGCTCGCCAGCGTGTGTTCCCCGCTCGCCCGCGTATGTCCTGGCCGGGATCGTGGGACTCTGGCTCGTCGTCAAGTTGGCCTACGTTCACGTCTGGGTATCGCAACGCGAAGCGCGACGCGAATCGCCGCGGGCGGTCGCGGAGCAGATCGCGGCACTGGTGCCGGCCGAGCAGACGCTGTACCTATGCCGGGTCAAGGACGAGGGCATCATGTTCTACTACGGGCGACCGGTGCGCAGGCTCCGTTCCCTGGCTGAGTTGGGCTCGCCTTGTGAACATTCGTTCTGTATTCTGGAAGAAAAGGAATGGGAACACTGGCCGCACAATCGGGTAGCCGAAGTGCTGCTTCGCGTGAGAGACCAGCAGCGGGCGCCGATGGTGCTGATCCGGGTCCGGGAATGACGAGAGACGTGCGATGAACGCAGGCGAAAACAGACGGGGCTCGCACCTGCTGGACAGCGGATGCGAGCCCCGTTTTTCGATTGTTCCCGGCCATCGGCCGAGGCAGAAGGTGGAGTTACTGGGCGTTGGCGGCCTTCTTCTTCTTGCCCTTCTTGCCCTTCTTCTTACCCTTCTTGCCCTTCTTCTTCTTGCCCTTGGCCTTTGCCTTGGCGCCGTCCGCTGCAGCGCTGGCAACCTGCTCAGGACCGTTGGCCGACGCGGCAGTCGCAAAGTCGGCGGCGGGGATGGCCAGGAAGCCAAACATGACGCCTGCAATCACCAGCTTACGCAACAACATTCCCAGACTCCTGATTTGGTGAGGTTGGGTTTCCCGCTCGAGTGTATTTCAGCTCCCGATGCCTATTGAACCGCCGGTAATCCGGGAGGTTTCGGCCGAAGGCGAGATTTTTGATGAGTTTCCCTGCCCCGCCCCAGAACGTGAAAGTCCTTACTGTCGGCGAACTGACGCGTGGCGTCAAGGCGCTGCTTGAAGATGCGTTCCCCCTGGTTTGGGTAGCGGGAGAGATCTCCAACCTGGCGCGGCCCGCCTCGGGGCACGTCTACCTGTCGCTGAAAGACGCGGAATCGCAGGTGCGGGCGGTGATGTGGCGTGGTTCCGCCCTTCGGCTCCGCTTCGATCCACGCGACGGTCAAGATGTCATCGTCCGCGGCCGGCTCAGTGTTTATCCGCCGCGCGGCGAGTATCAACTGGTCATCGAGGAACTGCACGTCAAGGGGCTGGGCGCCCAGGAACTGGCCCTGCGCCAGTTGAAGGAGAAGTTGTTCAAGCTCGGTTACTTCGATCCGGCACGCAAAAAATCGTTGCCGCGGTTTCCGCGTCGGTTGGCTCTGGTGACTAGCCCGACGGGCGCTGCCGTGCGCGACATGTTGGAGATCCTCGCGCGGCGCTGGCCGATGGCGGACATCTGGGTCTGTCCCGCGCGCGTGCAAGGCGATGGCGCGGCTCAGGACATGGCGCGGGTGGTGCGGTTGCTCAATCGCTTGAACAAGTGCGGCAACCTGGAGCTGGATGCGATGATTCTCGGTCGGGGCGGCGGCAGTACGGAGGACCTGTGGGAGTTCAATGCCGAGTGCCTGGCCCAAGCCATCTACGACTCGCAGGTACCGGTCGTCAGCGCCGTTGGTCATGAAATCGACGTCACCATCGCCGACCTGGTTGCCGACCTGCGCGCCCTGACACCCAGTCAGGCCGCAACGGTCGTCGTGCCGGATGCGGAGGAACTGAGCCACGGCCTGACCGACTACGAGAGCCGGATGCGTTTAGGCTTGCTGGCGCAACTGGAAGCTGGCCGGCGCCGCCTGGACGACCTGGCAGCGAGGCGTGCGTTTCGTTTGCCGCTGGAGCGCGTCCACGATCAGGAGCAGCGGCTGGACGACTGGAGCGACCGGCTCCGGCGCTCTGTCCGCCAACGACTGGCCCTGGCGAAGGAACGACTGGAAGCCCAGGCAGGGCAGCTGGAATCGTTAAGCCCCTTGAACGTCCTGAGCCGGGGCTATAGTCTAACACGCAGAGAAGTCGACCAGGTCGTGGTGCGCGGTTCGGAACAGGTGCATCCCGGCGACCGGTTGGTGACGACTGTCCAGCACGGACGGATCATCAGTCGGGTCGAAGGCATTGAGCCAGCGGCTTCGTGACTGACATGGATGGCGTTTTTTTCGCGAGGGATGCGCGATGGCCGACTCCCCCGAAGACAACCTGACGTTCGAGCAAGCGCTGTCCGAGCTGGAGCGCATCGTCCACGAGTTGGAAGATGGCGCCATCGGCCTCGAAGACTCGCTTGCGCGCTATGAGAAAGGCGTGGGCCTGCTGAAACGCTGCTACGGCCAGCTGCGGCAAGCGGAACAACGCATTCAGCTGCTGACCGGCGTGGACGACGAGGACCAGCCGATTGCGCGTCCCTTTGAACACAGTGCCACGGTGGAAGCGGAAAAGCCGAAGAGTCGCAAGAAACCGGAAACGCCGGACTTGCCCTTTTGACGTTGGTTCGAGATGTCCGACGAACTGCGGCACTACCTGAGCGAGCAGCGGGTCGTGGTCGACGACCACCTGGAGCGTTCGCTGCGCCTGGCCGCGGAATGTCCGCCGTCGCTCATGGAAGCGATGCGCTATAGTCTCTGCGCCGGCGGCAAGCGCCTGCGGCCGCTGCTGGTGCTGCTGGCGTCGGAAGCATGCGGCGGCGAGACTGCAGTTGCCTTGCCGGCCGCGTGTGCGGTTGAGATGGTGCACACATATTCGCTGATTCACGACGATCTGCCGGCGATGGACGACGACGACCTGCGGCGTGGCCAGCCGACGTGTCACAAGAAGTTCGGCGAGGCGCTGGCCATCCTGGCGGGCGACGCATTGCTGACGCTGGCGTTCCAGGTGCTGGCCGTCGGCTATCCGCCGAAGACGGGCGTTCATTGCTGCAAGGAACTGGCAATCGGCGCGGGGGCGGTCGGCATGGTGGGCGGCCAGGTGGAAGACCTGGCCTGGGAGAAACGCAGCGGCAAGCTGTCCGACCTGGAGCATATCCACGCGTGCAAGACCGGCGCCCTGTTCCGCGCCTGTCTGCGCATGGGGTTTTGGGTCGCCCGAGGCGAAAAGTCGGAAGGTAGGAATCCGGAAGTGCTGGAAAACCTGGACGCCTACGGCCGATGTTTCGGGCAGGCGTTCCAGATCACGGACGACCTTCTCGACGTGGAAGGAAACGCGGAGCAGACGGGAAAGCGCGTGCAGAAAGATGCGACTCGCGGTAAGTTGACGTATCCCAGCTTCTTGGGCAGCGCCGAGAGTCGTCGCCGGGCAGAAGACCTGTGCCGGCAGGCTTGCACACACCTGGCGCCGCTGGGTGACACAGGCCGACGACTGACGGCCTTGGTCCAACTCGTTCTGGAGAGAGACCGATAATGCCTGAACTCCTTGCGCGGATCGGATCGCCCGCGGATTTACAGTCCCTCACGGATGAGCAGCTGGCGCAGCTAGCCCAGGAGATGCGCGACGAGCTCGTGCGCGTCCTGAGCATCCGCCCGGCCCACTTCGCCAGCAACCTGGGCGTTGTGGAGCTGAGCCTCGCCCTGCACCTGACGTTCGACTTCACCAAGGACCGCCTCATCTGGGACACCGGCCACCAGATCTATCCCCACAAGCTCATCACCGGCCGCTATCCCCAGTTCGGCAACATCCGCACCAAGGGCGGACTGATGGGTTATCCCAACCCGCAGGAAAGCCCGTACGACCTCTTCATGACCGGTCATGCCGGCTGTAGTGTCAGCAGCGCCCTGGGCCTGAAAGTGGGCGATGAACTCGTCGGCCACGGCGAGAACCACAGCGTTGCGGTCATCGGCGACGGCGCCCTGCCGTCGGGCATCGTCTTCGAAGCGCTCAACAACGCGGCTGGCCTGAACAAAAATCTGCTCGTCATCCTGAATGACAACAAGATGTCGATCTGCCCGCGCGTCGGCGGCCTGGCTCGCTGCCTGGACCGCGCCCGGCTGACCAACATCTACCAGGACTCGAAGCATCGCATCCACAACATGCTGGCGCGGGTGCCGTTGGTCGGTGGCCTGGCCAACCAGGCGCTGGACCAACTCCGCGACGGCTTGAAAGCTCTGCTCACTGGGGGCATGCTCTTTGAGGAGCTCGGCTTCCGCTACATCGGCCCCGTCGATGGCCACGACTTGCCTTCCCTGCGGCGTTGGCTGCGCGACGTGAAGGACCAGAAGGGCCCGATCCTGCTTCACGTGTTGACCGAGAAGGGCCACGGCGTGCCGCAAGCCAGCGAGGACCCGGTAACGTACCACACACCGCCGGTCTTCGCGGAAGTCGGGCCGGAGCGGCAGATCCTCTCGCTCAAGCGCGGCGGCTCCAAGGCGTATACCGATGCCGCCAGCGCTGCCATTTACGAAACGATGAAGACGGACAGCAAAGTCGCCGTCATCACCGCGGCGATGTGCCAGGGCAACAAGCTGGAAAAGGTTCGCGCGGACTTTGCCGATCGCTTCTTCGACGTCGGCATCTGCGAATCGCACGCGGTCGCCTTCGCCGCGGGCCTTGCCAAGTCGGGCGCCAAGCCGATCACGGCCATCTACTCGACCTTCCTCCAGCGTTCCTTCGATCAGATCTTCCAGGAAGTGGCACTGCAGAACCTTCCCGTGGTCTTCTGCCTGGACCGGGCCGGTCTGACCGGTCCCGACGGCCCAACGCACCACGGCGTCTTTGATACGCCGTATATGCGGCTATTCCCAAACTTCATCGTCATGGCTCCCGGCGACGAGCTGGATGTGGCCCCGATGCTCGAGTTCGCGCTGGCTCAGACGAGCCCGACGTCTCTTCGCTATCCCAAGGCGACGCTGGAAAAGGTGGAACGCGGCGTCGCACCCGTCGAGCTGGGCATGGCCGAAATCCACGAATGGGGGCCCGATGGCGCGATCATCGCCTATGGCACCTTGTTCCCGACCTGCGTCAAGGCCGCGGAGAAGCTGCGTACCGAAGGCCTGGACATCGGCGTCATCAACGCCCGCTTCTGCAAGCCGCTCGACAAGGGGACCATCCTGCGTGCCGTCGAGCAACTGCCGGTCGTGGTGACGGTCGAAGAAGGCACGCTGGAAGGCGGCTTTGGCAGTGCCGTGCTGGAAGCAGCCAATGCAGCAGGCCTGGATACACGCAACGTCATCCGCCTTGGCCTGCCGGACCGCTTCGTCGAACACGCGGAGCGCAGCGAACTGCTGGCCGACCTGGGCCTCGACGTCGCGGGCCTGTGCCGCACGCTTCGCAAAGCGTGCAAGGCCGAAGAACAGGGAGCGAGCAGTAGGAACAGCCTGCAGTGGAAAAACTGACTCTCATCGAAACCCGGGGGAGAGAATGACTAATGCCTAAGGCCTAATGACTAATCAATGAAGAATGACCAAATCCGAATGATCGAACTTTCGACATTGGGATTTGGTCATTCTTTAGTCATTAGTCATTAGTTCTACAACGCTACCTTGAAAGCACGATTCGTCATGAACGTCTGTAGCCGCAGGCTTTAGCCTGCGGAAGCGCGTCGCAGGGCCGTCAGACTCAACTCCGCAGGCTGAAGCCTGCGGCTACAGACACGGACGCCGATCCTTCCAGCGGACGTAGCGTTGTAGAATTAGGCCTTAGGCATTAGTCATTCTCTCCCCCCGGCCAGGGGTTGCGACCGTGTCCCCGTCCCGCCCTGTGCAGCGCATCCTGGTGCTGGGCAATGCCACGCGATCGGGCGTCAAGGAAGAAGCCGACCGCTTGCTGCCGTTCCTTCGCGAGCACGTCGAAATCGTCTGCACCGATCTGGAACAGAAAGAAAACCTCTGCAACGTCCGCGCCGACCTGGCGCTCGTCCTCGGCGGCGATGGCGCCATCCTGCGTGCCGCACGGCAAATGGCCTACGACCAGGTGCCGGTGCTCGGCGTAAACCTTGGCAAACTCGGTTTTCTCGCAGACCTGAGCCCCACGCAGCTGCGAACCCACTTCCCCGAGGTGGTGCGCGGCGACTATCGCTTGACCCGACACCTCATGTTCGAATGCGTGATCGGTGCCCATCCCGATGCTAACGTTCCGCATGTCCCGGAACAGAAGTACTTGGGCCTGAACGAGGTGGTCCTGCACGCGGGGCCGCCGTATCGCATGATCGAGGTCGATCTCTCGGTCGATGGCGAAACGGTATCGAGTTTTGGCGGCGACGGCCTGATCATTAGCACGCCCGTAGGCTCGACGGCCCACAGCCTGTCGGCGGGCGGCCCGATCCTGGGGCAAGAGTTGTCCGCCTTCGTCATCACGCCCATCAGTCCGCACGCGCTGACAAGTCGCGCGGTAGTCGATTCGGCGGACAAGACGTACATCATCGACATCCGCCGTGCGTTCGGAGAGGCTGCGGTGGTCATCGACGGCCACATCATCTTGCCCATGACCGTCGGCCAGCGGGTGACGGTGCGACGGGCACCAGTTTACTTCCAGCTGGTCAAGGTGCCCGGCCACAGTTACTACCGGACGCTGCGCGACAAGTTGAACTGGGGGACGACGCCGAATTATCGCACCGAACCCTGAGCGATCGCGCAGCGTATACGCAGTGGGACGCTAGCAATCTCCCGTGACCCGACGCGCCAGCGAGGGGTTTCTCACGCATCATGATCTGCAAACACGTTCACTACTCGGGACGCGTGCAGGGGGTCGGCTTCCGCTACACGGCACGGAAGATCGCGGCGGGCTTTGCGGTGACCGGCTATGTGCGAAACCTACGCGACGGCCGCGTCGAACTCGTGGCGGAAGGCGAAGCCTCCGTCGTCGATGCATTCCTGGATGCCGTCGTCGAGCAGATGGATGGATACATTGACCAGGCGGCCGTGACCGACGCGCCGGCGGCGAACTATACAGGCTTTGAAATTCGGCACTGACATTCGATCATGCTCACTCCGTTCCTCACGCTCTGGCTGGCCGGCATCCTCCTGTGCCTGTTGCAGTTCGTCGCGACGTTGCCGTGGCTTGCCGCCGTGGATTCCCGATTCTTCGCTTCCGCCGTCCGCCGGCCGCGGAACTGGGGCATTGCCTTTGCCGGCATCGCTGGTGCCGGCCTGGCGCTCGCTTTGTTCCTGATGATCGTCCAGGATCGCGAGCGCCTCTACCTCTGGGGCCGGCTGTTTGCTTCCCTTCTGCAGATTCAACTGATCGCCGATGGTTTCCTCCTCGGCATCGCGGTGATCCTCTGGGTCTGGCCGCGCGGCGGCGCCGTGGCACTGGCGGCGTTTCGCGAGGGCGTTCGCCAGCCGTTATTCTGGTTGTTCATCGCCGCCACCATCGCGCTCATGGGACTGTCGCTGTTCGTCCCCTACTTCACGTTTGGCGACGACTTCAAGATGATGAAGCAGCTCGGCTTCGACATGGTGATGCTCGGGGCGGTGGCTTTCAGCGTCATCGCGGCCGGCATGTCCATCAGCGACGAGATCGAGGGACGCACCGCCATCACGCTGATGAGCAAGCCGGTCTCGCGCCGCGAGTTCCTGCTGGGCAAGTACGTTGGCATACTCCTGGCGGGCCTGCTGATGACGGCGCTGCTCGGCTGGGCGCTGCAATGGGCGCTCTATTTCAAGCCCTTCCTGGAATGGATGCCCGACACCAGCGATCCGCTCAAGGCCCAAATCGAGCCCGCCCTGATGGGGGCCGTGCGCGGCATCTCCCCGGTGGGCGAGGCCGGCAGTTTCTTGCACGGCATGACGCTGTGGAGCACGGACACCGCCACCATCCTTCCGGGTCTGGTCATCGGCTTCTGCCAGGTGATGGTGTTGCTGGCCATTGCGGCCGCGCTCGCGACGCGCTTGCCGATGGTGGTGAACCTGGTGACCTGTCTGTTGCTCTTCTTCCTCGGCAACCTGGCGCCGGTGCTGGTGGAAGTTTCGCGACGGCTGCAGCGCGAGCACGTGGGCACGCACCAGGGACAGACCAGCGCGACGCTCGACCTGGTCCAGTTCATGGCCCGCCTCTTCGACACCGTGCTGCCGGCGCTCGAGTATTTCAACCTCGGACCGGCCATCGTCCGCGATCGGCCGCTGCCAATTGTCGACTATGGCTGGTATGTCGGCTCCGTGGTCGTTTACGCCTTACTCTACACCGCGATTGCACTCCTCTTCGGCCTGATCCTCTTCGAAGACCGCGATTTGGCGTGAATGCATCGCTGCGCGGGCTGAATCAGTGTCACGAAGAGGCAACCCCTAGGCCGGAGTTCAGGCGCCATTTTCATTCCATTTTGTCGTAGGCCCTGTCCCTGGCCCTGTGGTATCATTCCTCCCAAGGTTCGGGCAGCCTTCGTGTCCGGACCACCTTGCCACGATAGTCCCTCCGCAACGCCCCTACCAGTGAAACCCACCGCCTCCACAGCGAGGTAGACCATGCCGTACACACCGCGAGCCCTCGGTTCTCCCGCACGCTGCCTGATGGCCGTTGCCGGCCTGTTGGCGATCGCGTCTTCAGGGCGCGCACAGGCCTTCATCGAACGCATCGAGCCGCCGGTGGCCCAGTGTGGCAAGACCACACGCGTGACGTTCATCGGCTCCCAGCTTGGGCAAGCCATGGACCTTTGGTCCAGCTTGTCCGCGGGGAAACTGAAAGCAACTCCCGTCGGCGCCAGCGAAGCCGGCCGCGCTACTTTCGACGTGCAGGTCGCGGCGGATACAACGGTCGGACTGTGTGGCCTGCGCGTGGCAACTCGCGATGGGCTGAGCAATACGCACCTGTTCCTGATCGACGATCTGCCGCCTGTCGCCCGGCCGTCCGGGGCGAAGGAAATGAAGCTCGCGTTACCGGCCGCGGCCTGGGGTGCGTTCCGCGCCGAGACCGTCGATCGCTACCTCTTTGAAGTGGCCGCGGGGCAACGCGTCAGCTTTGAAGTCGTCGGCAGCCGCTTCGGCAAGGACGTGGATCCACTGGTGGTCCTGCGCGACGCCAGGGGGAAATGGCTGGCCGAGCGCGACAATGACCCCGGCCTGTGCTTCGATTGTCGCTTCGAGCACGTCTTCGCCGACGCGGGAACCTACATGGTGGAAGTGCGCGATGGGCGATTCCACGCTCCCGAGCATGCAACCTATGTGTTGCGCGTGGGTCGCTTCCCCGCCGCTCGCGCGGCGCTGCCCGCCGCAGTCCGGCCTGGACCGTCGGTTGAAATCGTACTACCCGAAGCAGGCGGTGCCGCGATGACGTTGGCAGTCCCCGCGGATCAACCGCTGGCCCCCTTCATGGCATCGCTACGACGCAAGGACGATGAGGGCTCGACATGGGTGCCCTTGACGGCCATTGCAGGTGAAGTCACCGTCGCACGGAAACCCTGTCAAACTCCGGATCAGGCGACGCCGGCCAAGGTGCCCGGAAGCCTGTGCGGAGTGCTCGACAAGCCCGGCGCCCGCGACTATTTCCGCCTTGAACTGGAAAAAGGCCAGCGAATCCGAGTGCGTGGCGAGGCGCGGGCACTGGCCTCGCCGGCGGACCTGGAACTCAGTGTCACCGATGCCAAGGGTGCCGAGATGCGCCGGGTCAGCGACCCGGGGCAGGACCAGGTGTCGCTCGATTTCACGGCTCCCGCCGCTGGAGCGTTCTATCTGAGCGTGCGCGACCTGGCACGCGATGGCGGACCGTCGTTTGTCTATCGCCTGGAAGTGCGCGGCCCGCAGCCGACGTTTACGGTCGACGCTGATGTGGAAGGGCTGACCGTGCCGCAAGGCAATTACCAGACGCTGCCGTTGACGGTGACGCGCAGCGAGCCCTTCGGCGCCATCAAGCTGCGTCTCGTTGGCGCGCCGGCCGGCCTGACCCTGTCGCCGGATGAAATCCCTGCGGGAACCAGTGCCGTGATTGCCAAGCTCTCGGCCGCTGCCGACACGCCCGCGAAACTGTATACACTTCAAATTGTCGCCGAGCCTGCGGCCGCGGAGAGTGGCGTCGCCCCGGTGTTCGTGCGGACGCTGCCGCTCGTCGATCGTCGGCGCGTGAACGTCGATCAGATTCCCTACGCCCTGCGTGAAGACCAGCGTCGGCTGCCTGCATCGCTCACCGATCGCCTGGCGGTCCAGGTGACACCACCGTCGGTGTTCGCGATGGACCTGACCGAACCGGTGGTGACGCTCGGCCGCTACCAGAACGCAGACATTCCCATTGCGACGACACGCGCCGCCGGCTTCGATGGGGCGATCACATTCACCGCGCGTGGCGGCCAGCTTGCCGATAAGGACGATGTACGTACGCGCGTGGCCGCTGAGTTCCCCGCCGCAACGATGCAGCAAGCGAACGTGACGGGCCGAATCCACTCGCGCATACTCTCGAACATCGGACGAACGCGGATCGAGGTGGAAGGCACCGCCGTCTACCAGGGCCGCCGTATCACGCTGACGCGTAGCTTCGAGCTCGACTTGCGGCCGGCCTTCCGCGTCACCGCCGAGGTAGACAAGTTGATGACGAATCCCGGCGGGACCGTGAAGATTCGCCTGCTCGCAGACCGCGTGAAGGCGTTCGATGGTCCGATCACCGTGCAGATTTCGCCGATCCAGGGGCTCGACCTGCCCGCCACGGTGGAATTGCCGTCCGGCAAGGACAGCATCGAACTCGAAGTCAAGGTGCCGGCCGACCTGACGCCGCGCCGCGTCGGCATCCGTGCCCGCTCGGTCGCCACGGTCGGCGTGTACGAGGAAGAGTTGCAGACGCAGCTCGCGGAGATCGACGTTCGGAAACCGGAAGCCCCCAAGAAGTAGCCGGCCAGCCGCCCCAGGAGCTTGTCATGACTCCCCGCACCATCTTGCTGACTGCCGGCTTCGTTTGCGCCACGTTGTCGCTGGCAGGACCGGTACGCGCCGACGAACCGCCTCGGCCTGCCAAGCTCACGGTCATGCCGGCCGAGTTCGACCTGCATGGACCGCGCGCCCGGCAACCGCTGCTGGTCACCGGCAGCTTCGGCGATCAGGGCGAGGCTGATTTCACGCGAAGCGCGACCTACGAGAGCCTCAAGCCCGACGTGGCCAGCGTCAGCCCCAGCGGCCTCGTGACGCCCAAGGCGGACGGCACGGTCGAAATCGTGATTCGCCATGCCAACCTGGAAGCCCGCGCCCGCGTGACGGTACGGGCGATGACCGAACCGGCGCCAATCGATTTTCGCACCGACGTGATCGCTGCCCTGTCGCGCTCGGGCTGCAATCAGGGCGCGTGCCACGGCTCGCCGCAAGGGAAGAATGGCTTCCGCCTCAGCCTGCGCGGCTACGATCCCGATCTTGACCTGCACACGCTGACGCGCGAGCTGGGCACGCGCCGCGTCAACGTCCAGGCTCCGGAAGAAAGCCTGCTCCTGCTCAAGGGCTCCGGGCGGGTTCGCCACGGCGGCAGCGTCTCTTATAGCCGCTCGGACCCGGCGTACCGCACGGTGCGCGACTGGATCACCGAAGGCTGCCGGCCAAGTGCGGCGTCTGCCCGGTTGACCCGGCTGGAAGTGCTGCCCGAAGCACGCAAGCTGCACACGTCCAGTCCTCGCCAGCAAGTGATCGTTCGTGCCCATTTCGAGGGCGGCGCGGTCCGCGACGTGACCGAACTGGCGGTGTTCACGTCCAGCAATCCATCGGCTGTTCCCGTCGATAACGACGGCATCGTCCAGTTCCGCAAGACCGCGGAGGCCGCCATCCTGGTCCGCTATCTCGATCAGATCGTCAGCACCCGGCTGACCTATGTCCGCCGCGATCCGGACTTCAAGTTCACCGCACCGCCGACCGCGAACTACGTCGATGAACACGTCTTCGCCAAGCAGCGCGAGCTGCAATTGATGCCCGCGCCGCTGGCGACGGATGCGGTGTTCCTGCGCCGCGTCTATCTCGACATGATCGGCACGTTGCCGACGGAAGCGGAAGCCCGCGAGTTCCTGGACTCGAAGGACCCCGAGCGGCGAGCCAAGCTGATCGACCGCTTGCTGGAACGCGACGAGTTCGCTTCGTTCTGGGCCTTGAAATGGGCCGACGTGCTGCGCGGCAGCCCGGCGACGATCACCGACCGCGGCGTCCACAGCTTTCACCGCTACCTCGTTCGGGCCGTGGCGGACGATCGGCCCATGGACGTCTTTGCTCGGGACCTGCTGACGGGAACGGGCAACACGCTGCACAAGCCGGCCGCGAACTTCTATCGCATCTCGCGCACGCCGGAAGAGGCTGCCGAGACGGCGGCTCAGCTCTTCCTCGGCGTCCGCCTGCAATGCGCCAAGTGTCACAACCATCCGTTCGAGGCGATCACGCAGACCGACTACTACGGCCTGGCAGCTTACTTCGCCCGCGTGCAGCGCAAGGGCAGCGCGTTCGGCCTGGACGACGAGGTCATCTACCTGGCCAACGGCGGCGAGGTGAATCACCCGCAGACGCGCAAGCCGCAGCCGCCGTCCGCGTTTGGAGCGAGTGCAGGAACATTGGGCGCGGACGACGACCGCCGCCAGCGCTTCGCCGACTGGTTGACGCGGGCCGACAATCGCTACTTCGCCCCGTCGCTGGTCAACCGCATCTGGTTCCACATGATCGGCCGGGGCATCGTCGATCCGGTGGACGACTTCCGCGACACGAATCCGCCGAGCAATCCCCAATTACTCAAGGCGCTGACCGACGATTTCATCCGCAGCGGCTTCCGCGTCAAGCCGCTGGTTCGGATCATCGCCAACTCGCGCACCTATCAGCTCGCCAGCAACGGCGCGCCGGCGCCGTCGCCCCACGCCGCCGATCCGGATCGCTACTTCACGACGTCGCAGGTGCGAATGCTGTCGGCTGAACAGATCATCGATGCAGTGTCGCTGTCCACCGGCGTGCCCGAGACGTTCAAGGGCTACCCGCGCGGCACCCGCGCCATCGAGCTGGCCGAGGGCGGCGTCAACCATCCGTTCTTGCAGGCGTTCGCCAAGCCGGTGCGCGACGTCTCATGTGAATGCGCTCGTGAAGAGGAGCCATCGCTGCCGCAGATGCTGCACCTGCTCAACAATGCCGGCATCCAGAAAAAGCTCAAGTCGCCCGATGCCCGCCTGGCGGCGTGGCTGAAGACGGACAAGGAGATCGAAACGATCGTGGAGCGCATGTACCTGGCGACGCTGAGCCGCCGGCCGACGCCCGCGGAGGTCGCCATTGCGATCAAGCACGTCGCCGCCCTCGATGGCGATCGGGCGGCCGCGCTGCAAGATGTGCACTACGCCCTGATCAACCTGAGCGAGTTCCTGCTGCGTCATTAATTGAGAACCAGGCAAGAAACGAACCACGGATCACACCGATAACACGGATAAAGAATGCAGTGCCTACCAACAATGCCACAGTGTCAGGGCAGAATCACACCCACTGCCTGCGCAGCTGAATTATCCGTGTTATTCGTGTGATCCGTGGTTCATTTTTCATCCCCGAAAGGGCCTACCATGTTTCAGCTCTGGAACACCACATCGCGAGCCGACATCCTCAGCCGCCGGGAAATGCTGCGTGTCGGCGGCCTGTCGCTGGCGGGCCTGAGCTTGCCGAACTTGCTCGACCGCAACCGGGCCATCGCAGCCCCGACGGCGCGTCCGGCCAGTTTCGGCAAGGCGAAGAACTGCATCATCCTCTACCTCTCCGGCGGCCCCGCGCAGCTCGACACCTTTGACCCCAAGCCGGACGCGCCGGCCGAGATCCGCGGCGAGTTCGGCACGATTGCCACGTCGCTGTCGGGCGTGCGCTTCTCGGAGATCGTGCCGCAGTCGGCGAAGCTCATGAAGCACATCGCCCTGGTGCGGACGATGGCGCACGACCACAACGATCACGGCCGCGGCTCCTACTGGATGTTCACCGGCACGCCCTATGCCGGCTCGGTCAGCGACGTGAACTCGATGAGCCGGGCCGACATGCCGCACATGGGCTCGTGCGTCGCCAAGCTCAGTCCCGGCAAGGGGCCAATGCTGCCGTTCGTGATCGTTCCGCATCGCATGGACGTAGCGGGCGGCCGCCGCGCCGGTCAGTTCGCCGGCGCCCTGGGGCCGAAGTTCGACCCGCTGTTGACGGGCGGCAATCCCAACGACGACGATTTCAAGCTGGAGCACCTGCCGCTGGCGCCCAGCGAAGCCGCGGAAGTGGTGAAACGCCGCGCCAACCTGCTCCAGCAGCTCGACCAACAGGCCGGGCAAATGAATCAGCTGGCGATGACCCAGTCCATCCGCGAGAACCAGGCCAAGGCGCTCGACGTGCTGTCGTCCGATGCGGTGCGCAAGGCGGTTGATCTGTCCGGCCTGGACGCCAAGACCCGCGAGCGCTTTGGCCGCAATCTCTTCGGCCAGTCCGTGCTCTTGGGGCGCCGCCTGCTCGACGCCGGCGCGCGGCTGGTGCAGTGCAACTGGCAGCGGGCGCAGGGCAAGAACGGCTTCGCCTGGGACACGCACTGGAACAACTTCACCGCCCACAAGGACGACCTGGTGCCGCCATTCGATCAGGCATTTCACGCGCTGGTCACCGACCTGGAAGAACGCGGCCAGCTTGCCGAGACGCTGGTGGTGGTGGCAGCCGAGTTCGGGCGGTCGCCCAAGATCACCCGCAGCAACAGCGGCCGCGAACACTGGCCCGAATGCTACTGTGTCCTCTTCGCCGGCGGCGGCATCCGCGGCGGCCAGGTCTACGGCCAGTCGGACAAGATTGCCGCGTACCCTGCGACGACGCCGACGACTCCGGCCGACTTCATCGCCACGATTTACCACTGCCTGGGCATCGATCCGCATACCGAAACGCACGACCACCAGGAGCGGCCATTTGCGCTGTCGAAGGGTAATCCGATTGGGCCGCTTGTCGGGGCGTAGTCAGACCGTACCCCTCGAGCCCGACGCGCAAGCAAGGAACAGCCTGCCGACCCTTGCTTTCGCGTTCGAAGTTGCGCGCTGGGAAAAACATGCTCGGGGATCGTTAGCCGGACGCGCAAGCGACGGATGGGTTTACGTTTCACCGTCGCTTGCGCGTCCGGCTAACGACCCCCGCGATTTTCCTTGGGGTTTTCGTAACGCGCAACTTCAAAACTTGCGCGTCGGGCTCGAGGGCGGCCGGAGCAGGTCGAGGATTTCCTGGCAATCGCCTTACCCCTCGTGGGATGGAGATGGCGCGGCATTGGCGCGTCGCTTCTCCCGAATCGCCTGCAGTCGCTTGCGCAATTCGGCTTCAAAGCCGCGATCGACGGGTTCGTAGTAGCGGCGGTCTTCGGTCAAATACGCTTGATCGACCCAGCCGCCTTCGTGGTCGTGGCTGTACTGGTAGCCTTCGCCGTGCCCGAACTCCTCTGCTCCCTGATAGTGAGCGTCGCGCAGGTGCTTGGGCACCGGCAGCGTGCGGCCGTTGCGGACGTCGTCGCGGGCCTTGCCGATGGCCAGGGTGGAGGCGTTCGATTTTGGCGCCAGGGCGATGTACGTCACCGCTTGTGCCAGGTTTAGCTGACACTCCGGCAGGCCGACGAACTCGACGGCACGCGCTGCCGCCATCGCGATCAGCAGCGCCTGCGGATCCGCATTGCCCACGTCTTCCGACGCCTGGATGACCAGCCGCCGCGCAATGAAGCGAGGATCCTCGCCCGCTTCCAGCATGCGGGCCAGCCAGTAGACGGCCGCGTCAGGGTCGCTGCCGCGCAGGCTCTTGATGAAGGCACTGGCCACGTCGTAATGCTGGTCGCCGGTCGCGTCGTAATCGAGGGCCTTGCGTTGGATCGAGTCCTGGGCCACCTGCAACGTGAACTCGACCGGCTGCGTCTCGGCCGACAAGACGCCGATTTCCAGGGCCGTCAGGGCGCGGCGGGCGTCGCCGTCGCTGATCTCCGCGAGGAATTCCAGGGCGTCGGCGTGCATGTTCACGGGCGTCTGCCCCAGGCCGCGCTCCTTGTCCGCCAGGGCCCGCTGGATCAGCAGCTTGATGTGGTCGCGCGTCAGCGATTCGAAGGTGAAGATCTGGCTGCGGCTCAAGAGCGGCGAGTTGATGGCGAAGAACGGGTTCTGCGTCGTGGCCCCGATCAGAGTGATACGGCCTTCCTCGACGTCGGGCAGCAGGATGTCCTGCTGGGCGCGGTTGAAGCGGTGCAGCTCGTCGACGAAGAGGATGGTGCGCTCACCCGTCGCTTCCAGCTCTTCGCGCGCTTCTTGAAGCAGATCGCGCACTTCCTTGACGCCGGTGGCCACGGCATTGACCTGGCGGAATCGGCAGCGTGTGTGCTGAGCGATGACGTGTGCCAGCGCGGTCTTCCCGGTGCCAGGCGGACCATAAAAGATCAACGAGCTGAGCCGATCCGCCTGCAACATGCGCCGCAGCAGCTTGCCGGGACCGAAGAAGTGGTCCTGGCCGACGAAGTCGTCGATGGAACGCGGCCGCATGCGCGCGGCCAGTGGTTGGGCTTTGCGAAGATTGGCGTCATGAACGTGGCGGAAGAGGTCGATGCAAGGACTCCTTTAGGTCAGACAGACCAGTCGTCCAGAAAAAGTCCGGGCACGCGGGCAAAGTCGCGTCGGTTGCGGGTGACTAAAGTCAGAGTGTTCGCCAACGCAACGGCAGCAATTTTCAGATCCTGAGTGCCGACACGCAATTGCTGGGCTCGTAGCTGCTGGTAAACCGTGTCGCATGACTGATCAAACGGAACGCTGTGAAATTGCTGAAAGAGCTCCAAGGCATTGACCAACCAAGCGTAAGCCCTGATGTGTGGTGCGCCGACCAGCGGCCGCGCGAGGACGGCGAGACGGCCCCGCAAAGCCTCTTCCACGCTGATCGGGCTTAGGCCGATGGTGCGCGGCGCTTCCGCCGCGAACCGGGCCATCACCGGGATGCTTGTGTTCGAGCAGGCTCAGGTGGTCGGTGTCGAAGAGGAACCTGGGCATTCCTGCTCATACTCCCGCATAGTGCGTTCGAAGTCTTCTCGCTTCATGCGGGCCAGTTCTTCCAGATACTCTCGCTGCATTGGATCATTGGGGTCGTTCGTTCCGATGACCTGTAGCACCGGGTTGACATAGTGCGGAGCCGGTACATCGACTCGCACCCATTTGGCCTGTGCGAGCCAGCTTGCGAGCAACTGCTTGATCTTGTCAATGGCTTCCTGTTCCGTTGGGGCGATCGCAGAAAGGTCCGGGATGCCCCAGACGTTCGCCGTGTACTGCCCCGGCGGATGCGGACGGACAATAATGTCGTGGTACATCGGAGCGCTTCCAATCTGGAACGAAACGGCTTGAACGCCTTCCTCTTATATTACCACATCATCCACTTCCGGAGCAGGCGGTGGCTCGTATGCTTGCGTCTCCGCGTTGCCGAGCAGGGCGGGCGGCACCGGCAGCGACGTGCTGGTGTCGGCACAGCGCAGCAGGCCGCGGCGTTCGTAGCTGGCGAGGTCTTCCAGGATGACGCCGACGTCCTGGTAGCGCTCCTCCAGGCGGCGGGCCATCATGCGGCCGATCAGGATGCTTAGCGGACGCGGCAGCATCGGCGCTGTGTCAGTCAGGCGCGGGGCGTCTTCCTGCGCGATCTGCACCAATGTCGCCTGCGCGGTGCTCTTGCTGAATGGCAGGCGGCCGCTGAAAACGTGGAAGAACGTCGTGCCCAGGGAGAAGATATCGGAACGCTCATCCAGGCGCTCGCCCATCGCCTGCTCGGGCGACATGTAGTGCGGCGTGCCCTGGATCGTGGAACGCGGCGTCTTGCCGCCGGGCGAGCGCTGGATCAGCTTCAGCAGGCCGAAATCGCTGACCTTGAGGTCGTTCTCGCCGCTCAGCAGCAGGTTGTGCGGCTTCAGGTCGCGGTGCAGCACCGACCGGCGATGCGCATAGTGCAGGCCTTCCAGGGCCTGGCGAAACCAACGCGTGCCGATCTCCACGGCCGGCACTCCCTGGCTGGCCATCCAGCGTGCCAGGTCGCCGCCGGACATGTACTCCATCGCCATCCAGCCGACCACGCCGCCGCCGTGCGCCGACAAGGTGCCCGCCGCCAGCACCTGGACGATGTGCGAGCAGTTGAACTGGCCGAGCACGACGGCCTCGCGCGAGACGCGGGCGAGAAGGTCGTCGTCCGCGTTCCCCTCGTGTCGCACCACCTTGACCGCCACGGTGCGATCGAGACTGAGCTGCGTCGCCAGGTAGACTTCACCCGTACCGCCGGCCATCAGCTTGCGTTCCAGGCGGAAGTCGCTGCCGAGGAGCATGCCTTCATAGCTGGTTGCCGGTGGGATGCCCGTCCGCGAGCCCGACAGCCGGGTTGGATCGCCCCGGCCCAGCGTGGTATCGGCCGCCGCGGCTTGCGCTTCGAGGAAGTTGCCCACGGCAAGATGGACGAAGGCCGCCCGCAAGCGAGCACGGAGCCGGTCGGCCACGGCGGGAAGCGTCCAGCCGCGCAGACTGCCGCTGATCCACAGCGTCACGATGAAATACCAAGGCTCCGAATCGGCCCCTTCCTCTCTCCCGGAATCGAGGTACGGGGCGACCTGCACGTCCTCGAGGTCGAAACCGTCCGCTGCCAGGGCCGTTGTGATGCAGGCCACGGTGCCGGAGTAATCTTCGCCGACCACAAGGACTTCGAATGTCCGCGAGGTCATCGTCCGTACCTCCACCTCCACCGGATTCGGGCCGGTCAGGCGTGCGAGCAGGTGAAGATGCCGGACGATGTCGGTGACCGAGTGGCGTTCGAAGTAGGACGGCGCCAGCCTGCGAAAGTGCATCTCGAGCAGCGCCGGATCGACGTCGGCGCACTGGGTTCGGATGCATTCCTGGAGATCGAGCATGCCTCTGCACTCCGTGCGGCGGTCGGCCTTGGAAAGGGAAGCAGGTAGCCTGTAGGATGAGGGCCGCGCCGGACTTTCTCCATTGTGGCCGGACTGCTGGGACGCTTCAACGAAGAAGAACATCGGATCATGGTGGAAACGCGCGAATTTCCTCCCGACAATGCCCTCATGGTGCTGGTCCCCGCCGGGCCGTTCGCGATGGGCCTGCCCGACGGCGATTTCCTCGCCGAGGAGCACGAGAAGCCGCAGCGAATCGTTGAGCTGTCGGCTTTCTGGATCGATGTCTTCCCGGTGACGAACGCACGGTTCCGCAAGTTCCTGACCGCGGGCGGCTACGAACGTGCCGACTGGTGGGCGCCGGCCGGCTGGGACTGGAAGTGCCGGGAGCGCATTGAGACGCCTCTCCAGTGGGGCCAGGGCGGCTGGGATGGGCCGGATCAACCAGTCGCCGGCGTCAGCTGGTACGAAGCCGATGCCTACGCACGCTGGGCCGGGCGCCGTCTGCCGACGGATGCGGAGTGGGAAAAGGCCGCGCGCGGCAGCGACGGCCGGCGCTACCCGTGGGGCAACGACTGGCCAACGGCGGAGCGATGCAACTTCGATGCCGCCATCGGCCGCACCACGCCGGTCGGCCTGTACCCCGCGGGTGCGAGTCCTTATGGCTGCCACGACATGGCCGGCAACGTCAACAACTGGGTGAGCGACTGGTACTGGCCTCGCTTCGGCCGGGACTGGGTCGAAATAGGTTCGCCCGAAGATCCGCACTGCGACGATGCAATGCGCCAGCGCCCGGAGCTGCGCGACGTGACGGAAAAGACCGATCGCGGAGGTGGCTTTGCCACGCCACGCGAGGTCCACGAGGTGCTGAGCTGCACGCGGAAAGTTCACTGGGCGCCGACGCAGCGCGAACCGTGGAACGGGTTTCGGACGGCAATGGATTGCACGGCGGGTTGACGGGATTGTGAAAACGCAGGAAGCCGTCGTGTATGTCTATATGTCTATCTCGGTCACACACTGCCCGCGAGGCTCTGCCCCGCGAGCGTCACCGACGGTCGGTCCTCACGTCCAGCAGTCCGGCCATACCGACATGGTTGCGGGCACTCGACTACCGCCAGTGAACCGGTTCATCGACGTCGCCGCGGTGTCAGTGAGCAAGTACGCATGCCCTTCGTCGAAGATGCGGTTGCGGGTGCGCCGCCGGCGAGTAACAGGACCGCTTGCGATTGGTTCGGTGACCGCGGCGCACCCTGAGCAACGGGTCTGCCTACTGGGAATTGCGGTCGGAACTGCGCGAATTGTTGGAAGAAAAGGTGCGGCCTTGCGAGCTCTGCCTGACCATGAGGGCCGGCGATCTCACAACCCTGCCGGACGAGATGATGTCCCGGTCGTGGGCTCGCCTGACAGCGGCCTCAGCCGAAGACAACCAGCTCTGGCGCGAGTGTAACGCCAGAATTCAAGCGCACTTTTTCTTGAACGGTTTTCATTAACCCGAGAATGTCGGCCGCCGTCGCTCGACCGCGATTGACGATGAAGTTTGTGTGCTTCTCGGAAACCTGCGCTCGACCGCAGAACTGACCGCGCAGCCCTGCGTCCGCGATGAACTTCCAGGCGGGGCCTGCGCAGGGGTTCTTGAAGACGCTTCCGCAATTAGGATAGCGCAGCGGCTGTTTGGCTTTCCGTTCCGTCAGGTGATGTCGAAGTCGAGCTCGGATCTGATTCCCGTCACCGTGAGTCAGTTTTAGTCGAACGCCAAGGATCAGTTCTGGTTCCTGCTGAAACACCGAGCGGCGGATGCCGAAGCCGCACTCACTCCCTTTCCGCACCCGCACTTCCCCCCGAGCCGTGACGGAGCGGACCTCTTCGATGATGCCCTCGATCTCCGCTCCATGGCAGCCCGCGTTCATACAGACGGCGCCACCCATGGTGCCCGGGATCCCGATCAGGAACTCCGCTCCGCTGAGGCACTGTGCGCCGGCGCAGCGCGCCACCGCTGGCTGGGTTGCGCCCGCGCCCGCGTCCATTGTTCGGCCACTGCTGTTCACCTGAGTTAGTGCTCCGGACAATCGGAATACCACTCCTGGAAAGCCCGCGTCGACCACCAGCGCGTTGGACCCCTTGCCGAGGGCGACGACAGGAACTCCTTCGCGGTGGCAAAAAGCCCACAAGGCATGGGCAGCGCCGAGGGAATGCGGCTCCACTACTGTGGCAATCGGCCCCCCGGCCCGAAGCGTCACGAGTCCGACCGACGGCACTGCCGTCTGAACCGGGCCATCACACATGGTGGACAACGCCCGCATAAGGGGGCCCGAGATCATTGCTTTCCGCGCTCCTACTTATGGTCACGCCGCCGTCCGGGCGGTCCGGCAAGCGCCGCCTAGCCGCTCCAGGAGATCGGGATAGCCGCGCAGCACTTGTTCAAACCCGTGGATGTCGGTAGGCCCCTCGGCCCCCAACGCAGCAAGGACGAGCCCCGCGCCCCCTTGGATGTCCCGAGCCACTACCGCGGTCCCGCGGAGGCGTCTGGGCCCACGGACAACTGCCGTGGTGTCGCGAATAAGGATGTCTGCACCCATCTGCCGAAGTTCGTGAACGTGTCGAAGTCGCTCGTCGAAGACGGTTTCGCGGACAATGGTCCTGCCATGAGCGTAGCAGGCCAGCGCCAGGAGGTGGGGCTGAGAGTCCGTTGGGAATTCCGGGTAAGGTCCGGTGATTGCGCGACACTCACGGAGCCGGCGTGGCGCGCGCACCTGCAAGGTGCCACCGGGCAGCATCCGCAGTTCAGCGCCCATTTGCCGAAGTTTCAGCAGGGCGGGCTCCGCTTCGGCTGCGGCTCCACGGATGGTGAGCTCGCCGCCGGGCAAGCAGCCTGCCATCGCGTACCACGCAGTTTCGAGGCGCGAGGACGAACAGGTGACCACTGCCCCTCGAAGCCTCTCAATTCCCGCAATAGTAATCTCAGAGCTGCCAATGCCCCGGATAGATGCTCCCATAGCAACCAAGGAGCGGCAAAGTGTCGCCACCTCGGGCTCCCGAGCAGCGTTCCGGATGACGGAAATCCCATCGGCGCGCACGGCAGCCAGGATGAGTTGTTGAGTGCCCGTGTGAGTCGGCCGGTCGAGCCGGATGTCGCTTCCCGTTAACCTGCGGCAAGCGCCCTTGATCATCGCATCCTGCTCCCAGACCTGCGCACCCAATGTACGCAGGCCCTTCAAGTGCTGGTCGAATCCACGGTAACCCAAGGTACACCCGCCGGGCCGGGCGATTTCAAAGTCGCCGTTGCGAATGAGCAAAGGAGCCATCAACATCAAGGAGCCGCGCACCCGGCCGACGAGCTGCGTATCCGGCGTGTGGGAGCTCAGGTGGGAGGCATCGATCATAACCGTCTGCCGGCGCCAATCGGCTTCCACTCGAGCGCCGAGGCCTTTCACGATTTCTAGGAGGATGTACACATCTTCCACGGCTGGGACGCGGTGGATTTCCGTTACCCCTTCTTCCACCAGCAAGGCGGCGGCAATGAGCGGAAGGGCCGAATTCTTCGCTCCCAAGACCTGGACCTCGCCGCGCGGCGGGCCGAGGGGTTCGACTCGAAGCACCTGCGGACGGGACGCTTGCAGAAGCGCGGACGCTTCGGCGCTCGACTGATGAATCATTCATTCCCCGCCGAATTAAATCATCCACGTGCCAGCTTGGCCGCAAAGCGGCAGAGTTTTCCGACGACAGGCGTGTGCTGCAACCGATTTCGCAGACGCAAAGTGCGTGAGCTGAATACTGCCGCAAGTTCCGCCTGAAGCCGATCGCGTTCGATCCGTAGGCGTTCGCACTCTTCATCCCGAGATGCCATTGTTGTGTCGAAGCAATCGGACCTGCTTCGGAGGTCGATAAGCAGTTGTGCTTGCTTCTTGTCCGCATGCACCAAGTCCGTCCGCACGCGCTCCAACTCCGCTTGAAAGTACCGGCGCTCCGCCGCCAGTTGGCTGCGCTCCTTCAAGTACGGTGCGAGCCAACGGAAATACGTCCCTGCAGCGCGGCTCTCTGCAGAGGCATCCTGTGGGGATCGGATGTGCTCGTCGATGGCGTCTTGGTACAGCGTCACGAGCCGGTCGACGATCGGGCCGCGGCCGGATTCACTGCGAACCCGTCCCGAGACCTTGGCAGCGTCCTCGGCGTCGTAGCGGGCAATTTCCTGCGCGAGCTTCTCGGGACAGGTCCGTTCGGGGATGGCGCGGAGGCCGAAGTTCAAAGATTGGAGGCGGTCGAAGTCCGCCGCCGTCACCATGGGCCCGATTCCCCACGCGTCGGCAAGCACCACTGCTGCTCCGACCGCCATCGCCTCCAAGGCCGACCGTCCCGTGGCGAACACCAAGTCGTATTCCCCAAGCCTCGCCTCCGGATGGGCACAGGCGCTCCCCGAAGCCGCTCCGATGATATCCAGTGCAATGTTCTGAGAAGTGCAGGCCGCGCGCACCGCTCTGATTAGATTCTCTTCGGTTGCCTGATTGTTGAACACTAGTGCCCGGCCGGGGCGGCCAGGCAGTGGACCGCGAGCTCGAAAGCGGTCGAGATCGACGAAGTTCGACAAGATTGTAATCTTGTCCTCGGGAATACCGTGCTCGAAGACCAGTCGATCACGACATGTCTGAGACACGGCCACGTAACGGAGGATCCGCGGAAATTGCGGCGCGGCTTCCTCCCAAGGCAACCATCCATGGCAGAAGCAGATCGCCGGCACGCCCGGGAAATGCAACAGGGCCGTCATCACGTCCAGGTGATGGTGGCCGTGAATAATGTCTGGCGGTTCGGCCATCGAACGGAGATCACTGATGACCGGGACGGTGGCTGCTCGAATTTCGTTGGCCACTTCACCCAGGCTTGTGCTGTACGCAACAGGCGTGTGCCCTCGGGCGAGCAGCGCGGTCGCGACATCGCGCACGTACAACTCTGAACCGGCTCGAGCGCCGAGCGTATTGTTGGTAATCAGGACTCGCACGCTTCGCACACTTTGCTCCATTACAGGTCGCTTCGCTTCCAACGGACGTATCCAGGTGATCCATCCAGGCTACCCATTTTGACCCGCACGGCGACGGGGCCTCGGAGGGATCGGCGACAGAACCTGCGCAACCATGTACAGATAGTGATAACAGCAGCGGCGATTTAGCCGGTCTGATCGAACAGGTCAAGGCGCGTTTTGACGAGCCAACAACGCACTTTTGAAAGGCCCTTTTGGTGGACCGGGAATTTTCGCCGCGGGTGGGCCAAGCTCACCTGGGCGCGCCGACATTTTCTGGACTTGTGAACTCGCTACGGACCTGTGTCGCTGGTTGGTGGTCCGAGCGGTCGGACTGGGAGAATTATTGGCCTTCCTTCTCCGCCAATCGTTGGTCCAACGTGGGGTCGTAACGGGCAAACAGGACCAGGATCCCACCGACAGCCATCGTCGCAGCCAGGGCCAGTAGCCCCGCAGTCAAGCCTCCCGTCTGATCGCGAATCAGCCCCAACACGCTTGGGCCCGCGAGACCACCCACGTTGGCAACAGAATTGATCAAGGCGATCCCGCCAGCCAGCGCTGCGCCGCTGAGAAAGGACGTCGGCAACGACCAGAAGGGTGGCAGCATGCTCATGGTGCCGGTCTGGGCCAAGCACAAACCGATCAGGCCTAGCATGGGCGAATCCGCGACCGCAGCGAGGGCCCAGCCCGCAGCTCCCAGGAGCGCGGCCCCGGCGACGTGCAAGCTCCGCTTTCCCGTCCGATCCGACAAGGCCCCGTTGACCAGCATTCCGATCAAGGCACAAATGCTGGGAAGCGTCGCAATCAGGCCGACTTCCAGTTTGTTCTGGTCCGGGAAACGGTTGCTCACCAGTTCCGGCATGTAAAAGCTGCTGCCGTTGGCGCCGCAGGCCACCGTGAAATAGACGAGGATCAGCAGCCAGACCCGCGGGTCCCCGGCGGTGCGCCACAAGTCGGCGCCGTGACGCTTTTCGCGATACTGCTCCTCCTCGCTCATGCGCTCCGCCAGCCAGGAGCGTTCGTCCTCGGTAAGCCAGGCGGCCTGCTCCGGCCGGTCGGTCAAATAGAACAGGACGAGCACGCCCATCAGTACGGACGGAATCCCTTCGAGCAGGAAGACCCACTGCCAGCCGTGGAGGCCGCCCACCTGATCGAGGTGTTCCATGATCGCGCCGGAGATCGGATAGTTGATGATCGCGCCCAGAGCATTGGCCGCCATGAACCGGGACACCGCCCGGGCACGCTCTCGCGCCGGGAACCAGTAGGTCAGATAGAGGATGATGCCCGGGAAGAACCCCGCTTCGGCAACACCCAGCAGGATGCGAACAGTGAAGAAGCTCCCGGGGCCCGTCACGAACATGGTGGCGCAGGAGACCAGTCCCCAGGTCATCATGATGCGAGCGATCCAGACCCGTGCGCCGGTGCGGCGCAGGATCAGGTTGCTCGGGACTTCGAAGAGCAGATACCCGCAATAGAAAAGGCCGGTGCCGAAGGCAAAGACGGTGTCGCTCATCCCCAGAGCGGCCTGCATGGTCAACCGGGCAAAGCTAACATTGGCGCGGTCGAGCAAGTTGCAGATGTACAGGATCAGCAAGAACGGAATGAGCCGGCGCGTCACCTTGGGCATGATCGCCGCGGACGGTTCAGCTGCCGTTCGGGGACCCGCGCCGGAGAGTTGCTGCGGGTTCATGATCGATAGTTCCTCACGGAACGAGCCACGGGACGGGCTGTTCCAGGCAGCGACGCAAGGTGTCCAGGAACCGCGCCGCCGGAGCGCCGTCAACGATGCGGTGGTCGAAGGTCAGACTGAGCGTCATCCGGTCCCGTACCACGACCTGATCGTTGACGACCGTCGGTTCGCGGACGATGCGGCCGACGCCAAGGATGGCACACTGCGGCAAGTTCAGGATCGGTGTGAAGGCATCGATGCCGAGGCTGCCCAGGTTCGTCACGGTGAACGTGGCGTCGCGCATCTGTTCCGCCGACAGTCGGCCGGCGCGGGCGAGTTCGACCAACTCCCGTGCCTGGGCGGCGAGGGGACGCACGCCGAGTTGGTCCACCGAACGCAACACCGGCACCAGCAACCCGCCGTCCGTGTCCACGGCAATGGCGATGTCGATGCGCTCGGGCACGAAGAGCCCGTCTTCGCGCCATTGAGCTTGCAGGAGCGGGTGCTGACGCAGGGCCACGGCACAGAGTTTGACGATGAGGTCCGTGTAGCTCGGGACAATGGCATCCGTCGTCCCAGTGGACTTGAATTGCTCACGGAAACTGACGAGGTTCGTTGCATCGATTCTGGTGGTGAGCGTGACCGGCGCCGCCTGCGTCACGCCGGCGACCATGCGGGCCGCGATGGTGCGTCGCACGGTCGTGTGCGGGATCAATCGGCCGTCCGTCTTGCGGGCCGGTGCGGCGCACACGTCGCGCTCGCGGATGCGTCCATTGGGGCCGCTGCCCTGCAGGCTTTTCCAGTCGATGCCGCGTTCGCGGGCCGTTCTTCGGGCGCGCGGCGAAGCGACGGGCTCATTGCGTACTGCTACGGCCGGGACGACGGTCTCGACCGACTGGCGGTGACGGCGAATGTCTTCTTCAGTGATTCGACCGGTCGGCCCCGAGGCCGAAACTTGCTCAATGGCCACACCAAGAGACCTTGCGAGGCGCCGCGCGGAAGGCCCGGCAGGCGGCGCCAGAGCCGGCACCGGCTTGGAATCGACGTTTTGGCTTGGCGTCAGCACTTCGCCGTGTGCCGCCAGGTGGGCAATCACTTCGCCGACCTTGACGCGGTCTCCCGGCCGCGGACCGCCTGAATTCAAGTGCAGCGTTCCGGCGTCCAGGGCTTCGACGTCCTCCGCTGCCTTCTCGCCTTCCAGAACAAACAACGGTTCGCCGGCGCGCACGTCGTCCCCGTCATTCTTCAGCCACTGGAGGAACGTCCCTTCCTCCATGGACCAGCCCAATCGAGGAACAGTGACGGGAATCGCCAAGGACCACCTCCCAGCGGGAATTGACCGTGAGCCCGACGCGCAAGCAAGGGATGCCTTGTCCTTTGCTCGCGCGTCAGGCTCCCACCGAATCACTCCTCCAACAACGCACGGATCGCCCGCTCGATGTCGTCGGCCTGCGGCACCACGGCTTTCTCCAGAGGCGGGCTGTACGGTGTCGGCGTGAACGCACCGTGCAGCCGGCGGATCGGGGCGTCGAGGTCATCGAAGCCGGCGTCGATCACCCGTGCCGCGACCTCCGCACCCAGACCAAACGGTGCGAACGCCTCGTCCACGATCAGCAGGCGGCCCGTCTTGTGTACGGACTGCAAGATGGTGTCGCTGTCCAGGGGCGAAACAGTCCGCGGATCGATCACCTCCACGGAAACGCCCCGGGCTGCCAGCCGAGTACAAGCTTCTACCGTCCGACGCACCATTCCCGCCAGCGCGACGACGGTGGCATCGCGCCCCTCGCGCACCACGGCAGCCTTGCCGAATTCAATCTCGTATTCCTGTTCCGGCACTGGTCCCTTGATTCCGAGCAACTCGCGGGGTTCGAGGAACAGCACCGGGTCGTGGCAGTTCAAGGCGCGTTTGAGAAGGCCCTTGGCGTCGTACGGCGTCGACGGGACAACCACGCGCAGACCGGGGAAGTGGGCGTACAGCGGATAGTAGTTGCCGGAATGGTGCGTCGCCGCGGCATGGCCGATGCCGATGCAGCCGCGCAGCAGGATCGGCATCTTGATTCGCCCGCTGCTCATGTACTGCATCTTGGCGATCTGATTCAGGATCTCGCCGACGCCGTCGAGCACGAAGTCGGCGAACATGAAATCGACCACGGGACGGCTGCCCGTCATCGCGGCGCCGCCGGCCAGTCCCACGAAACCGCGCTCGCAGATGGGCGTATCGCACAAACGCTCTGGGCCATGGAGATCGTACAGTCCCTCCGTGGTCTTGAAGTTCCCGCCTCGCTTGCCGATGCCTTCGCCCAGGACAAAGATCTTCGGGTTCTTCGCCATCTCCTCGGCCAAGGCCTCGTGCGTTGCCTTCATCATCGTGATTTCGCGGCTTCCCGGTGGAAGCGGCGGCGCGGGACTGGGCCGTGGCGATTCGTCATAGACGTGAGTCGTCGCCGTCGCCGGGTCCGGCCACGGACTGGCTTCGGCGGAGCGGTGGGCCTCGGCGACCAATGCGGCGACCTCTGCATCCACCGCATCTGGGGAGTGGTGCCCATTGCCATTGACCGTCGAGGCAACAGGGCCGCCGATTCCAGCGTCCAATCGCTGCCGCAGCCGACGAATCGGACAGCGGCCCTTCCACTCCTCGACCTCTTCTCGCGTGCGATAGGTGAAATCGCCCATGCCCTCCGCGTGCGCACGGGTGCGGTAGGTCTTGCACTCGATCAGCGTCGCCCCGCCGCCGCCGCGGGCCCTTTGCACGGCCTCGCCGGCAACCGCGGTGATGGCTTCCACGTCGTTGCCGTCCAGCGCGAAGCCAGGCAGACCGTAGGACGCGGCGCGCGAGGCAACCGTCGGACTGCCGGCCGCGTAGTTGAAGGGTATTTCGGTCGCATACTGGTTGTTTTCGCAGACGAACAGCACGGGCAGCTTCCAGATGCCAGCCAGGTTCAGCCCTTCGTGAAAAGCCCCGTTGTTGACGGCGCCGTCGCCGAAGAATGCCACGGCCACCCGATCGGTCTTCAGCAACTTGAAGCTGTAGCCGGCGCCGGCCGCCTGGAGGATGCACGGGCCGACGATGCCGCTGGTCCCCATCATGCCGATTTCCGGGGCGAACAAATGCATGCTGCCGCCGCGGCCGCGCGAACAGCCGGTGGCGCGTCCGTACAGCTCCGCGATCAACTCCGCGGGCGGCATTCCCTTGGCCAGGGCGTGGCCATGGCCGCGGTGCGTGCTGAAGACGGCGTCATCGGCACGCAAGTGGGCGCACACCCCGACGGCAATCGCTTCCTGGCCGATGTAGGTATGGCAGGCGCCATGAATCAACCCGCGCTGATGCGACTTGGCCAGTTGCTCCTCGCACTGGCGGATCACCTGCATCTGCCGATACAGATGCAAGAGCCGGCCCTGATCCAGTCCGGTCGTCATCGTCTTCATGGTCACTTGCCCTTGGTTGCCGTACAGGTCGGGTTGGTGCCGCCGGAGTTCATCGCCAGGTTGCCGCCGTCCAGCGGAATCAAAGCTCCAGTGATCCACGAGGAAGAGTCCGAGGCCAGGAAGACTGCCAGCCCCTTGATGTCATCCGGATGGCCAAGACGCCCCGTGGGAATCCCCTTGAGGAACTGATTCCGCAACTCCGGTTCCGCGGCAATCCGCGCATCCAGGCCGGGATTGATGATCTGTGCCGGCAGGATGGAGTTGACCCGGACGCCCCGCCCGCTCCACTCCGTGCTGAGCTCCCGCGTCATCTGCACCACCGCTCCCATCGCCATGCTGTAGGCAATGTGCCCGCGGCCCAGGGCCGTGACGCTGGCGATCGAGCCGATGTTGACGATGCTGCCCCGGCCGCGCGCCAGCATCCGCCGCCCCGCTTCCTGGCACGAGCAGAAGCGGCCGAACACCAGGTTGCGCCAGGAGAGCTCGACGTCTGCCAGCGAGATTTCTTCCGGCGCACCGACCGTGCCATCGCCGGCCACGTTGCCCAGGAAATCGATCTGCCCGTACTCCCGATCCAGCCGGGCGAAGAGGGCGCGAATCTGCACGGAGTCGGACACGTCGGCGGTTTCCGCGATCGCGCGTCTGCCCAGTCGCACAACGTCATCGGCCGTCTGTCGCACGCCATCGCCATTGCGATCGACCACCAGCAGGTCGGCACCCGCGTCGGCCAGCGCCAGCGCCATGGCCCGTCCCAGGCCCTGAGCCGCGCCCGAAACGACGGCGACGCGGCCCGTCAGGTCAAAGAGCTTGCTCGTCATTCATTCACCTTTCGGACATTACGCATGCGAGATCGGTTGAAGCGATGCCTTCGGCGCGACGCCATTGACTATGTTTTGCAACGGTTCGCCCCGGATCGCCCGGGCGACGGTGTGAGCCACGGTCTCGCGCAGCTTGCGGGCCGCTTGCACGCTGGCCGAGGCGTTGTGCGGAGAGACGATGACGTTTTCCATGCGGAGAATGGCGTGATCGGCCGGGATCGGTTCCGGATCAAACACGTCCAGGGCCGCGGCCGCGAGATGCCCGCTCTACAGCGATTCCACCAGGGCCGCGGAATCGACCAGATCGCCTCGGCTCAGGTTTACCAGGATGGCTCCCGCCTTCATCTGGGCCAGAGACGCGCCGTTGATCATTCGTCGCGTCTGTGCGGTCGCAGGACAGTGCAAGGTGACCAGGTCGCTGGTCGAGAGAAGCTCCGCCAGACTGACAGGGATGCAGCCGTTGCCGCGAACTGTTTCGGACGGCACGACTGGATCGTGAACGAGGACGCGACACTTGAACGCCTGCAGCCGGCGAACCACCTCGCGGCCGATCCGCCCAAAGCCGACCACTCCAACGGTCATTTCCGCCAGAGTCTTCATCGCCGCCAGGGGCACGGCAAGTCCCCACGTGCCCCGGCGGACGTTCTGGCAATGAGCGACCACCTGCCGTGTCGTGGCCAGGATCATGGCGAGCGTGTGATCGGCCACCTCGTCCAGGCAATAGTCCGGCACGTTGCAGACCGGAATGCCTCGCGAGCGAGCGGCATCGAGATCGACGTTGTCCACGCCGACGCCATACCGAACGATGACCTGGGCCTTTTGCATGGCTGCGATCGCATCGGCTGTGACGAGAGCAAACTGGGTGATGACATGGTCGGCGTCGGCAACCAACGCGGACAGTTCCGCCGGGCCGGTGAATCGCTTTTGGGCAACCACTGCGCAGCCCAGCGGCCGGAGGATGTCCGTTTCGACGTCGAGCGAGGGGAAAGAGTAATCGGTGACGGCGACCTTGATCATGGAGCAACCCTTTCCACCAAGACGGCTGCCGCTTGCGGCTTCGCACACGCTGGAGGAAGCCACAAGCGGCGGCTATTTTCCAGCCATTACCGCCGGAAACGGTTTCGGCGGCCTTTCCGGCTCCTTCTCCGAACGACGCCGGATGTCTTGATAGAGCGCGTCGGCGGCGCGAATCATGAAGCTCAGATCGCCACCGCACTGGACCCATTGCACGCCGAGTTGGGCCACCCGTTGGGCGTAGTCCGCGTCCGGCCCCATGCCGATGCCGACGGTGAGACCGGCCTGCCGAGCCTTGGCGACAATCCGGGAGATGCTCTCGAGGATTTTCGGATGGTTGACTTGGCCTGGAAGTCCAAGCAGGGAGCCGGCCAGGTCGGCGGGACCGACGACCAGCGAATCGATGCCCTTGATCTGCGCGATCGCGTCCAGCGCCTCCAGTGCCTCGCGCGTCTCGATCTGCACTGCGACGAAAACCTGGGAGTTCGCGGATTGCAAGTATTCGTCCAGGCGCTGTCGTCCGTAATTGGAAGCACGACGCGGGGCAAAACCACGACGGCCCAGCGGCGGATACCGGCAGGCTGCGACGAATTCCTCCACGTCGGCCACCGACCGAGCCTGCGGCAGGATGACGCCCTCCGCACCGATGTCCAGCACACGTTTGGTCCAGGCGACGTCATTGCTGGGAACGCGCACCAGGGCCGGCGCCCCGCCGGCGCGGGCCGCGATCAGGTGCGCCTGCAGCGATTCCAGGCCGATCGGCGTATGCTCCAGGTCGATCCAGAGAAAATCGACGCTATCGCACAACGCTTCCACGACCGCTGGGTCGGTGCAACTGATGCCCGAGCCCAGGCACAGGCGGCCGTCGCGCAGCTTGTCGCGGAACTTTTGGATGTTGCAAAGCATGGTTCGCCCGCAATTCTCACCACGGATGGCACGGATAACTCGCGCCGATTGCATTTCATCCGTGTTATCCGTGCAATCGGTGGTTGCTTTTGTTTTGTGAGATAAGCATGGTTAGATTTCCGCCAGCCGTTCCTTGGAATCGCCGAAGCGGTCCAGACGCACGCCCATCTTGTCCATCAGCGCCAGGTAGAGGCTGCACATCTTGCGGTTCGACTTGCCCAGGTAGTCGAGGATGCGGCCCGTCTTGATCTGCCCGCCGCCGCGGCCGACCATCACCACCGGCAGCTGGTCGTTGTTGTGGTTGCCGGTCATCATGCTGGAGCACATCAGGATCATCGAGTTGTCCAGCAGCGTCCGTTCGCCTTCTTTCACCTGGTCCAGCTTCTCGGCGATGTACGCCAGCTGCTGCGTGAAGAACTGGTTCACTTTCAGCCAGTCGGCGGTATCGCTGTGCGAGAGCAGATGGTGGATCATGTAATCCACCTTCAGGTGCGGGAAGCGCAGGGAAGAGTGGTCGTTGTTCAGCTTCAGGGTGCAGACACGCGTGGTGTCGGTTCGGAAGGCAAGGACGAGGATATCGCACATCAACCGCATGTGCTGGTCAATGTCCTGCGGGATGCCATCGGCCGGCCGCGGCATGTCCGGCTTGGTGAGCGTGGGCCGCCAGCCCTGCAGTCGTCCGGCTTTCCCTGCCTGCTCGATCCGCTTCTCGACCTCGCGGACCGAGGACAGGTATTCGTCCAGCCGGCGCTGATCGGACTTGCTCACCGTGTTGCGCAGTCCGCGGGCGTCCTCGATGACGGCATCCAGCACGCTCTTGTCGGCCCGCCCGACCTCGTCGCGGAACAACCGGTCGAACGCCAGGGCCGGATACAGCTCCAGCGGGGTTGGCGTGGTGGGTGAGCTCCACGAGATGTGGGAACTGTAGATCATCGAGTAGTTCTTGTGAATCGCCGCAATCGACGGCTCGCATCCCAGCACCAGGCTCGGCACCTTGGTCTGGTCCTTGAGCCGCTCGGCGATGAGCTGGTCGCAACTGATGCCAGACTTGATCTCGCCGGCGGGAGCCAGGTGCGCACCGGTCAGCAGATTGCCGGTCTGGCAACTGTGAATGCCGCCGATCAGCGCTTCCTGGTTGTAAAGCCCGCGCAGGAAGAGCAGCTTCTCGCGGTGCGGCCGTAACGGCTCCAGCACCTTGCCCAGCTCCATGTTGGCGCCTTCGCCCTTGGCCCACCATTCCTTGCTGTGGTACCCGTTTCCGGAAAACAAACAGGCAAACCGCACCGGCGGCTCGGAGGAACGCTCCTTGGCCTGATCGTCGCCCCAGACGGGGAGCGATTCGAGCCACGGCAGGGCCATGGTGACGCCGAGGCCGCGGAGGAAGGCGCGGCGAGAGACGGGGTGGGTTGATGTCATGCCGTGTTCTCCAGGAACAGAACAATTGTTTTTGATTGACACTTCATCACTCGTTACCGGGCTCTGAGCCCGGTAACGAGGTTTGTCTTCTCGTTTCCGCGCATAGCGTGTGATGGAGAACAACGTGCGCAGTCAGTCATCAAAGCCAGCCAGCAACGTGGATTGACCAGCATCGTAGAATTCCAACCGCACCGACGCATCCAGGCCGTTGCGAGCTTTGAAATCGCCTAGCCATTCCCTCACCGCAGTTTGTTTACTGGGATCGCTGGCTGTCGCTCCAGAGACCCGCACAAAAACGGCCCCCCATCCCGGCGACCAACCCCATTGAAACTCCGGAAAGTCCTGCCGACCCGCTTCTGAGATCGTTATCGCCTGCCGCTTTCGTGCTGGATTCTCCACCATGCGGTACTCGACCAGGAGAAACGCCGGGATGGTAATGAAGCTACACAGGACAAAGATGCCAATGAGCCACTTCTTCATCTGCGTTCCCGGCTCAGTCTACTTAGTCGCTTCCACGCACCATCCTGAACTGCGGGCTCCGCACGATCGCCAGCACCGCCCCTGACAGCCATCCGTCATTCTTGTTCCGCGGCTTAACTCTAACGAGGCTCCTCATCCCAGCGCTTCCACAGAAGGAAACAAGCGAGGTACAATCGCGCGTCGTCATTCTTCTTCACGCGCTCCCAATCCGCGAATGCCTGGCGACTCAAGTCGACGCAGCGAAGAACTTCTTGCCGACTAAAAACACGTCTTACGTCGTAGTCCGCCAAGTGCCTGGCTTGCTGAAGTTCAAGAAAACTACTCGCGACTCTCTGCAATTCAAACGAGATGGCATACGTGCCGCCGGCCGGCAGCAGAGCCTTTGGCAAGCGCTGGCTGACAAAAGATGTCGATACTCTCTTCATTTCCACGTGATTGAAGGTCCTGCTTACGCGCCCCATCATCTCGATATCTTTGGCGTACAAGCGTGACGCCTCCCCGATCAACAAGTGGAACAACGCATAGTAGGCTGAGGACACGGAACGCCGAAGGTTGACCTGCTTCGGACGGCGCGAATCAGATGTTGCCAATCGTGCCGCTTGTTCCAGCAGATCATCGTGCAGACTCATGCTGCCGGCGTCTCCAAGAGCTCGGCCTGTTCGGATACTGTGCGCAGACTCACGTACGGCCAACGCTTGGGCTCCACGCTGCGCACCGCGACTCTCAAGAGTTCATACACGCGATTCGCATTAGCTCTGAACACGGATTCCTCGACGGCCGCATCTTCAAGAATCGCCCACATCGAGATGGCGGGATCGCCGGTCTGGTCCGCACCGGTTTCGAAACGCAGATCGGCCAGAAACGCGGGCCGATAGTCTCGAATGAAGTTCTCGACTTGCTTGCCAATCCGGTAAGCTTCGGCGTCCGCGTATCGGTGGAATTCGAGCAGTTCGACAATCTTGAGAAAGGGTGGAATCGCCTGATCCACTTGCTCCTGGGGGGGGCTGGCCAGTGGATGAATCTTCGACGCCACGTTGAGATAGCGCTTTACCAGCTCCGCCAGCTTGCGACGTTCCGCTTGTGGCAGGAACGAGAAATCCTTCTCATTGAACCCTTGCACATGCTTGGCACTCAGCCAGTGTTGGGTGGCACGAATGGACTGCTCGATCTTGCCGATGTCAGGATTGGGCCGATCGACCACGTGCCCCACGGCAGCCAATCTCGCACCTTGCCAGACGTTGTCCCAGAATTCGTGAATCGCCATGGCGTTGGCCTACTCTGTTATTTTGTCGCTCGCCCGCAGTTCAATCATCCTTGTGCGCGTCCATCCCCCGCACCATCCGAAACTGCGGGCTCCGCACGATCGCCAGCACCGCCGCTGACAGCCGCCCGTCATTTCGGTTCAGCTCCATCACCATCTCGTCGATCAACGCCTGATCCGAAAGCGCGACGGCCCTGCCCAGAGCATAACCGAGCAGCTTGCGGCAAAATAGCCTCACGATCACGTCTTTCTTCTTCGTGAGCAGGTAAGTCCGCAGCCCTTCGATGTCGTCGAACTCGGTTCCGTCTTTCAATTTGGCTTTGGAGTCGATGAGAAGACCGCCCAGGTCCTTGTCCCGGCGGCGGCCGATCGGGTCGTAGCGCTCCAGCGCGAAGCCGAACGGATCAATCCGCTGGTGGCAGACGGCGCACTCCTGCACGTGGGCATGCTTCTCGACCTGCTGGCGCATCGTAAGCTTGTCGGCACCGCCTTCTTCCTCAGGCAGTTTCGGCACGTTCGCCGGCGGGCGAGGCAGCTTCTCGCCGAGAAGGGTCTCGACCACCCAGTTGCCGCGGAGGACCGGGCTGGTGCGGGACGTGCCCGCCTGCTTGGCCTGGACGCTGGCCAGACCCAGGACGCCGCCACGGCCGTACTTGCGAACTCCGTCGACCCGGCGCCACTGCGGGCCGGCAACTCCGGGGATGCCGTAGTGTTTGGCAAGCGATTCGTTGAGGAACGTGTAGTCCGCGTCGAGGACGTTCGTCACCGGGCGGTCGCTCTGGAACAGGTCCTGGAAGAACAGGATCGATTCCTCGTAGATCGCCTTGCGCAGGTTGGCGTTGAAGGTGGGGAAGAGCTTCTCGTTCTTCTCGTTGAACTCGTCGAAGCCGCGGACGTGCAGCCACTGCGTGCCGAACTCGATGGCCAGGGCGCGCAGGCGATCGTCCTTGAGCATCCGATGCGTCTGCTCCGCGAAGACTTTCGGATCGCGGAGTTGGCCAGCCGCGGCAAGTCGGCGCAGCTCGTCGTCCGGGCCGGACGACCACAGGAAGTAGCTGAGGCGGGTCGCCAGTTCCCAGTCGTTCACTGGTCCGGCATCCTTTCCCAGCGGCGCCTTCTCGACCCGGAACAAGAACGCCGGCGACACGAGGACCCGGGCCAGCACGCTACGGAAGGCCTCCTCGTGCGCTGCACGGGGCGTAGACGCGGCGCTCGTCTTGCGCAACGTGCCGTAGAGGTCGCGGAGCTCGGTCTTCTCTTTTTCCACGAGCGGCCGGCGATAGGCGCGGGCGGCGAAGTCGAGCAACGTGTCCAGCTGCAGGGGGATCGCGACCGTCACGTCCTTCTCAAACTCATCCGCGCGCTTCTTGAAGACAGGGCGCTGGCCCTCGAAGTACGCCAGGACGTCCTTCGGCGAGTCCTGCGTCACGTAGCCGATGAACTGCGGCAGGTAGTCGTTCTCGGCGATAGGTTGCCGGCTGATGAAGCGATGCTCCTCCCAGAGCCGGTCGATTCGGCGCTGCTGCTCGTCATCGAGGAACAGGCGCGACAACACCTCGTCCTCGCGGTGGAACATCTTCAGGCATACGACTTCATCGATTGGAACGACGCTCGGGAAGCAGATGAACACCGGAAAGACACGGCGGAAATCGGCGTGCCCCTGGATCATCTGCTTGAATGCCGGGCTGTCCGATGCTGCAACGAGCCGGCTCTTGCCGTCCCAGCGGGCGACCGCGGGCGGCGGGGCGGTCAGCACCTGGAACTGCACCACGCGCTCGCCCGGGACCGTATCGAGCTTGCCCTCGACCACGAACTCGCGGTCGCGGAAGAGCGATGCCGGCAGCCGAACCTCGGTCACGGTATTCGCGGCGACGACCAGGCTGGCATCATCGGTCGGCTTGCCCTCAGGGTGTTTGCCGAACCGCTCGTTCGGGATGCCGAACTTGCTCTCGACCCCTTCCGCCACCGGGCCGAACTCCGTGGCGATGTCCCGGAGCAGGAGTGGCGCCTTTCCGGCCTTCTCGAAGCGCGGCCGCTGCCACACGGCATGGCCGCCCTTGCCTGCCGGCGACAGGTCGCGGCTCACCAGGTACAGCACCACCTCGGTCTGGCCCGCGGCCGGCTTGAGGCCAAGCCGGACGGGTTGCGTGTCGGCGGCGACGGGGTCATTGGCCAGTTGCCGGGTGTCGCCGTAGCGGTAGCTGCCGATGCGGACAAACTGCCACAACGCTGCCTGACAGGCGGTGATCTCCGCCGTGAGCGCCGTTACGTCTTTTTCCGACGCCTGCTGCCAGCGGTTGCGGATCGCGTCCAGCGGCTGGGACGACGTCTTGTCGGTCAGCGTCTGCCAGAGCGCGGTGAGGTACTTTCGGTTCAACTGTTCCTTTGTCGCGACATCGTCCAAAGTGATCTTGCCGGCGCTCAGCCCATCACGATGTCTGACCGATGCCGCGAGATACCGTTGCAGCGGCAGACGGCCATCGGTGGTGAACTGCGCCTGCCCCTGAAGGACGCCCGGAAACACCGCGGCAAGCTCCCGCGGCAACGGCTCGGCGCCAGCGACGTACGGCGCGTAGAACGCGCGCAGCCGGGCCACGCTCTCGTCGGTCCAGTCCCGGCGCGTCTTGCCAAGTGAGAAGCGCATGCTGTCGGGCAGCAGCACGGCATGTTCCGCGACCTTCTTGGCAGCATTCAGATACTTGGTGAGCAAGGTTGGCGAGATGTCGGTGAGGGCCTCCGCCGCGTTGGTGAAGCCCTCACCGGCGGCTCCATCCGCGGGGAACTCGCGCGTGGGCCGCAGATTCGCCCCGGTGAGGTCACGGACCGTCGCGTCATACTCGGCGTTGCTCAACCGGCGGAGCGGCACGTATCCCGGGTCGCCGGCGCGAGCCCGCGCCTCGGCGTCCATGAAACCGCGGATCCAACTGATCAATTGCTTGCGCTCGTCCGCGGTCGGCTGCGGCTTGCCCTTGGGCGGCATCTCGCCGGCTTCGAGCATCTCGATGGTCTGCTGCCAGGGCTTCAGGTCTTTGCGAACCAGGTCAAGCGAACCAAACCGCTCCAGGTCCAGGCTGCCCTTCTTCGCTTTTGTCGAGTGGCAGTCCAGGCAGTACTTCTTCATCAGCGGTCGAACGACGACGGAGAAATCGCCCGTCGCGTCCTTGGACGTTCCTTTGTCCGCTCCGGTGAGACCGTGGCCCGTCAAGCCAAGCAGGACCAGCCCCAGGCTGCCCGCACAGCACCACGACAAGCGAATGGTTCGGTGGTTCATGATTTCCTGCATGGCAAGATGACACGGTCACGATGGCTGGGCCATACTGTCGCAGTGGATTTCCATCAGTCGGGCCGCTTCATCCGACCTGCGCGAGCGGAGGACTTCAATCATCTGACGGTGGGCGCGCAGGGTCTCTTCGCGGACGTCGTGTTTGATGCGTTCCCGTTCGCGGTGGGCGCGTGCGATCCACAGTTCCATCTGGCCCCTCAGGTTGCTCCAGCACTGGTACAGACGTTCGTGCCGTGCCATGCGGGCGATTTCATCGTGGAAGGCAATGTCCATGCGACTGAACTCGGTGGGATCGCGCGTCTTGTCGGCCTGCTTCACGATCATCTCCAGCCGCTCCAGCTCCTCCGCCGTGTGCTTGACCGCGGCCAGCTTCGCGCTCATGACCTGAAACGTGGTGCGCAGGCTTCGAATCTCGGCGAAGTCCTCATCCGTGAACTCACGCACACAGGCGCGGCCGCGGGCGTTGAACACCACCAGTCCCTCGCGTTCCAGCTCGACCAGGGCTTCCCGAACCGGCACCCGGCTCACTTCCAGCCGAGCGGCCATGGCCGCCTCCGCCAGCGGCTGACCGGCCGCCAGTTCGCCGGAGAGGATCGCTTGCCGGAGCCGTTCGGCCACCTCGCGCATGAGGGTGGTTCGCGGCACAGGCATCAATGCACTGACAACCATCGGAATCACCCCTCGATGTACCCGGTGTACGGTATACCGTATTCTAATTAGGGGTGTTGGAAAAGCGAGAAGAATCTACTCAAGAAATTCTGTTTGTAGCTCTGACGGCTCCATTTGGATCGAGCGGAAACCGCAACCACTTTCCGCTTGCGTCGCGGCGATCGTCCTTTCATGATGTCCGCAACCGCTTCCGGACCAACACACGTGAAAACTCCCTCCGCTTTGGCCCGTGGGCCGAAGCGTTTCCGGGCTTGCAAGCCGCGAAGAGCCTGAAGGAATTTTTGGACACCCAGGCCGCGCCGCGCGGGAGACAGCTATGGAACGCTCCGTGGAGGACTTCTGCAATTTGCTCGTTCGCAGTCAACTGCTGCCCCCACTGGAGATCCGCAATCTCCGCAAGCGCTGGCACAGCGAGTCCGGCGGCGGCGGCGCCGACGCCTTGAGTCAGTGGCTTGTCGGCCGGCATGTGCTCACTCCCTACCAGGCGAGCCTGTTGCAGCGCGGCAAGGCCGAGCACCTGGTCCTGAACGAGTACCGGATCCTCGATCGAATCGGCCAGGGCCGCATGGCCGCCGTCTACAAGGCGGCGCATACCAACGGTCAGATCGTCGCGCTCAAGATCCTGCCGCCTTCACGCGCCAAGGACCCCGAAGCGTTCGGCCGCTTCCAGCGCGAGGCCCGACTCGCCCTGAAGCTCAAGCATCCCAACGTCATCCGCGCCTTTCAGGTCGGCCAGTGCGCGGGCCTGCATTACATTGTGATGGAGTACCTGGAAGGCGAATCGCTCGAGGATTTACTCCAGCGCCGCGCGCCCCTTCCCGTTGACGAGGTGGTACGCATCCTCGACCAGGCGCTGCAAGGGCTCCAGCACATCCACGAACAGGGTATGGTTCATCGCGATTTGAAACCGTCCAACCTGATGCTGGTGCCCGGCGCAATGGCCGGAAGGATGGACACCACCCTTCACGCGACCGTGAAGATTCTTGATATGGGCCTGGGCCGCGCCCTCTTTGACGAGGGAGCGCCGCCGGAGCCCCGGAGCGCTGGCCTGACCGAGTTGGGAAGCACGATCGGCATGCCCGAGTATCAGGCGCCGGAGCAAGCGCGCGATGCGCACACCGCCGATATCCGGGCCGACATCTACAGTCTGGGCTGTGTCGCCTATCGGTGTCTGACGGGGCGGCCGCCGTTCACCGCCGAGACGTCCGTGCAGCTTCTAGTCTTGCACAGCACGGTTGCACCGCCACCGCTCCAGCAGTTCAACCTGGAGGTGCCCGAAGAGGTGGGGGATGTGGTTTTGCAAATGCTGGCCAAGGACCCGGCGCAGCGCTTTGCCACGCCCTGGGACGCCGCTCAAGCGTTTCAAGTGTTCCTTCCGGATGGCACGGAACCCGCGGCACCAGGGAGCGAGCAAACTTCGGCAGGCGTTCCGGTCGGTATTCTGCTCCCGAATCCGGCAACCACCCCCGCATTGGCGGCCGCCCCCGAGGGACCGGCACAGGGCGGCATCGCATCCACTGTAGGCAGAGACGTGGAGCTGGTGCCCGTGGCTGTGCCTGCCACGGCAGCACCAGCCCGGATGCCGTGGACCTGGTCCCGCAACTATCTCTTCGGAGCGGCGGGATACGGACTGGGTGTCCTCACTGCTCTCATCATCAACCTGATCGGCTGGAAGTTGGTGCTTGGGATCGTGTTTGCCGTCCTCGTCGGCCGCTGGCTGATCCGCCGCGCGTTTACCGGCCTCAAGGAAGCGATCATCCGGGAAGCGCTGGCCGCGCGGATGCCTGCGCCGTTGACTCCAGGCCCGTTACCCGCACCCGCGCCGCCCACTGCGGTGCTGGTGAACAATCCGGCCGCGCCGGCGCCGGCATTGAAATAACATTTCGGCGGAATCGATGGCGACGAAAGACGAAAGAGCTTGGGCGTTGGCGCCCGTCGAAGAAGTGGGGGCGGCACAACAACCAGCCCACAGTGAAATGCCATTCACTTTAGGCGAGCGACAGGAGATACCGCTCCGGTGGCACGGACATTTCTGTCCGTGCATTTTCCCGAGCGCACGGACAGAAATGTCCGTGCCACTGGAGAACTCGCTTAAGTGAATGGCATTCAGCCCACAGTGCCGTTGTTTTCGGCACTGTGGGCTGCTCCTGTGAACCCACTTGGAACCCATCGATGTGGGATCGGTATTTACTCGATTGAGCTATTGGGAGCGTCGTAGGCGCCACCCAAGTCCGGATAAGCCGAAATCCGCCGAACGACAGGTTCCGTCATGCGATGTTGAAGTATCGACTGATGGACCTCCTTTCGGTCGAGAGAGCCGAAGAAGGGATCGTGGCTGGCGGATCGGTGTGTACTTACCGGGTTTCTCGGGGGATTCATTCGGCCGAAGCCGGGGCCACCCGGGGATGGTAAACCGAAACCCGCCGCAGTGAACCTTCCCAGGCTCACGGACCAGAACCGGCGCGAATAGGCCACGTTGTTATTCTACCCCGCGGATTGGGGATGTCCAGCATGCAAAAAACAGTCCCTCTGCGATTCCTGTTCGGACCTCGGAGTCGCAGGCCTGTCGATGCCCCGCGTGCTTTGCGGCAATCGCTGTTCCGGGAACGCGGCTTCCTGTAACACTCAACCGTTGTATTCTCGAGCCGCAACGTCGCACCCAGATTGCCAGGAAGGAGTTTTTCCCATGACCCATTCCCGTGATTGGCGGTCCAGCCGGTTGTCGCGCAGGCAATTCCTGGAAAGCGCGGGAATCGCCGCGAGTGCTGCTTCGTTCAGCGGGTCAGGGAGTCGTGCATTGCTCGGCGCCGAACCGGCGGATCCCACGAACAAGCATCGGCTCAGCGGCATCAGTCCCAAGAACCTGGTCGATGAATACGAGAGTCGCAACCTCGATGCGGTCAGCGATGCGGAGCTTTGCCGCCAAGCCGCGGCCATCATATCTTGCCCACCGACCAAGGGCGGGAGCAGCTTCACCTTGCATGCGCCTCTCGAGTTGCTTGCCCGGTATGGTTTGCTGGCACACGTCGATCCCCAGGAGCGGACCCTGGCGCGCTTGCAACTGGTGGCGAGTGCGGCGTCTTTCGAAACCAGCGCGGGTGGCGGCGGCGCAGCCCCGGCCATGGCCGCCTTCGCCAACCCGGCGGATGCGAGGGCCGAATTTACGCGCTTGTTTCAAAAGGGGGACGCCAATGGGCTCGAAGCGGTCGTGCTGCAATTTGCCGCCCAGTACGGCACGCCGAGTCTCGTGCAGCTGTTAACGCCGGCGGCGCTGCGGACGCTGTCGGGCGCGTCGCATTCTCACATCGGGCTCTGGCTTCTGCTGCGCCATGGGCGGACCACCGACGTCGGTGACGCGGCCTTGTTGCGTGCCGCGGCCCGTGCGCTGGCGGGAGCGCCGAAAGACCAGCTCACCAGCTTTTCGGGAATGGCGATGGATCCCGGCAAGCCACTCGCCCAAGATCCGGCCCGTGTTGAAGCGGACGTCCTCGCCAAGCTTGCAGCGCCTACCCGAGCAAAACGCGCTTATGGCAGCATGCGCACCCTGATTACTGCCGGCGAAGCGACCGGCAATGCCAACACCCTGTTTGGCGACTTCATTCGTCATGACCTGAGCGAGGAACAGATCGACGCCGGGTTCCGCGCGGTGCTTCGCACATGCGCGCACAACATGCTGCAGCACGATACCGAGTTCGCGAAGTTCGGCTGGAGTCACTGCTTGACGCTGCCGCAAGCCGCCTGCGGCCTGTCGAGCTGCAATATCAACCGCAAGCTCGCGCTGGCGGCAGCGCTCGTGTGGATCACGGCGTATCGGAGCGTGCTGAGCGATCGCGACCTCGACATGAATTGGGCCCCTGCCAAGCTCAAAAGCCCGCCGAGCTTGAAGGAAGCATTGCAGACCTCGCCAACGGCTGCCGCAGCCCGAGTCTGGCACGCCGACCCCGAGGAATTGCCACAGGTGAAACAAACCCTGGCGAGCCAGGCTTCCATGCGTACCGACCAGCACCTGGTCAAGTACACCCGCGCTTGCTTCGACATGCTGTCGTTCGATCCGCGGCACGAACGACTCTACCTGGCGGCCGCGGCGCATCTGTGCGCGGTGTGGGTCAAGGAGCAACCGGAAGCGAAGATCAAGGAGAGCATGTCGAAGGATCGCAAGCCGAAGTAGAGTCGGACGGTCGCCCCAGGCCGTTCTCGGACCTGCGCATTCCTTTAGACGATCCAAACACGGCGGCGGCCGGTATCGCTGACGTGCGATACCGGCCGCC
>JAIEMG010000310.1 GCA_019752375.1 Gemmataceae bacterium | reverse complement strand
GCTTCTGCATCCACGTAAACTACCGAATCCAAAGTACCCCGCCGGCTCGAAAGAGCTGGCGGGGTTTTTTATTGCGCTCCGAAAAGTTCAACCGTTTGGTCCGATGTCGCACCCCCGACCCCGAGGCACCTCTTAATTCTACATCGCCAGATCGAGATGAATGCCAAAGCGCTAATGCCTAATTTTTAATGACGAATGTCTATCAATGACGAAGGGCCAAGCCCCAACCCTCGGGCAGGTTCCAGGAGCGGACGACAAGGATTTCGTTGTTCGTCAATTCTCTTCAAGGCTGAAATGCAAAACAGCGCTATGGCATTAATGCATCGATCCTCTGGATCGCGTCCGCGGCGCCCAATAGCACGGAAATCTCTCCCCGTGGCACTTGCGCATCGTGAGGGTTGATTCGGATGAGCGTCGAGCCGAGCAGGGAGCACTCGATCCGCACCGTCGGGATCGTCGGACCCGCACCGAGCTCCAGCGCCACCACCCGCCGCCGAGCGATCGGCCGAAACCATTCCCGGTAATGGCGGTGCTGTGCGGCACAGCGTTCCGGTCGGCAGTCCAGATCGCGAAACATCAGGATGTTGGGCCGGGCCACACCGCCGCAAGACGGACACAGCGGCAGCGGTGCTCGCGCCCGGAACGTCGTCTCGTCCACATCCACGGCGACGTCGTCCGCCGGCCAGATTCCCGCGCCACAAGACCGGCTGCACTGCAGATGGTGGATCGAACCGTGGCACTCGAAGATGCGGTCCGCGGAAAAGCCGGCCTTCTGAAACTGACCGTCAACATTACTGGTGAAAACGAAGTAGCCGAGCGGTCGGGCTTCCGCCCAGCGACGCAGCAGGGCGAAACCGGTGTGCGGCTCCGCCGAGCGATACAGGCGGAGCCGGTGACCGAAGAACCCCCACGCCAGTTCAGGGTCGGAGTGGAAGGAGGCCGGGTTGGACAATTCGGCAAACTTGCGGCCGCGGAAGGCCGGATAAGCATTCCAGAAGCCCTCGTCACCGCGGAAGTCGGGCAGACCGGAGTCAACTCCCATTCCGGCGCCGGCGCCGATGAGCAGGGCCTCCGCTGAGCGGATGACTTCGGCGGCCTGCTGGAGCGCCAGGGTGAGTTGGGTGGGTTCGCTCATGTGTCGGTGCGGAGGATGGCATTGTCCGGAAGCGTCTCCGTGCGGGCTTCTCCTGTCAACGGTACCTGATCGCCACGCCGTGTCCAGCAGATCGAAAGACGAGCGGTCGACCGATTCCTCCATGCTCAACGCCGGGCACACAAGCGGCCGGCCTCGCACAAAAAGAAGAACGATCGGGAATAAACGGCGTCCTCGTGGTTCTATCACTCTATCGAGTCTCATTGAGCTTTCTCCGCCGCGCACCATTCCCTCCTTATCACGGTGCGTGCTCCCTTCTGTTGTTTCTTGAACGGGAGGTATCCATGTCCAGCGTTCGTCTCGTTGCACCAGTGCGCGCACTGCGCTTGCGCGGCCTGATGCTGTTGACGGCGACGATGGGCTTCACCGCACTTGGCTGTGGGGCCAGCACGACAAAAAGCAAAAATTTCGCGACGATGCGTAGAGACCCGCGCCCTTCCCTCATTTTCCCAGGAGAAGACGCAAATACGCTGACTCCAACGGCTGGTCGTGTAGACGATGCAACTTCCAGTTCGCCGCGAGAAACCAACCAGGCGCCGGTGGCTCCCAATGTCTGGCATCGCGACCCGCAGCGGCCGGCCTTTGCCCGCGTCTACGTCGGAGATAAGAATTCGCTCGACCTGGTCAGTTTGCACGTGACCGTCACGGTCGAAGGTCCGCGGTCCCGCACGGTGGTCGATCACATCTTTCGCAATCCCCATGCCCGGCAGCTCGAAGGAACGTTTGAGTATCCGTTGCCGACCGGGGCCAGCGCCAGCTATTACGCCATGTTCATCGCCGAGACGCGCGAGGCCGTGCCGCCGCGGTGGAACCGTGGCGTAGCGGCGCCACTGCCCAAGGACCTGGCCCGCCTGACGCCCGCCCAACTCGTCAAGCAGGTGGACAGCACCGACTGGGGCCGACTCCAGGAAGGCCGCATCGTCGCCAAGGCCAAGGCGCTGGAGACATACGAGGAGACCGTGCGCGGCCGCGTCGATCCCGCACTGCTGGAATACGCGGGCGGCAATACCTTCAGCGGCCGCGTCTTTCCGATTCCGCCGCGCGGCTACAACCGCGTCATCCTTGCCTACGAAGAGCTGCTGCCGGCCACCGACAGCGGCGTGCAGTATCGCTTCGGCCTGCCCGACTGCAAGCTGACCGAGCTGCAATTCACGCTGCGGGCCAATGCGGACGAGTGTCGCGAGGCGGTCTTTCGCCCCGCCGACGCGAAGAAGGACGAAGGCGGCGGTCAGCTCGCATTCAGCCGGACCTGGAAGGACCAGGGGCCGGGCGGCGAGGCGCTCTTTGCGTTTCATCCACCGACGCCGCAGGTCCAGGCCATCAGCGGACGGCACGGGGACAGTGGGCCAACGTATGTTTATGCCCGCATCCGCCCGGACCTCTAAGGTGCAGGCCAACGCGCCCTTTGCCCGCCACGCGGTCTTCCTGCTTGATACGTCGTTGAGCGAGCATCCTGACCGCTTTGCCGTCCACATGGCATTATTGCGTCGCATCCTGGAGAACGACCCGGATATCACGCAGTTCAACGTCCTGACGTTCGACGTGGCCGGACGCTGGGTCGATCCCAGGGGCTGGCTTGCCAACACGAAGGAAGGTCGCAACCGCGTCTTCGCCACGCTGGACGGCCTGCTGCTCGAAGGGGCAACCGACCTGTCCGCGGCGTTGGAGCATCTCGTCGCACCGAGCTTCGAGGTGGCCCAGGGCACGCCGCTGACCCAGATCCTGACGTCGTCCATCCGGCGGCCGTCGCCCGGGCGGTCTATGCGGCCACCGGAAGCGACCTGCCGCACATACGGGCCGACTGGTTCGTCTTCGCGGCATCGCGGCCGCCGCTGTATCACGACATCTTGCAGTTGCCGCGCACGGATCGGGAGTTGGAAGAGCGCCTCAAGATCGATGCGGGAACGAACATTCAGGAACAACGCGTGGCGCGGGCCGGCTTCAACAGCTCCGGCGTCTCGCGTAACAACCGCATGATCGAACGCCATGCCTTTGCATTTGGCGCCTACTGGAAGAGCTACGATTTCGCCGGCAACACGGGGCGCCAGAACCTCTTCGCTCATCCGCTCGGGCCCGGCCGCGGCGACGACACTTTCCAGCACGATGGCGGCGAGATCATCTTCAACCTGCCCAACGGTCTGCAGGCCTACCTGCTGGTCGATGGCCAGGGCAAACGCATCGACGAGGGGCCGACAAAGATCGTTAGCGTCAAGAACCGTCCCGATCCGACCGTCATCAACGGCGTCTCGTGCATGTCGTGCCACGTGCGTGGCGTCATCGACAAGGCCGATCAGGTCCGTGCTCACGTCGAGAAGAACCCCGGCGCCTTCTCCGAGCTCGATGCCAAGGCGATCCGCTCTCTCTATCCACCGCAGGCGGAACTGCGCACCCTGTTGCGTCAGGACGCCGAGCGCTTCCGCAAGGCGGTGGAAGCGACCGGGTCCAAGGTTGCCGCCACCGAACCCATCGTTGCCCTGGCGGCACGCTTTGAGTCGGAGCTGGACCTATCCACCGCTGCCGCCGAGGCAAACCTGCCCGCGGATACACTCCTGGCAGGGTTGGAGACTTCCAGCCCGCTGGCCCAGCGCCTGGGAGCGTTGAGAGTCGAGGGCGGCACCGTGCAGCGCGCGGTCTTCGTCGAGACGTTCGACGAGCTGGTCCGGCATTTTCACCTGGGTCGCTCGCTGCGCGTGCTCGACCAGAACATCGCCGCCGCCACGGCAGTCATTCGCAAGCAACCCGCCAGTGCCGCAGTCTACGTGCAGCGCGGCAACGCCTACTTCGACAAGGGCGAGTTCGACCGCGCCCGCGCGGACTACAGCGAAGCGATCCGCCGCAACGACCGCGATGCCGTCGCCTATCGTAACCGCGGCATGACGTACGCCCAGCAGGGCGATTCCGGCCGCGCCATTGCCGACTACGACGAAGCCTTGCGCTGGGCGCCGCGGCACGCCGCCACCTATCACAACCGGGGCCTGGCCCACGCTCAGAAGGGTGAGTTCGCGCGGGCCGTGGCCGACCTGACGGAAGCGTTGCATCTCGATCCGCACAACGCCACGGCATATAGCGATCGCGGTTTCGTCCGCGCCCGGCAGCGCGACGACGCGCGGGCCATCGCCGATTACGATGAGGCGCTGCGTCGAGCGCCGCATTCTCCTTCGACCCTGGTGCGCCGTGGTGACGTGCATCGCCGCCGCGGCGATCAAACGCGGGCCATCGCCGACTACGACGCCGCGCTGGCGCTGTACCCCAGGCTGGCAGCGGCCTACCAGGGGCGCGCCATGGCACGCCGCCAGAATGGCGATTGCGATGGTGCCCTGGCCGATGCGCTGCGAACTTTACGCTTCGATCCGCGGAACGCCCTGGCTATTGCAGAGCTGGCGCGGCAGTCCCTGGCGTGGCTTCGGTAGGAAAGGCTCCCAGGGGCCGGTTCCGTCATGAGGTCGCGCACGGTGCCACGCACGGCTGAGTGTTGCGTTGCGCCAAGCCGCATCCGCGACAAGCCACGGGCTACTGTCGGAGCAGAAAGACAAAGTGCAATTGACTCCGTCCTGGTGGCTATCCACTCTGTTTCGCCATCAATTCTACCTGGGTTGGTCCGTTCCACCGGTACGGACATTGCTGAGGCACGGCATTTGCTTTCCTTGCTCGCGAGTTCCCCCCTCGGCCGCAAAAGGAGAGTGATCGCATGTCCCCCAAGCAAGCGACGCCATGCGCCCAGGCCGCCACGGCTGAGGCGGAGAGAGAAACCGAAGTCGCTCGTAACCCGAATTGCACGATCCGCTCCACGGCGAATCAGACCGCCTGCCTGGTGCAGATCTACCCGGCGAACGCGGGTCTCGGGCGGCGACACCGGCTCGACCAGCCGGCCGCGCTCGGCCGCGACGTCGATTGCGAGATTCCTGTCGACGACGCATCGGTGTCGCGCTACCACGCGCGGGTCGTGCCGCGAGACGGCGACTACTACGTCACCGACCTGCGCAGCACCAATGGCACCTTTGTCAACGACGGCCGCGCACTGCTGCGTCGGCTTGCCGACGGCGACTATGTGCGCGTCGGCAACCATATCTTCCGCTTCCTGGCCGGCGGCAACATCGAGGCTGACTACCACGAGGAGATTTTTCGCCTTACCATTACCGACGCGCTGACGGCCATCCACAACAAGCGCCACCTGCTGGATTTCCTGGAGCGCGAGCTGACCCGCACCGCACGGCACCATCGGCCGCTCGCCCTGCTCCTTTTCGACATCGATCACTTCAAGGCTATCAACGACACGCATGGCCACCTGGCCGGCGACGCGGTGCTGCGCGCTCTGGCGACACGCCTGCGCGGCGAGACCCGTCGCGACGAGCTCTTCGCGCGCTACGGCGGCGAGGAATTCGCCGTCGTCTTGCCCGAAACCGACCTGGAGGGGGCAGTGCGGCTCGCCGAACGCCTGCGGAAGCTGGTCGCGGTCCATCCGTTTGAGCACAACGGCAAGTCGCTGCCGATTACGATTAGCCTGGGCGCCACCGCCACCGGCGCTGGCGAGACGTTCAGCGTTGAGCAATTCCTGGCCCAAGCCGACGAGAAGCTCTACCAGGCCAAGCAGCAGGGAAGGAACCGAGTCGTGGCCTCAGACGGGGAGCCGGCTGAAGCCGGCAACCAAACCAGCGCTAAAGCGAAAGGCAACTGGGTTTAGAGGCGCCAGGAAAATTTGCCACACCCGGAAACTCACCTAAGCGCGTTCGCTCGTGCCGCGCTGGCGCCACTGAGGGACGGAGGACGACCCCAATGGTCCGGACGCCCCCTCGACTGGTCGCGGAGACTCGCTCTTGGGCGCCGCCGCCTGCCTCCGAAAGGACACTGGCTTTCCATGAGCGCATTGAGCCTCCCGAGCCGTCCGAACACGCCGCCGGCCAGTGAACCGCCGGAGTCCGAGCTGATCTACGAGGGGAAAGAGTCGCTGATTTATCGGCGCGTGCGCGGTGGGCGCAAGGAAATCCTCAAGCTCCTGAAACCCGCTTGCGTGACGCCCGAGCGGCTCGTGCGGTTCCGCCAGGAACACGAGCTGGTCGGCACGCTCTCCGGGGAGCCGCGCATCGTCGGGGCCTATGGGGTCGAGAAACTCGAGACATGCCCCGCCATTGTGTTCGAGGACTGCGGTGCTCAATCGCTGAAGCAGATCCTCGATGTGCGTACGTTCGGCCTGGTGGAAACGCTGACAGTGGCCGTCGCCGTCGCCGAGGGGCTCGGGGCGATCCATGCGGCCAGGGTCATCCACAAGGACATTAACCTTGCCAACATCGTGATGAATCGTGAGACGGGGCTGGTGAAGATCATCGATTTCGGCATCGCCAACCGGATGCCCCGCGAGAACCTCGGCCTGGTGAGCCCGCGCGTGTTGCAAGGAACGCTGGCCTACATCTTGCCCGAGCAGACGGGCCGGATGAACCGCGTCGTCGACTACCGCTCCGATTTCTACTCGTTCGGCGTCACGTTGTACCAGATGTTGACAGGCGCCTTGCCGTTCACGACGAACGACGCGCTCGAACTGATTCACTGGCACATCGCCAAGCAGCCGACGCCGCCGTGCCACGCGATGCCGGAGATCCCCGAGGTGGTGTCTGCGGGGCGCGTCAACTCGCGTGGACGCCTGGCAGTGCGCCAGACGCCCGTTGTAGAAACTAACCGGACGATCGCGTCACACCCTTGGTGACAGCCGAACTCAAGAACTCGCCTGGGACGCGGTACCGTGAGCCTTTACCCCCTGGCCGGAACGGCGGAAAACAGGGTGACCAGGCCTTCCGCGATGGTGGGGTGCGTCAGGACCGAGTCGCGCAACGCGGTATAGGGCATTCCTGCGGCCATCGCCACCTGGACGACGGCCATGACCTCGCCGGCCTCGACGCCGAAGGCGGTGAAGCCGAGGATGCGGTCGCTGGCTGGCTCGACCAGGGCCTTCATGAAGCCGCGCGTCTCGGAGAGCGTGCGGGTTCGCAGCACCGCTTCCATCGGGATCTTGGCCAGCCGGAAGCCGATGCCGCGCTCGGCCGCTTCCTTTTCGCTCAGGCCGATCCGGGCCAGCTCGGGGTCGGTGAACAGGCAGAACGGCACCTGCCGGCCGGTCGTCACGCGATTGCCGCCCGCGAGGTTGTCGCGCACGATGCGGAAGTCGTCGAAGCCGACGTGCGTGAAGTATGGGCTGCCCGCACAGTCGCCCACCGCCCAGACGCCCTCCGCCGTGGTCTGCAGGCGCTCGTTGACCTTCACGTGCCCGCGTGCGTCCGTCTCGACGCCCGCCTTTTCCAGCCCGATGCCGTCGGTGTTCGGGGTGCGCCCGCCCGCGGCGAGCAGGTGCGTACCCTCGATCACGACCTCCGCTCCGCCGCGGGTCGCGTACAGCCGGACCGACTGCCCGGACATCCCCTCGACACGCTGGAGAGTAGTCCCCGTGAAGACCTCGATCCCTTCGTCCCGGAAGAGCTCGGCGACGGCCTCGGTCACGTCCTGGTCTTCGCGGTAGATCAGTGCACCGTTCCGTTCCACGACCGTCACTCTGCTTCCCAGGCGGTGCATGGCCTGCGCCAGCTCGAGGCCCACGTAGCCGCCGCCCAGGACAACCAGATGCTTCGGGATGTGATCCAGCTCGAGTGCCTCGATGTGTGTCAGCGGGCGAGCGGCTTGTAGTCCCGCGGTCTCATCGACCCGGGCACGCGACCCGGTATTGATCACGACCGTCTTGCCGCGAAGGACTCGTGTCCCGCCGTCATGTTGGCGAACCTCGATCGACTTCGGCGCGACGAACACGCCGTTCCCCATGAGGAGCTCCGCCCCGCTCGCCTGGTACTTGTGGCGGTGCATCGCCACCAACCCATCCACCATCGTGCGCTTACGGTCGCGCACGGCAGCCATCTGGATCGTCCACCCTTCCGTGGCGATGCCGAACTCCTCGCCGCGGCGGAAGTAGGAGGCGACCTTGGCACTGTGGATGACGTTCTTGCTCGGCAAGCAGGCGATGTTCGGGCACGACCCGCCGACATACTGCCGCTCGATCACGGCGGCCTTCTTGCCCTGGGAGGCCAGCGTCCAGGCGAGGTACTTGCCCGCCTCGCCGCTGCCGAGCACGACAAGGTCATAGTCTTCGATCATGGCTTTCCGTCTCCCGGGGGGTGGTTGGGGATCCTCGACGAGCGGGCCGTTTTCATTGGTGCGCGAGAATGGGCGCCCACGGGCCTTGCTAGCCAGCTTATGGCTGGCGCGATCTTCGTCCGCAGGGATCGGAGAAATGAGGAGCCGATGGAGCCGACCGACTGGCGGCCGCGGATACATCGAGCGCCGACTGCGCCACGCGAGAAACAACCGGGGTCGGGCGTTCGGCCCCGGTTGTTTCTCCAGAGCGGCCCCACGCTTTCTGGGCTGGCGCTGTGCAATCCGCGTGGCGTGGCACGCGGAGCGCTGGGATGTACCTCGACGACAAACCAAGTAGAATACCCGAGTTGCACCGCCGATCTCTCGCGATTCCGCTTCGGTCGTGCTCGGCTGGCCGCTTCGCCCGGTTCACACCCCATCATCGGTGATGGCGGTAGCAGTCCCCCTGCGCCGTTCACCGTGGCGGCCTGGCTAGAAAGCGTGAAGCATGGATCGGACTCTCGACGCCAACCGCCCGGGAAGCCTCAAGACCTATGGCGTTTCCCTCGTTGCCGTCTCCCTGGCTGGTGCCATCCGCTGGCTGCTCGATCCTTGGCTGGGCGACCACATCCCCTACGCCACCTTTTTCGGCGCGGTCGTTGTCGCCGCCTGGTACGGCGGCTTCCGCCCGGCGCTCCTGGCGACGGCGCTCGGTTTCGTCCTGGCGCTGTACTGCTTCGTGCCACCTCGTTTTTCGTTCTTCGGGACCACCGGCCCGCACTTGCTCGGCGTGTTCATGTTTGTCGTGGTCAGCCTCGCCATTGCCGGTTTCGGCGGTGCCATGCGAGTAGCCCAGGAACGTTTCGAGGAGTTGGTTCGGCAGCAAGCCGAGTTTTCACCGCCCACCCCGGCCAGCGTCGAGGCCCTGCGCCGCAAGCACCATCTGCGCGAACTCTCCGTCGTTGGTTTCGGGCTGACGCTGCTGGTCCTGGTGGCCGGCGGCGTGCTGGGATACGTGAATATCCAGCGTCTCGACGAGAACGAGCGGGGGGTCGCTCACACCCATGAAGTCCTTGGGGAACTGGAAGCCTTCCTGTCCACGCTCAAGGACGCCGAGACGGGCCAACGAGGTTATCTGCTGACCGAGAATGACAACTACCTGCAACCCTACAGGGACGCGCTGAAGCAGTTGGAGGCAATCACCGCACACCTCGATGACCTCACGGCCGACAACGACGAGCAGCAAGCCCGGTGGAAGGCGCTGAAGCCGAAGATCGCCGCCAGGGTGGACGAATTGCAGCGGACGGTCGCCTTGACCAGGGCCGGGGACCGTCCCGCCGCGATGAAAATCGTGCGGGCCGACAGCGGCAAGGCCATGATGGATGATTTGCGGCAACAACTCGCCGCCCTGCGGAACGTCGAAGAAAAACGCTTGCAGGATCGCCGTGAGGCGTCGGAGTCCAGTTCCCGAGTCGCCGCCTTATCCGTCCTCGCTCCCGCCGCCATTGGGTCCGTGCTGCTTTGCGCCGTTTTCATGCTCGTCCAGCGGAACGCTCGCCTGCGCCACCGGGCGGCGTTCATCATCACCGAACAAGCGGAACGGCTGCGCACCACGCTCGCCAGCATCGGGGATGCCGTTATTACGACCGACACCGAAGGGTGCGTCACCACCATGAACGCCGTCGCCGAGTCGCTGACGGGCTGGAAGGCGGATGAGGCGAGGGGCCAGCGGCTTGACGTCGTGTTCAACATCGTGAACGAGGAGACACGCAAAGCGGTCGAGAACCCGGCGACTCGGGCGTTGCGGGACGGCGTCATCGTCGGCCTGGCGAACCACACCGTCCTCATCAGCAAGGAGGGCACGGAGCAGCCCATCGACGACAGTGCCGCCCCGATCCGGTGTCGGGAGGGCGAGGTCGTCGGCTGTGTGTTGGTGTTCCGCGACATCTCGGAGCGGCACCGGCGGGAGGCCGAACTGCGAGAACGGGAGCGCCAGTTCCGCACGCTGGCCGAATCCATCCCGCAACTGTGCTGGATGGCGAACCCGGACGGCCACATCTTCTGGTACAACCGGCGCTGGTACGACTACACGGGAACGACCTTCGGGCAGATGGAGGGCTGGGGCTGGCAGTCGGTCCACGACCCCGCCGAATTGCCCCGGGTGATGGAGCAGTGGAAGGCATCCATTGCCACCGGCCAGCCGCTCGACATCGTGTTCCCCCTCAGAGGCAACGACGGCCTGTTCCACCCGTTCCTGACACGCGTCGAGCCGGTCAGGGACGGCGAGGGGGAAGTGGTCCGCTGGTTCGGGACGAACACCGACGTCAGCGAGGCGAAGCGGGCCGAGGAGGAGTTGCGCCGGCTCGCCACCGAGTTGTCGGACAACGACCGCCGCAAGGACGAGTTCCTGGCGACCTTGGCCCATGAGCTGCGCAACCCCCTGGCACCTATCCGCAACGCCCTGCAAATCCTGAAGATCGCCGCCGGCAACCAGCAGGTGTTCGAGCAGACGCGGGAGATGATGGAGCGCCAGTTGGCTCATCTGGTGCGGCTGGTGGACGACCTGCTCGACGTCTCCCGTATTACCAGGGGCAAGATCGACCTCCGGCGGGAACGGGTCGGCCTGGCGGCGATCATTCAGAGTGCCGTCGAGACGAGCCGCCCGCTCATCGAGGCGTCCAAACACGAACTGACCGTCGCGCTGCCGCCCACTCCAATCTATGTGGACGCCGACGTGACCCGACTGGCCCAGGTCTTCTCGAACCTGCTGAATAACAGCGCCAAGTACACGGAGCGGGGCGGTCGCATCTGGCTAACCGTCGAGCGGCAGGGCAGCGACGTCGTCGTGTCCGTGAAGGACACCGGCGTCGGCATCCCCGGCAACATGCTCCCCCACGTCTTCGGCATGTTTACTCAGGTGGACCGCTCACTGGAGCGGTCGCAAGGAGGACTCGGCATCGGCCTGACGCTGGTGAAGCGCCTGGTGGAGATGCACGGCGGCACCGTCACGGCCCACAGCGACGGGCACGGGCAAGGCAGCGAATTCATCGTCCGACTGCCCGCCGTTTCAGTCCGGACGGTCGGATCGGCGGTTCCACCAAGCGATGACCCGGCCCCCAGTGCGGCCCGGCCAGCGCACCGAGTCCTGGTCGCCGACGACAACGAGGATGCGGCGGCGAGTCTGGCGATGCTGTTGAAAGTGATGGGCCACGAACCGCACGTCGTCCACGACGGTGCCCAGGCGGTCGAGGCGGCGACGACCTTCAAGCCCGACGTGGTGCTGCTCGACATCGGGATGCCGAAGATGAATGGCTACGAAGCCGCCCAGCGCATTCGCCAACTGCCGGGCGGCAAAAGCATGACCCTCGTGGCCCTGACGGGCTGGGGCCAAGATGAAGACAGGCGCCGCTCGGAGGAAGCCGGCTTCGACCATCACATGGTCAAGCCGGTGGACCCCGCCGCCCTGGAAAATCTGCTGGCGACACGCCCGTCGCCGGAATAGCGCAAGGCAACCGAGGTGGGAGGAATGGTCCGGACGCCCACCCTGCTCGAGGACCGCTCGATGTTCGATTTCCTGACACACTTATTCGATACGTCCGATTTTCCCGCTCGCTGGGACTGCGGCAACTGGAGCGCCGCACACGGCTGGCTGCACATTCTCTCCGACCTGGGCATCTGGTCGGCCTACTTTGCCATCCCGTGCCTCCTGGTATCTTTCGTGCTGCGCCGCCGGGATTTGCCCTTCCCCTCGCTCTTTTTTTTGTTCGGGGCGTTCATCCTGGCGTGCGGCACGACCCACCTGATGGAAGCCATTATCTTCTGGCACCCGCTCTACCGGTTGGCCGGCGTCATCAAGTGGTTCACCGCCCTCGTCTCCTGGGTGACGGTGATCGCTCTCGTCCCGATCATCCCCAAGGCCCTGGCGCTGCGAAGCCCGGAGGAATTGGAGCGAGAGATCACCGCCCGTAAGGAAGCCCAACATGCACTGGAACGGGCAAACGACGAGTTGGAGCGCCGGGTGGAGGAACGCACGGCAGAACTGGCGAAGGCCAACGCCGCCCTCCAAACAGAGCGGGACCGCTTCCACACGACTCTTTCCAGCATCGGGGATGCTGTCATCACCACTGACCATGAAGGCCGGGTGACGTTCCTCAATGGCGTGGCTGCAAACTTGACCGGCTGGACGAAGGAAGAGGGTGTCGGCCAGCCCCTCGATGCGGTCTTCCCCATCATCAACGAGCGAACTCGCCGGCCCGCCGAAAACCCCGCGGTGCGGGCGCTTGCCGAGGGCGCCGTCGTTGGTCTGGCGAACCACACCGTCCTCGTGAGCAAGGAAAAGACGGAACGCCCCATTGATGACAGTGCGGCACCCATTCGAGACGCCGGCGGACGAGTCTTGGGCGTCGTGCTGGTCTTCCGTGACGTGACCGAGCGTCGGCGGGCCGAGCAGGCGCTGCGGGACAGTGAGGAGCGCCTGCGGATGGCCCAGCAGGTGGCGCACGTCGGCACCTTCGAGTGGAACGTCCAGACCGGCGTGAACACCTGGACGCCCGAACTGGAGGCCATGTACGGGCTGCCGCCCGGCGGCTTCCCCGGCACGCAAGAAGCGTGGGAGCAATTGGTCCACCCCGAAGACCGTCCCCATGCCGTGCAACGGGTGAGCGAGGCGTTGGCCCACGGCGGCTTTGCGGACGAGTGGCGGGTCATCCGGCCCGACGGCTCGGTGCGCTGGCTGGCAGGAGTCGCACGGGTCTTTCGGGATGAGGCCGGACAGCCGCTCCGTCTGCTTGGTATCAACATCGACGTCACCGAGCGGAAGGAGGCCGAGCAACGGTTGCGGGTCAGCGAGGAACGCTACCGCTTGGCAGCCGAGGCCGTCAACGGCATCATCTACGACCTCGACCTGCGCACCGGGATCGTGGCTCGCTCGCGAGGGCTGTTGGAACTCACGGGCTACCACCCCGACGAGGTTCCCCCAACCGCGGAGTGGTGGATGAGTCAAATCCACGAAGACGACCGGCGCGATGCACTCCAAACCTTTGCTTCGGAGGACGAGGGGGGAAGCGGCCGGTTCGAGATCGAGTACCGGGTTCGCCATCGAGACGGCAAGTGGCGGCGGCTGGTGGATCGCTCGATCCTGGTCCGCGACAAGGCGGGGAAGATCGTACGACAAGTCGGTTGTTCCCAGGATGTGACGGCCAGGCGGGAGGCGGAAGAATCGATCGCCGAGGCCAACCGCCGCAAGGACGAGTTCCTGGCGATGCTGGCCCACGAACTGCGCAACCCGCTTGCACCCATCACCAACGCCATCCAAATCCTCGGCCTGATCGGCTCCCCGGAGCCCCGCCTGCGACAGGTACGGGACATCATCGTGCGCCAGGTCCAGCACATGGTTCGGCTGGTGGACGACCTGTTGGACGTGAGCCGGATTTCACGGGGCAAGATCGAACTTCGCACCGAGCGGCTGGACCTGGCAGCCGCGCTCGAGAGCGCGGTGGAGACGAGCCGCCCCCTCATCGAGGCCGGGAAACACGAACTGACCATCACGCTGTTGCCGGCGCCCCTATTCGTCGTCGGCGACCTGACCCGATTGGCGCAGATTTTCGCCAACCTGCTGAATAACTCGGCCAAATACACGCCCGAAGCCGGTCGCGTCTGGCTGACGCTCGAACAGGAATGGGACCGGGCGGTGGTCCGAGTACGGGATAATGGGATCGGCATTCCTCCGGAAATGCTCCCCAAGGTGTTTGACCTGTTTACGCAGGTAGACCGCCGGGTAGACCGGGGGCAAGGCGGACTGGGCATCGGCCTGACCTTGGTAAAGCGACTGGTCGAGATGCACGGCGGCACGGTCGAAGCCCGCAGCGAAGGGCCGGCCAAAGGGAGCGAGTTTGTCGTGCGACTGCCGCTGGCCCCTCCAGTCGCGGAGGGCCAGCAATCCGCCGGCCTGGAACGGGCCAGCGACAAAGGGAAAGCATCCGCTTGCCGTGTCCTGGTGGTGGACGACAACCGAGACGCTGCCGAGAGCCTGGCAATGCTCCTGCGTCTGACTGAGAGTCTATCCGGAGAGTTTTCCCATGAAATTAGGGGGCCTTGGTGATTCATGCGGGGCCTGAAACCGGATGATCGCCGAAATATCCAGCAGAAAACGCGATTCAGGCGTGATCGCAATTCCAGGATACCCCTAGTTTCAAGCGTTTTTTTGCAGATAGACTCTGACAACGAAGTGCGGGTCGCCTTTGACGGTCCCAGCGCTTTGGAGATCGCCAGGGCGTTTCGGCCCGATGTGGTGCTGCTCGACATTGGGATGCCGGGCATCGACGGCTATGAAGTGGCCCGCCGGATGCGCCAGATGCCCGAATTACCGCACGTCGTCCTGGCGGCGCAGACGGGTTGGGGCCAGGAAGAAGACCGGCGCAAGTCAGAGGAGGCTGGTTTCGACTGCCATCTGGTGAAACCCGTGGCACTGGACGAAGTGCAACAACTGCTGCGGGACCTGACCAGGCGCAAGCGCATGGGTTGAGAACGTGAGGGGCAGAGAGAAGGACGCCCCTTGGCTTGGTCCTCGGAAGGAGGGCGATGTGGTCGATGTCAAGGAAGCGCACCAAAACGACGCCGCTGCCTGCTTGACGGGCGGCGGTGAAATGGGCGCTCTGATGCGTTCTCTGGATTGGTCGAAAACCGCCATCGGCCCGGTCGAGTCGTGGTCCCCGGCGCTGCAAATGATGGTGCGCATGCTGCTCGCCAACCGCTTCCCGATGTTACTCTGGTGGGGGCCACGGTACGTCCAACTCTACAACGACGCCTACCGCCCGATCCCCGGTGCGAAACACCCCCGGTCGATGGGCCAGCCGGCCGGGGAGTGCTGGCCCGAGATTTGGCACATCATCGGTCCGCTCATCGACACGCCGTTTCAGGGCGGGCCGGCGACGTGGATGGAGGACATCTTCCTCGAAATCAACCGGCACGGCTTCGTGGAGGAAACGCACTTCACCATCGCCTACAGCCCGGTGCCGGACGACACCGCCCCCGGCGGCATCGGCGGCGTCCTCGGCACGGTCCACGAGATCACCGGAAAGGTCATTGGCGAGCGCCGCATGGTGGCGCTGCGTGACCTGGGAACTCGGCCTGCCGAGGCGAAGAAAGCGGAGGAGGCGTGCGCCGTCGCCGCCGAGGCGCTGGCGCTGCACGACAAGGACATTCCCTTCGCCCTGCTTTACCTCACCGACGCCCACGGCAAGCACGCACGGTTGGCCGGTGTCGCCGGGGTGCCAAGCGGCGAAGCAATCAGCCCGCCTTTGGTTGAACTGGAGGGAGCGGACGGTTCGGGATGGCCGCTGGCGAAGGCGAAACGAGAGGAAGCACTCCAATTCGTTGCCGATCTTGGCGACCGTTTTGCGGTCGTTCCCCCCGGTCCCTGGTCCGATCCGCCGAATACCGCCGTCGTCCTGCCCATTCGGTCCAACAAGGCCCACGAGTTGGCCGGGTTCTTCATCGCGGGAGTCAGCGCCCGGTTGCGCCTGGACGACGCTTACCGGGGTTTCTTGGAACTCGCTGCCTCCCAGGTTGCCAGCGCCGTCGCCAACGCACGGGCCTACGAGGAAGAGAAAAAGCGCGCGGAGGCGCTGGCTGAACTCGACCGGGCCAAGACCACCTTCTTCTCCAACGTCAGCCACGAGTTCCGCACGCCGCTGACCCTCATGCTCGGCCCGGTGGAAGACCTCTTGGCCCGCGGTCATACCGACCTGTCCCCCGCCGACAAGGGGCAACTGGAAGTCGTCAACCGCAACGGCTTGCGGCTACTTCGGCTGGTGAACACGCTCTTGGACTTCTCCCGCATCGAGGCCGGGCGAGTGCGGGCCGTGTACCAGCCGACCGACCTCGCCGCCTTCACCGCCGAACTCGCCAGTGTGTTCCGTGCCGCCGTCGAGCGGGCCGGACTGCGCCTGGTGGTGGATTGCCCGCCCCTACGGGAGCCGGTCTATGTGGACCGGAACATGTGGGAGAAGGTCGTCCTCAACCTGCTGTCTAACGCCTTCAAATTCACTTTCGAGGGCGAGATCGTCGTCTCCCTGCGACACGCCGGCAAGCATGTCGAACTGTGGGTGCAAGACACCGGCACGGGCATCCCCGCCGAGGAGATGCCCCGGCTGTTCGACCGCTTCCACCGCATCGAGAACGCTCGGGGCCGCACCCACGAGGGCAGCGGCATCGGCCTGGCACTGGTGCAGGAGTTGGTGAAACTGCACGGCGGTTCCGTGAGCGCCCAGAGCGCCCTCGAAAAAGGAACGACGTTCACCGTCACCGTGCCGCTGGGGTCGGCCCACTTGCCGGCCGACCGGATCGGGGAAGACCGCAGCCTCGCATCCACCCTGACGGGGGCCAGCCCCTACGTCGAGGAAGCTCTACGCTGGCTGCCGGACGAAAGCGATGCTTCCATTGGGGACGGGAGAGGACTGCCGAGCCATTACGATGGATTGCCGGTTTCCTACCTCGAAGCGGCGCGGGAGGAGGGTGACGACCGGCCCCGCATCCTGGTCGCCGACGATAACGCCGACATGCGGCAATACATCGCCCGGCTCCTGGCCGAGCGCTACCACGTCGAGGCCGTGCCGGACGGCGAGGCGGCTTTGACAGTGGCACGAGAGCGCCCTCCGGACCTCGTGCTCACCGATGTGATGATGCCCCGGCTGGACGGCTTCAACCTGCTGAAAGAACTCCGAGCCGTCCCCGTGACGAGCGGCTTGCCCATCATCCTGCTGTCGGCCCGTGCCGGGGAGGAGAGCCGGGTGGAGGGCATGGAGGCCGGGGCCGACGACTACTTGGTCAAGCCGTTCAGCGCCCGGGAGTTGCTGGCCCGTGTCGGGGCGCACCTGGAGATTGCCAGGCTTCGGCGGGAGTCCGCCGGAGCGCTGCGGGCCTCGGAGGAACGGCTGCGGATGGCCCTCACCGCCGCCCGCATGGTGGCGTGGCACTGGCACCCGGCGGAAGATCGGGTCGTCGTGTCGGACAGCGCTGCCGACGTGTTCGGCCTGCTGCCCGGCTCGACCATTCAGTCCAGCGTGCAAGGGTTCGGCCTGCTCCACCCCGACGATGTGGAACCGCACCGGGCGAAGGTAACGCGGGCGGTCGAAGCGTGTGCGAGTTACCTGAGCCAATACCGCATGGTCCGGCAGGATAATGGGGCGGTCATTTGGCTAGAGGAACGCGGCCAGGCCGTTGGCGATGAACAGGGCAAAACCACCCGGCTGTCCGGCGTCGTCATGGACATCACCGACCGGCAGCAGGCCGAGTTGCTGTTGTCCGGCCAGAAGCACGTGCTGGAGATGCTGGCGACCGACGCCCCGCTGGCCGACGTGCTGGCGACGTTGTGCCGGATGATCGAAGCCCAGGAACCCGGCCTGCTTTGTTCCGTCCTCGTGCTGGACGAAGCGGGTAGGCGTATTCAGCAGGGGATGGGACCAAGCCTGCCCGTTGGGTACATGCAGGCCCTCGACGGCCGAGCGATTGAGCCGCCTTATCTCGGGCCTTGTGGCATGGCGATGGACCGCGCCGAGTTGGTCGCCGTCCCAGACATTATATCCGATGGCCGCTGGTCGGCGCAGTGGCGGGAACTGGCGTCGGCTCACGGCCTGCGGTCTTGCCTTTCGGTACCGATTGTCGCTGCGAGAAGCAGGGTGTTGGGGACTTTCGCCATCTACCGGCGGCAAGTGGGCGACCCGGCACCCGCCAACTGGCAATTGCTCGACACGGCGACCCATCTGGCCGGCATTGCCATTGAGCGCCGCCAGGTGGAGGCAGCCTTGCGGCAGAGCGAGGAGCGGCTGCGGTTGGCGGTGGAAGCCACCGGCCTGGGCATCTTCGACTACCGGCCGGAAACCCGGCAGCAGGAGTGGTCTGCCGGCTGCAAGGCGATCTGGGGTTTGCCCGCCGACGCCGCTGTGCCCCCGGAAGTGGTGCTTGCTGCCGTCCACCCCGAGGACCGGGATCGGGCCAAGGCAATGGCCGAAGGTTCGCTCGATCCGGCCGGCCCCGGCCAGTTCCACATGGAGCATCGGGTGGTGCGGCCGGACGGATCGGTGGCCTGGGTTCTGGCGCAGGGCAAGACGTTCTTCGAGGGGGCCAACGGCCAACGGCGGGCGGTGCGCTCCCTGGGGACGATGCTCGACGTTACCGACCGCAAGCGGGCGGAGGATGCCCTGCGGGAAGCTGAGGCTCGGTTCCGCACGCTCGCTGAAAAGTTGCAGGAAGCCGACCGCAAGAAGGACGAGTTTCTGGCGACGTTGGCCCACGAACTGCGGAACCCCCTCGCCCCGATCCGCAATGGCCTGCAAATACTCCGCATGACGGGCAGCGACCGCCGCGCGGCGGAGCAGGCGCACGACATGATCGACCGCCAGTTCCAGCACTTGGTCCGACTGGTGGACGACCTGTTGGACGTGAGCCGCATTACCCGAGGGAAGATCGAACTCCGCAGGGAACGTGTCGAACTGGCTGTCGTTGTCAACAATGCCGTCGAAGCCAGCCGGCCCCTCCTCGAAGCCGCCAGGCACCGCTTCAACGTCATCCTGCCGTCTCATGCGGTTTGGCTGGATGGCGACTTGACTCGACTGGCGCAAGTGCTGTCAAACCTCCTCAACAACAGCGCCCGCTACACACCACAGGGCGGAACTATCACACTAACCGCCCGGGTCGAAGCGGGGATGGTCCACATCGAGGTCCGTGACACCGGCGCAGGCATCCCCAAGGACATGCTCCCCCGCATCTTCGACATGTTCACCCAAGTAGACCGCACGGTGGAGCGCTCCCAGGGCGGGCTGGGGATCGGCCTCACGCTGGTCAAACGCCTGGTCGAGATGCACGACGGGACGGTCGAGGCCTGCAGCGAAGGGGCCGGGCGAGGCAGTTACTTCACCGTGCGGCTGCCGCTGGCCTCGGTGCAAGTCGTTGTTACCCCCACGGTACCTGCGGACCGACCTTCCGCCCGCCAAAGGCCGCCGATTCGCATTCTCGTGGTCGATGACAACAAGGATTCGGCGGATAGTTTAGGCATGCTGTTGCGGATGCTCGGCGATGATGTGCAAGTGGTCCACGATGGGCAGGCAGCACTCGACGCCGTGGGAGAACGGCGACCGGATGTGGTACTACTCGACATCGGGATGCCGGGGATGGACGGCTATGAAGTAGCTCGCCGGATACGCCGGATGCCCGATTTGCACGGGGTCGTCCTGATCGCCCAAACGGGTTGGGGCCAAGAAGACGACCGGCGACTCTCCACCGAAGCCGGGTTCGACGCTCATCTGGTCAAGCCCGTGGAGCCCGATGCGGTGCAACGGTTGCTGGCGACGATTCGCCCGCCCCAGTGAACAACCCACGCAGTCCCGCGGTTCGAGGTGCGGCACGGAACGTGCTGAAACCCTTCTTGCCTTCTGCGATCCCAGGGAGAAAAGCCATGAAAGTGCTCAGCGTGGGCCAGTGCGCTGCCGACCACCAGGCGATTCGCCGGCTGTTCGAGCAACACTTTGGAGCGGAAGTCATTGCGGCGGCCAGCGCGGAGGAAGCGAAGCAGTGCCTCAGCCAGCAGCCCTTTGCCTTGGTCCTGGTCAACCGCGTGCTCGATCGCGACGGTTCCTCCGGGACCGAGTTGCTCGGCGATTTGGCGGCCCAGGGCGGTCCGCCCGTGATGCTGGTGAGCAACCATGCGGACGCGCAAGCCGAGGCGGTCCGGCGCGGCGCGGCCCCCGGTTTCGGCAAGGCGGCATTGGGCTCCCGCGAGACCCTGTCCCGGCTCCAGGCCTTGCTCCAGCCAAAGAGCGTGTGATCCGTTGGTACGACAGCCCATTTTGCTCTTCAACGGGGCCGGTCGTTGTCGCAGTGGGATTGCCGGGGGCGCCATCGTGCGCCCCAGAGATCACGGCTTGCCGACTGGCACGGCTTCCATGCTCGGCGGCAGGTGTTGCACCCCCGTCAGCTTGCCGGGGTAACTCTGCGACGGCCAGGGGAGCGGGCCGCGTACGAACTTGCCTTCCACCAGCCGGGCCACCTCGCCCAGGCTCTTGGCCTGGCCCAGGGCGGTGCCCCAGTTCGTCAGCAGACGGGCGCCGTCCGTTTGCTCCAGGGCGCTGCCGACCCAGGCGTAACGCCAGACGGCAACGCTGGGGTCTTCCGGCCAGCGGATCACGCGGTCTTGTACCGAACCGCTCGGCGACGGTGCGTCGCGCGTCACGTCGAGCAAGACGATCTGCGTGCCGAGGTTGTCCGTGCAGAACCGCGTCAGCGATTCGCAGGGAATGCCGGACCAGCGCAGCTCCGGATCGGCCCGGCGCACGCGTGTTTGCAGGAAATGGCCCTGCATCTCGACCGCCTCGCCGCCGCGGAAATAGACGAACACGACGTCATTAACGGCGCCGGCGGCCGCACGCAGGCGCAGGTTGCGCTTGATGCTCAGCAACTGCACGAAGACCCGCTCCGGCGTGACCTCCGCGCCCACCAGGGGACCGTAGAGCCGGCCGCCATCGGCAAACCCCGGCTTGGTGAATCGGTTCTCGCCGGCCACGGTGGCTTGCAACGCGTCCAGCACCTGAGCGCGGGCCTTTTGCTCGTCGGATGCCGACGTATCGACGATCAGCAGGTGGACCTGGCGACGCGGTTCCGTCTTCACCGATTCGGCGCTGGTGTCGAGCAAGCACTGGTGCCGACTGCCCTCCTCCTGCATCACGCCCGGCACCTTGACCGTCGCATGATTGCCCTGGGCGCGCGACAGGCGCAACTCGGTCTTGAATTTTCGCATGCGCCCGTCGCCGACGCGCGGCTCCAGGGCCACCGGCAATTGCTGGCAGCCGTTGAGACTGACGCGCACCTGCGCCACCTTCGCCATCGGTGCATCGCCGGACGGCCCCCACTCCACGTGGCCGTGGAGCCAGACGCGATCCTGCGCCACGCTCGGAAAGACCAGCTTGCCGTCGCCCACCACCAAGGCCGGCGCCACGTCCTTGCCCTCGGCCTGGATGTGGTCGATGACGACGCGCACGGGCTCGAACTGATAGGTCAGCACCACGGCCTGCGACACTGCTTCGCCTCCGGCGTTGTGGGCGATGATCTTGAGCGAGTTCGGGCCGGGCTCCAGCGCCACCTTGCGCGTCTGCTTCAACTCGAAGATCCCGTCGGAGTTCTTCTTCAAATCGGCAAGGCCGGCCGCCTCGGCGACCTTCATGCCGTTGCGTTCCACTTCTACCTTGGTCAGCGGGCTGGTTGAACGAACGCGAAATTCGACGGCATATTCGGGCGCCTCGACCACGCCATCCTGTCCTGGATTGATAAGCGCAGCGTCGGCCCGCGGCGGCGCCTTCTCCGCGGACTTGTACTCCACTTCAAGCACCGCCGGCTTGAGCGACCAGCCGTCCGCGTTGCCGGCCAGGAGCTCGATGACGTTCTTGCCCCGCTTGAGCGGCAGCTCGCGCATGCTGATCCGGTAGATGGTGGCGTCGCCATCCTGCTCCACCACCTCCGGCTTCAAGAGCTCCGCTGCCAGCTCGTTGCCTTGCACCCGGACGCGGGTCAACGGCAGCGATTTCGGCGATGCGACCAGCGCGGCGACGGCAACGAACGGCTTCTCAACCAGCTTCGGTCCGGCCAGCGATGTGATGCGGGGCGGCCGGCGATAGCTGACCAGCACCTTGGGAGTCGTCGTCTCGCGCCAGGCGTTCTTGATCCTTACCTGAACCCAGTTTTCGCCAGGCTGAAGGTTGGCCATCGCGGCGAAGGAGGCAGCTCGTGCCGTGACGTCGGCGGGTTTGTCCTGCTCCTTGCCGTTCACCAGGACTGTTGCAGTGCAGGCGTGGGCGTCCCCGGGCCACTGCCACAGGCCCTTGAGTTCCACCAGACGCTTGTGTTCGCCCTCGTACAGCGGTTGTCCGTTTACGGGGGCGGTCACGCGCAGCTCCGGCAGGATGGGCTGATACTCCAGGACAACAACCCGCTCCGTCTCCTCGCTCGATTCCGTCCTGGCCAGGAAGCGAAATTTCCGCGGCTGCCCGGCCTTGGTCAGCGTTACCTCCTGATCGATGGCGAGCTTGGTCTTGCCGGCTGCCAGGGGATGGCGTTTGGCGCCATCGTCCCAGGCCGCGGCTGCGATTTTGTCGAGCGCCTCGATTTCGCCGCGGACCAGCACACGCGGCGAGCTGACGACGATTGGCTTGTCCGCCTTGTCGGGATTAAGGCGGATCGGCAGGCCGTCCGCCGCGGTCACCGTCGTCAGCGTCACCTGGGGCTGGGCGGTCTTGTAAAGGACGTCGAGCGTCAGCCAGTCGGCCTCGGCGTCATCGTCGGGCATCGCGTCGCGGTTGTGGGCCAGCACTTTGATCTGATTGAGGCCCGGCTCGAGCTTCAGGGTCCGGTCAATCTTGGTCAGTTCCTTGGCCTCGCTGGGCTTGTCGTTCAACAAGTCCTTGTCTTTGTGGCGATGGGCCACGCTGACGCGGACGACCTGACCGTCTCCCGGCGCCACTTCGGCTTGAACGCGATAGTCGGCCTTGTCCACCACGCGCGGCTGCTCGCCCGTGGCGCGCACGGCGGGCCGAGCCGGCTGATACTGGAGCACCAGCTCGCGCGGATAGTCGGCGCCCTCCTGCCCCAATGTCTGCAGAATGACGCGGACCTTGTACTCGCCGCGCTTCCAGGGCAGCTTCGACAGGTCGGCAGTCCACTCCATGTCGGGCGACAGCTCGAATGCACCGCTCTCCGTGGCGGAGCGCTGCCAGCGCACGCCCTTGATGCGGTCCGACGGCAGGTCGTTGACGGCAAGCTGAACGGTGACCTGCGGCTTGCCGACCAGCAAACGCCCGCGCGCATCCAGCGGCGGCTGCAAGCCCAGCTCCTTGATCCACAGAGTCATCTGCGGCTCACGCAGCTTTTCCGGATGGTCCTTCTTCCATTCCTCGATGGCCTGGCCCGTGCTCCCCTGGGCTGCCAGGTAGCGCAGGATGTCCGGCTTGTAGTTGACTTCGCGGTATTCATTGGCGAGCGCGTAGGAAACCGGCTTCTTCGGATCGCCGGTGTTCTTGTGCCAGCCAAGCAGGCGCTCGGCATCGCGGTCGCTGGCGTCGTAGGGACCGACGGGGCTCCAACCGAGCCAGCGCCATGCCTTGCCGTCACGGGCGACGAACAGCGAGAACAACGGCTTGTGCTCGTCGGCGCCCTGCCCGACGCGAAGCGGCACGTCACGCTTCCGGATCCGCAGAGTGACAGGATCGCCCGGCTTCACCGCGCCGATGCGGTTATAAAACTCGACGCCCGTGGCCACTGGCACCAGCTTGGCCTTCGCGTCCACGAGGCCCTCGACAGCGTCTCCCTCCACACAGCCGGCATTGCGGATGGCTGCCGCATTGGCCGGCGAGAGCGATGCAGGGTCGATCTCCGCCAGCACCAGTCCGCCCTTCTGCTCGGCGACCGCCAGTCCGGGCAACGTGCCCATGCGATTGACGACGCGTTCCAGCCCGTCCAGGCTCCAGACGCAGACCGTCTGGTCCGCCGCGGTGGACGCGAGCAGCCGGCCGTTCGCGGAGAAGGCCAAGGCGTGAATGGTCTGGGCGTGGCCCGTGAACTGGCGAAGCGGCTCGGCGGTTTTCCCGTGGTACACGGTCAACATCGGCCGACCAAGCTCCACATAGGCGACGGCCAGCAGCGGCACGGGCAGCGCTGCTCGCGGGGGCAGTAACTGGTAATCGGTCACGAACTGGCCAGGACGCAGCTCCACCGTGGCGGTCTTCTGGTCGCCGTCCCAGATGGCCAGGCGGACGCGGGGCCGTTCGTCCTTCTCCGCCTTGAAGGAGGCCGTCACGCTCCAGCCCGCGGCGGGGACCTTGGCTCGCTCCCAGCCGGCAACGTCGCTGGTCAGGCTGCGCCTGCCCAGGTCGAAGATCAGGTCGCCCTCTTGCGGGTCGCGGCGCGGCTGGCCAGGCGCCTTGGGACGATCCTTGCTGAGCAGGATTCCCGTGCTCTTGGCGCTGTCGACGAACGCGACCGAGCCGAACATGGCGCCGACGCCACGCAGTTGTTTGGGCTCGACCTCCTCCTTCTTGCCGAGCAAATCGCCGATCGCAAAAACGGCGACGGTATGTTCCCGATTGCCCGCCACGGCCAGGAAGCGACTGCCGGGGGAGATCGCCAGCGACGGCATCAACAATACCGGCCCTGGCCACAGCTTGACCGCCGGGCGCACCGGCTTGAAGGTTGCCAGGTCGAGAATGGCAAGCGTGTAATTCGACGTGTCCTTCGTGTCTCCCGCCGCCTCGACGACGACGGCGACTCGGTCCGGCTCGCCGCCGGTCCTGGAGGCGAATAACGCCAGATCGCGCGGCCGGCCTCCACCCGCCAGCGCCACGGGCGAATCCAGCTCGACACACTTTCCACCGGCCGCGTTCCAGCGCGTCAGGACACCCTTGCCGGCACGGACGCTGCCCGTCAGGACGCGATCCGCTTCAGTTAAGAACGCCACCGTTGAATTGAAGTCGCCATCCAGCTTCGTGACGACCCGATCGTCCGCGCGGTCCACGTTCCAGAGACGGAAGGAACCGTCGTCCCAACCAAGGGCGACGCGCACCTGTTTGACGCCGTCGCCGGTGTGTTCGACCGCGAGGCGGGCCCAGCGGACGCGGTCCGACGCGGTCAGGTCGGGGAGGTCCGCCACCTGATCCACTTCTGTGCCCTTGCTGACGTCCCATAGACGGACGACACCGGTGAACTTCGGTTCCTGATATTCGCGCGCCGCCGAGACGAGCAGGGGTGGCTTGCCCTTTCGTGCGGGAGCGAATGCCAAGGCGGACACCTGGCCGCGGTGCCCGCGCAGCAGCTGGACGTTGCCGGTTCGCGTGTCGAAGACGTGAATGGTGCCCTGGTCCTGCCACATCGGCGCGGACACAGCACGAAGCGTCGGCACCCAGATGCCGGAATGGCGGAACCCGGCCACGCCCCGCATCAGGCCGCGACCGCCCAGGGCGATATAGGTCCCGTCGGGTGAAACCGCGGCCGCATTGATGGCGCCGTCGATTCCTGGTCCGATCGGCACGCGGAATCCGTTATTACCCGGGACGAATTGTTTGTCCTTGTTGAGGGCCCAGACGTGCAACAGCTTATCCAGACCACCGGCGTAGAGCGTCTGATCGTCCCGGAAGGCCAGGCTGGTGACGTAAGCCGTGGGGCCCCCGGCATTCACGCGCAGGACCGGCTCCCGATCCAGGCCGGCGGGCGCAGGGTCGTCCGCTCGCGTGACCGCGCCAATGCCGACGATCAAGGCCAGAAGCGTGCCAGAGACGTGCCGGCTCATGAGTTTTCCCCACCGCAGGGACGGAACAGCTCGCGTTTTCCGCAGAGAAGTCAGGCGCCGTGGGGAAGGACGAATGACGAAGCCCGAATGACGAATCAATGTCCAAATCCCCATGACCAATGGCTAATCACTCCTGTCATTGGAGCTTGGGTCATTGGTCCTTGATTCGTCATTCGGACTTCATCATTCGACATTCCGCATGGGCGGTCTGACTCCTTCGGACAACTCTTATTCTAGGGTACGAGCCGACTGTGACGAAGGACCGAACCATTCAATCGTGCTTGCCGGGGTTTCACATGCAAGATAAGGTGACAGGTGGTTCTTCGCGAAGGGGCAGATTCACGCTGCGCCACCAGTACGGAGAGAGAATACGCGTGGATGGCTCGTCGTCCCAATCTCGGCAGACGTCACCGGACCAGGAGACTCGCATCCGGGAGATGGCTCGTCGTTTTCGCGAAGCGGCACAAGCGGGTTCCGTGGAACTGGTTACATTTCTGCCGCCCGTCGGCGATCCATTGCGGCGGGCCGCGTTTTTTGCCATCATCCGCGAAGACCTCGGCATCCGCTGGCAGCGGGGCCAGAAGTACCAGCTGGAGACCTACCTGAAACGCTTTCCCGAATTGGGAAGCCACGCCGATGTCCCTTCCTGGTTGATCTACGAGGAATACCGCGTCCGAGAATCGATGGGAGAGCGTCCGCTCCCCGAGAGTTATGAGCAGCGTTTCCCCAAGCAGTTCGCGCAGTTCAAGGAATTACTGCATCTCGGGACCACGAGAGCGGCGCCGCTGTCCACCCGAACGGGTGCTCCCGCCATCGTTGGCACGCCCGCCGCGTCGGTTGGACGCACCGCCGACTTCTCCGTCACGCCGGGCGCCTCCCTGGATCGCAGCGGCACGGGTACGGTGGACGTTGCCGTTACCCCCGGCGCGCCGCCGTTCGTTGCTCCGGTGCCCGCGAAGCAGGTGGACACCAGCAGCGGTCTGCACGGCTACAAGCTCCTCCAACGTCTGGGCAGCGGCAGCTTCGCGGAAGTCTGGCAGGGCGAGGCGCCGGGCGGGTTCCGGGTCGCCATCAAGCGCATCATGCGGCCGCTGGACGACGTCCAGGCCCAGCGCGAGCTGCACTCGCTCAACCAGATGAAGGCGCTCAACCACATTTTCCTCCTGCAGAACCACGCCTACTTCCTGGTCGACAACTACCTGTACGTGGTGATGGAGCTCGCCGAAGGCACCCTCCGCGACCGCATGAAGGAGTGCCAGCGCCAGGGCAAGCCGACCATTCCGATGCCCGAAACGGTGCGCTACTTCCGCGAGGCTGCCGAAGCCCTCGACTACATGCACAGCCAGAACGTCCTGCATCGCGACATCAAGCCGCAGAATATCCTGATCGCCAACGGACACGCGAAAGTCGCGGACTTCGGCCTGGCACTCTTGCTGGAAAGTCAGCGGGCCCTTCTTTCGGCGAGCGGATCGGGCACGCCGGCGTACATGGCGCCGGAGGTCTGGAAGCGAAAAGTCAGCCCGCACAGCGACCAGTACAGCCTGGCTTTTGCCTACGCCGAGCAACGCCTGGGGCACTGGCCTTTCGAAAGTCGCGACCTGCACGGCCTGATGCTGGACCATCTGGAGACCGATCCAAAGCTCGACGGTCTGCCGGCGGCCGAGCAAGAGGTGTTGCGCAAGGCCCTGGCCAAGAACCCGGCCGAGCGGTTCGCCAGCTGCAGCGAGTTCATGCGCGCCACGGAAGAAGCCCTGGCCGAGGAGCTCGGCCATTCCGCCCTGCGCCGGCCCGTTGCCCGCCTCTCCGAGACGATCGAGATGCCGCGCTCGGAGGCGCCTGACGGACGGACCAACCGCGTGTTCTCCGGCGGCAACTCCGCCACCGAGGAGCTGCCGTCCGCGATTGAAACGCCGGTCCCCGGGGCGCGTCTTGCACGCGGGCTAAAGATCGCTGCATTACTACTGTTGCTTATGGCCGGTGGCATTGTGGCGTGGCATTTCTTGCCGCGGCAGCCGTCGATTCAGGATCAGCCGTTGCTGCAGTTGATCGAGCCCGGCAGCCTTTCGCTGCGTGCCGGCGAGGCGAAGACCGTGCGCTTGCTGATCAAGCGCAACGGCTTCGATGGCGATGTCGCGGTCGCCTTCGAGAATGTTCCGGCAAATTGCTTGATCCTGCCAGAGACCATTGCCGCCGGCAAGCAGTTCGTCGAAGTCAAGGTTCTTGCCGCTCCCGACGCGACGCCCGGGCGTGACCAGCGCGTCACGGTGCGGGCAACCGGTGTCGACGTCACATCGGAAACGGTGCTCGACCTGAACATCGAGCCGCCGCTCCGGCCGTGGAAAGACTGGCACAAACCGGAAGGCGCGCGTTTGGTGGAACACTCGACAAACCGCGTCGACTACGATCGTCTCGAAGTGGTGCGCGACGCGAAGGACAAGAGAATTCACGTGCCCTTTGTGCTGGTGAGGAGGACACAGGACAAGGATCCGGCGACCTTCTACATCATGGAAGACAAGGTCTGGGTCGACTTGTTCCGTGCATACGAGTCGCAGCCGGGTACGAACCTGGCGAGCGAGAAGTGGAAGACCTACGAGGTCGACCGGAAGCAGAACAAAGACGCCAAGAACCCCATACTGGGTGTGGTCGCCGTAGACGCCGATCGATGCGCCCAATGGTTGGGAGGGCTTCTGCCAACACCGAAGCAGTGGGACAAGGCTGCCGGCTGCTTCGAAAAGGGAGTTGGTATCGGCCCATTTGGCAAGTCCTTCAAACTGGATGACCTGGGCCTTGACGGCAAGTTGCTGCCGCTGGACGCGCCCACCACCGACATTTCCTGGTGTGGTGCCAGGCATATGTCAGCCAACGGCCTCGAATGGACGGGCAGCGATGCAGAACTTGGAACCAGGACCAGCGACCGAACCGAGTCCAAGAGTCTGGCCACGGTAGAGTTCCTGACGCTGCGCGGCGCCAGTTTCAACGACCAGACGCCCCTGACTTTTGAAACCCTCGCGAAATCCGTCGCGCCCAGTATCGCTATGCCGACGCAAGACACTTACTCCGTCGGCTTCCGTGTCGTTCGTGAGTTGGAACGCTGATGTCCGGTGCACGGCACGAATTAAACGCTCGAGCCGTCCTTTCCTGCTATCCCGTCCTTCGCAACGGGCGAGCCATCCGTCTGGGCAATCTTGGCGGATTCAGCGGTGCCTCGCTTTGGCGCGTGGAAACTTCCAGCGGAAACTTCTGTCTACGCGCCTGGCCCCCGAGCGACCCGGATCGCGAGCGTCTGCACTGGATTCACCGTTTGATGACGGCGGCAAGGGCCGCTGGATTGCTCTTCGTCCCCGCGCTGCTGCCCGTCCGCGAAGGCGTCACGCACGTCGAGCACGCCGATCGCCTGTGGGACGCCACATCGTGGCTTGCCGGATGCGCGGACTTTCACAAACGGCCAACGACCACGCGCTTGACTGCCGCCTGCACGGCACTGGCACGACTGCATGCCGCTTGGGTGTCCCTGGAATTCCGTGTCGGTCCTTGTCCCGCGGTGGCTCGACGGCTTGAACGCGTGCGGCAATGGCAACAGCTGGTGCGCTCCGGCTGGCGGCCGACCCTGGACGCGAGCACCGATCCCGTCGCTCCCTGGGCCGCGCGCGCCTGGACTGCGTTGCAGGAACAGGTGGGGCGAATTCCGCGCGTCCTGGCGCCGTGGGTCGATCAAGCGCTGCCGCTGTCGCCATGCCTGTGCGACGTCTGGTCCGATCACGTCCTCTTCGAGGGGGATGCACTCACTGGCCTCGTCGATTACGGCAGCGTCAAGGTGGATCATGCGGCGGTCGATCTGGCGCGCATGCTCGGCAGCTTGGTCGGCGATGACGCCGCGCAGCGTCATCATGGACTTGCCGCCTACTCCACGATTCGACCGCTGACGCCGCAAGAGCAGAGCCTCGTCGGCGTCCTCGACGAAACGGGGACGCTGCTCGGAGCGGCCAACTGGTTACGCTGGCTCTATCGCGACGGTCGGCACTACGAGAATCGTGATGCGGTGGCGAGACGGCTGGCGGCGCTGGTGCAGCGCCTGGAACGATGGCCATGAAAAAAGCCCGGCTCAAAGTGAGCCGGGCTTGTGAGTGCAGAGTTGGTTTAGCGCTTGGAGAACTGGAACGCCTTGCGGGCGCCCTTGCGGCCGTATTTCTTACGTTCCTTCATGCGGCCGTCGCGGGTCAGGTAGCCGGAATCGCGCAGCTTCTTGGCGATGCCGCCGGGGCCTTCCGTCGGCGCCTCGCCTTCAGGCGGCGCTTCGTTCAAACCGAACATTTCCTTGATGGCACGGGCCACACCCTGGCAGATCGCGCCGGCCTGGCCGGTGATGCCGCCGCCGCGAACGGTGATGATCGCATCGAGCCGGTTGCGCATCTCCGCCAGTTCCAGCGGGCCGACGACCGCGGCACGGTCCTTGTCCTCGGTGAAGTAATCCTCCAGCGAGCGACCGTTGATGCTGATCTTGCCGGTGCCTTCAACCAGACGCACACGAGCGACCGACGTCTTGCGGCGTCCGGTGCCCAGATGGTAAACCTTCTTCGTTTTCGTCTCGGCCACGTTGGCTTACTCCCCGATCGAGGACTTGACCTTGAATTCCACCGGCATCTGGGCCTGGTGCGGATGCGAATCGCCCGCGTAGATTTTCAGCTTGGTCATCTGTTGCCGGCCCATGCGGTTGCGCGGCACCATGCGCTTGACGGCTTCTTCCAGGATGCGTTCGGGATTGGTGACCATCAGGTCGCGAGCCCGCACGCGGCGGAGACCGCCGGGGTAATGGCTGTAGGATTGGTACGTCTTCGTCTCCAGCTTGTTGCCGGTCAGCTTCAGCTTGCTCGCATTGATGACGACCACGAACTCGCCCGTATCGACGTGCGGCGTGTACTGGGGCCGATGCTTGCCGCGCAGGACGGTCGCGATCTGGACGGCGAGCCGGCCGACGACCTGGTCCGTCGCGTCGATGACGAACCAGCGCTGCTCGAATTTGCCCTTTTGGGCCATGTACGTCGACATGACGGTTTCTGCCTCGCTCTTCGGCTGCAAACGAAAACGTCTATGATAAGTCCACAGCCCCTGGCGTCAAGGGCAAGGGCCGGCGAAAATACCGCGCATCGATATCGTGAACATCATGAGTCAGGAGTCGTTTTCGTGTGGCCCGTTGCACAATCGTATCCATATGCTGTCCTTCCACCCGGGGGGACTGCCAATACGGCGTGCTGAAATACGAAGTATAGTGGGAGTCCAGCCCGAACTCGAACATGGGCGTGAGCGCCTGTGAGAGAACCCATCTTCCACGAGGTTTGTCATGGCCGGTGATCCCTTCACGTTTGGTCAACCCGCTGCGGCCGGCGCGGCTCCCGCGTTCGGCAGCACGATTCCGGTACGAACGCGCCATCCCCTCGGGCTGCCGCAAGGCAGCGTGCGCGCCTTGCTCACCATCATGGTGATCGGGACCCTCTGGGCCTTGCTGCTGATGCCGCCCGAGAAGGTGATGTCGGTCGAGAAGGGCGGCGGCATCCCGCTCTACCTGTACTACTTGACGTTTCTCATCATCGGCAGTTATTTCAGCCATCGCAGCACGACGCCCAAGGGAAGTGGCGAACGGCATCCACTGTACCTGCCACGCGGATCGATTCGATTCCTGCTGATCGTCGGTTTCATCGCCGTCATTGGCTTGGGTTTCTACAAGGACCACGACTTCTTTGAGAAGCTCCGCCTGAACGACGTGAACGAGCAGCCTTTCCTGCCCTTCATCATCTTCGGCGCGTTCTTCGTGGGTATTGTGTTCAACTCGTTGATGCACATGATCCTCGCCGGACCGAACGGCATGCCGGCATGGTACCAGGACGTGCTCGCGTGGGTGTCGGTTTTGGCCGTGCTGGGGCTGACGGCGGAAGTGGTCTATCAACTCGTCATCGTGCCAAACACCGAGAACCCCATGGATTTGCCCAAATGGCAGTCCATCCTGAGCGGGGTTATTGCGTTCTATTTTGGCGTGCGGTCGTGATTTGTTCGCGGCCGTTAGCCCGACGCGCAAGCGAGGGATGAACTATCCCTCGCTTGCGCGTCGGGCTAACAAATGCTTCTCAACCAAACGCAGCGCTGAGCCGCAGGTGCTGCTCCCGGTCAAGCGTCTCGGCGCGGCAGGTGCCGTCCAGACCCAGCTCTAGCAGTTTCCGATCGACTTCATCCTTGGCGACCCGTCCACTCGGCAACGCACTCAAGGCGCCGCGCAGGTTCTTACGTCGGTGCGTATACAGGTCGCGCAGGAAGGTGCGGAACTTGATCACGTCGCCCACGTGCGCCCGCTTCTCCGCATTGGGGCGAATGCGGATGATCGCGGACGACACCTGCGGCCGGGGCCAGAAGACGGCCGGGGACAGTTGCCGCACCAGTTCCACGTCCGCCAGGCTCTGGACCAGGACCGCGAGCGAACCGTAGGGTTTGGTGCTGGGCTGGGCAATCATTCGTTCGGCGATTTCCAGCTGCACGGTCACGACCATGCGTTCGAACGGCAGGTCCGTCAGCAGGAAGTTCGTGATCACCGGTGTCGCCACCGCGTAAGGCAGGTTGGCCACGAGCTTCAAGTATTCGCAGTTGGCCGTGCGACGCATCTCTTCCAGGGTGCGGAGCACTTTCGGGTGGAGTTCATTCTTGTTCTTCAACACGTCGGTATGGATGATCTGCACGTTGGGGCGTTCATCCACGGTTTCGCAGGCGAGCGCGTAAAAGTCCGCGTCGATCTCGACCGCCAGGACCGCGCCGGCCTCTTCCGCCAGGCGTGCGGTCAGGCTCCCGGTGCCGCAACCGACCTCAACGGCCAGGTCGCCCCTGGACAACTCCGCCGTGCGCAACAGCAGGTCGATCAGGTTCAGGTCGATGAGGAAATTCTGGCCCAGCTTGTTCTTGGGCTTGATGCCGCGCTCCTCCATGAGGTTGCGCAGGTAAGACATCGTCTGGCGGGGTGCGCGGTGCATACGATTCATTTTGCTCTTTCGTTGATCCGCTTCATCAATTCAAGCGTCGCACGCTCTAATCCGACATCAACCCGAAGCGCAAGCGAGGCATCCTGCGGGTCAAGGCCCCAGCATCGCTTGAAGGCCTTTTTGCACGTACTTGGCGATCAAATCCGTCTCCAGGTTGACCGTCGCTCCCGGCGGCCGCAATCCGAGCGTGGTCGCGGCCAGGGTATGCGGAATCAAGGCCACGCTGAATCGCTCCGCCGCCACGTCCACCAGCGTCAGGCTGACGCCATCGACCGCGACCGATCCTTTCGACACCATTTGCCGACCCAGTTCCGGCGGGCAAGAAAACCATACCGTTTCCCACTCGCCCTGCCGGATGCGTTCGAGAACGCGTCCCAGACCGTCGATGTGCCCTTGAACGAGATGTCCGCCGAGGCGATCGCTCATCCGCATGGCGCGTTCCAGATTGACACGCTGGTTTGCGGTGAGTTCGCCCAGGTTGGTGCGTTTCAGCGTTTCGGGGCCAGCCTGAAATCGACACACGTCGCCGTCGCGTTCCACGACGGTCAGACAGGCGCCGTTGATTGCCACGCTGTCGCCGATGCTCAACTGGGGTACGATGGCCGGCTCTGAAACGAAGAGGTGCCGGCCGGCGCCATCGGGCTCGACGTGAAGGACGGTGCCCAGTGCTTCGACCAAACCGGTGAACATGGTAGGCATTCTATCAAAAACCACAGGCCCGGTCTCATGAGGACCGGGCCTGGGTTGAAGTGACTTCAAGGGGATCGCGGCTCACCGCGGCTCTGTTTCTTCCAGCGTCGGAGCGGGGATCGCTTTGGTGCGGCGAGCCTGCTGCAACACCACCTGGACAACGCCGGCGAGGACATACCCCCAGAAGATGACGATCAACGCCAGCTCCCGCAGCATGAAGATGACAAATCCCGCCAGCACCAGCTGGATCAGGTGATTGAAGTGGCGCTTTCCCCGCAGCAGTTGCTTGGTCATGTGCGGGTAGGGCACCTGCGATACCATGAGCAAGCCCACCGCCAGTGCGCCCAGGGTCGCCCACACTTCGACGACGGGAACGAGGCCTGTGTCATAATGCGAAAGCGAGTCCGGCAAACCACCGCGCAGAACGGCAAGTGCGGCAATGCAACCCGCTGCCGCCGGCGAAGGAAGTCCCTTGAATCGTCGCGTGCTGGTCGCATCGGCCTGGCTTTCGACGTTATAGCGCGCCAGCCGCATGATGGCACAGACCATGTACAGGCTGGCAATGACGGCGAGCGTCTGGTGCAACAGCGGCCGATCCCAGCCCGGGCCCATGCGCAAGAGGATGAAAGCGGGCGCCACGCCAAAGCTGATGGCATCGCACAAGCTGTCCAGTTCCATGCCGAATTTGCTTGCTGTCCGCGACAACCGGGCGGCGTAGCCATCCAGGGAATCGAACACCATCGCGGCGACAATGAGCCAGCCCGCCAGGTAGAAGTATTGACTGTCGAGTTCCGGCGGCGTGTCCTTCAGACCAATCTTGCTGGCGTAGGCGATGGCCGCGAAACCGCAGACGGCGTTCCCCAGCGTCAGCAGCGTCGGAATGATTGCGATCTTTTTCACGTTGCCTGCTCCCAGGGTGCGCAATCGGTTGAGCTTCATCGCCATTTCGCCTCAAGATTATCGTCGCGGCAGAGACCGCACCAGAAAAATGGCGTCTGACGCCCCGAAAACCCGCGCCGGCGTGGCAAACTGCGCCGTCGGCACACTGTTCATTGTACATAAGCGATGGTTGCGGGGCGGATATAACGGGCTTTTTCGGCAAAGCGCCAAGCCAGGCTCCGGCTTGGGTACGTAGCGGAACTCGCCAGAGTTCCGAACCGGATCCTGTCGCACGGAAGTCTGGCGACTTTCGCTCCACGGCGCGTTTCATGTCCTGTAGCGGTTTCATGTCCTGTAGCGGAACTCGCCAGAGTTCCGAACAAAGGATCGTGTCGCACGGAAGTCTAGCGACTTCCGCTACACGGCGCGCGACAGCCCGTTTGGCGATTCGTTCTCAGGCTTTCCGGCTTGGGAATGACTGGCCGCGAAGCTCCAGCTTCGCGGAAGAGAACGCAGCAAGCGCTTGGGTCGCAGAGGTGGACGTCGGGCCGCGACGCCCTTCCTGTAGCGGAACTCGCCAGAGTTCCGATCACGATCCCTGTCGCACGGAAGTCTGGCGACTTCCACTACAGCAGAGCCCGGCGACGAGGAAAAAGCCGCGAGTCCACGGCAAGAGCAACGATGCTCTCACTGCGGACTCGCGGCTTTGCGATGCACCGAGAAACGCATCAATACCGATAGCTCTCCGGCTTGAACGGCCCATCCGCGCTGAGGCCGAGGTACTGCGACTGCTTTGGCGACAACTTGGTCAGCTTGGCGCCGAGCTGGTCCAGGTGCAGGCGAGCCACTTCCTCGTCGAGCTCCTTGGGCAGCAGGTAGACCTTCTTTTCCATGCTCTTGTGGTCCTGCCAGAGCTTGATCTGCGCGAGCGTCTGGTTGCTAAACGAGTTGCTCATCACGAAGCTCGGATGTCCGGTGGCACAGCCGAGGTTCACCAGGCGGCCCTTGGCGAGCACGATGATGCGCTTGCCGTCGCCCCAGATGACGTGATCGACCTGCGGCTTGATCTCTTCCCACTTGAGGTCGGACAGGCCGGCAATCTGGATCTCGCTGTCGAAGTGGCCGATGTTGCACACGATGGCGTTGTGCTTCATCTGGTCCATGTGCTTGCGCGTGATGACGTCGACGTTGCCGGTCGCCGTCACGAAGATGTCGGCGAACTTGCAGGCGTCATCCATCGTGACGACCTGGAAACCTTCCATGCACGCCTGCAGCGCGCAGATCGGGTCGATCTCGGTGACGTAGACAACGGCGCCGGAGCCCTGGAACGCCTGGGCGCACCCCTTGCCGACGTCGCCGTAGCCGCAGACCACGACCTTCTTGCCGCTGATCATCACGTCGGTGGCGCGCTTGATGCCGTCGATCAGGCTCTCCCGGCAACCATAGATGTTGTCGAACTTGCTCTTGGTCACCGAGTCGTTGACGTTGATGGCCGGGAAGCGCAGCTTGCCCTCGGCCGCGAACTTGTAGAGCCGCTTGACGCCGGTGGTCGTCTCCTCGCTGACGCCGACGATGTTCTTGGCAAGGTTGCTGTAGAAGTTCGGCCGGTCCTGCAGCGTCTTCTTGATCGACGCGAAGACGACGGCTTCCTCTTCGGATTCCGGCGTGGCGTCGAGGACCTTCGCGTTCTTCTCGGCATCGCAGCCGACGTGGATCAGCAGCGTGGCGTCGCCGCCGTCGTCGAGGATCAGGTTCGGCGTGCCGCCGTCGTGCCACTGGAGGATGCGGTGCGTGTAGTCCCAGTATTCCTCGAGCGTCTCGCCCTTCTTGGCGAACACGGGAGTCTGCGCCGCTGCAATCGCGGCCGCGGCATGATCCTGCGTCGAGTAGATATTGCAGCTCGCCCAGCGTACCTCGGCACCCAGTGCTTGGAGCGTCTCGATGAGTACGGCCGTTTGGATGGTCATGTGCAAGCTGCCGGCCACGCGCGCGCCTTTGAGGGGCTGGCTGGGTGCATACTTCTTGCGGATCGCCATGAGGCCGGGCATCTCGTGCTCGGCGATGGTGATCTCCCTGCGGCCCCAGTCGGCCAGCGACAGGTCGGCCACCACGAAATCCTGGGCGGCCTTGGAAGCCTTGGCGGCGGGCGCGTTCTTCACTCCGGTTGCCATGGTCTGCAGTCTCCGGGTTTGGGTTCTCGATCCATTCGCACACAATTCTACTGATTTAACCGGGAACGGTGAACAGTCATCACTGGCCGATGGCGGCGAGGGCGTTTTTCGCGCGTTCGTTGGCTTTGTCCTGGGAGGACATGCTGGAATTGGTTGGTGCATGCGACGATGAATGCGGGAAGAGCGATCCTCATGAGCGAAACTCCTTTTTCACGGGACAGCGTGTTCCATCACGCCTTCAGTTCACTGGCCGCTTGTCGCGCATTCTCGATGAAGCGGCGCATCTTGTCGGCATCCTTCTTGCCCGGGCTGCTCTCGACGCCGCTGGCAACGTCGACGGCATACGGCCGCACGATGCGCACCGCGTTGGCGACGTTGTCCGGCGTCAGCCCGCCGGCGAGGATCAGGGGCGCGGGAGACGGATAACCCGCAAGCAGCGGCCACGGCGGAGGTGTGCCGGTGCCGCCCCGAACGCCCTCCTTGTAGCCATCAATCAGGATGGCGGCAGGCAGCGCCCAGGCGCGTCGCGCCTTCAACCATGCATCGGCTTCCGTCAACGTCTGGCGGTCGCGGATGCGGAAGGCGACGATCAACCGGTACATCATCATCACGCCTGGAGTGAACTCGGGGAGTTCCTCCAGTTCGCCATGCCACTGAAGGCCCCTGACTCCAAGCTTCATGAACAGGTCGCCAAGCACCGCGGCGTCCGTGAAGACACCGACGCTGTCAACGAATGGCGGCAGCGCGGCCATGATGGCACGTGCCGTGTCGAGATCGGTCCGGCGCGGCGATTGCTCGCTGAAGTTCAAGCCGATGGCGTCCGCGCCCAGCTTCGCAGCCAGGCACGCGTCCTCGACCGAGGTCACGCCACAGATCTTGATGCGCAGGGGAATGGCCATCGCGTGAAATGTACCCATCTCGCCGAAATCAGGCAAGACGGGGTGGCTCGCTTGAACCGGCAGGCGGGGCGAGCTAGAATTTCATAGGTTCCTGAAAGGTGTAAAAACTATGAAAACTCGCAAAGCCGAGGCCGCCCGCCGCCTCCAGGAAGTCGAAGATCGTTTTGTGGACCTGTGGGACACGATGAGCTCGCTGTGGGGCATCAGCCCGACCATGGCGCGGATTCACGGCGTGCTCTACATCACCGGTGCGGCCCTGTCGATGGACGACATCATGGCCCGCCTGGCGATCTCGCGCGGCAACGTGAGCATGAACCTGAGCAAGCTCGTCGAGTGGGGCCTGGTACGCCGCGTCCACAAACGCGGCGACCGGCGCGATTATTACGAATCGCTCAGCGACGTGTGGGAGATGTTCACGCTCGTCGCCAGCCAGCGCAAGCGGCGCGAGATCGACCCGATCCTGAGCACGCTGCGCCGCTGCCGCGACGAGCTCAGCGCCGACGGCCTCGGGGATGAGAAAGCCGAACCGAGCACCCAGCAGCGGATTCGCCGCGTCAACGACCTGCTGGAGTTCCTGACGCTGATGGAAAACCTGGCCCACCGCTTCTTCGAAGGCGATCATGGGCTGAAGACCGCGGTGGGATTGCTGGCGGAGAAGAGCTAGGTCTCAAGCAGGGAGAAATGACGAATGCCGAAGCTCGAATGACGAATCAATTCCCAATGACGAAGCCCCATAAACGGAACGCCGTATCGTCACTTGGTCATTCATTGGATATTCGTCATTGATTCGTCATTCGAGCTTCGGCATTCGTCATTTGAACAAACGAGAAAATCACCAGTTCGCCAGCACAACGTACCTCTCCGCCACCTTCCCAACATTCGGTACCTTGACCGTGATCGGCCCTTCCGCCCCCTGGAACCAGGAGATGACCGCAATGCTCGACGGTCCGGTGTCCTTGCCGATCAGGTTGTCGGTACCGTTGCCGCGGTAGACGTACAGGTCCAGGTCGCCGTCGCCGTCGCCGATGACGGCGATGACCGCGGGCTTGTTCCCCTCGAAGATGACGTTGCTGAGCGTCAGGACTTGATTCGGGGCGATCACGCCGCTGCTGATGACCTTGTAGGTCGTGCCCTTGACGTCGAGGCTGGTCTTGTCCTTGCCCTGGTTGTAGATCAGGCCGCGCTTCGACAGCTCTTCGATCTTCTTCTCGAGGAACGCGCTCAATTCCTTGTCGTTCTTGGCGTATTCCTTGGCCAGGTCGATCCAGTCAGTGACGTTCAGCTTGAGGGCCTGCTTGTCGCTTTTGGCTGCCATCCCTTCGGTCTTGCTCGTCACGTCCTTCACCTTGCCGGCGCCTTCCTTGAGGGGGCCAAGCAACTCGACCGCGGCCAGCATGAGCGTGGGCGATTTCCGCTTCTGGCCTTCCAGCGCGAGCTGGGTCGCCATGGCGGCCATGCTGATCGCTGGCTGCGGCTCGGGCTTCTTCTCGTCCTTGTTCTTGTCGTCGGCTGCGGCCGGCGTGTTCAAGAGCAGCGCGACGCTCAGGTAGCCCGCAAGGCAAACGAGCAGCGTTCTCTTCGTGATCTTCATGATTCTCCTCGCACGACAGCGAAATGTCGCGAAGGGCTTCCCGTCTTGGGCGACGGGTAATTCCGACCCCTCGCGGATTCATCCAAATCGGGCGAATTGTAAGCGGTGCCCTGGCTGGATACAAGCAAACCGGCAGGGAAATCGGGCATTCCTGGAGCGCAGCCGTTCGCCCAGTAGCAGGGAAATCAGAATCGGGCTCGGGCGCGGGTTCAGGCTCGGGCACGAACGGAGGCCCGTTTTCGAGCCCGCGCCCGCGCCCGAACTCCCCTTCGCTCCCCGCTCCCCCGCTGAATCTAAGCAACGACATTATTCCTCGTGTGATACGCACCCCAATTGTGATCGCAACAGCGAAAATCCCAACTTCTGGACAAACCCCGACCCGCCAAGTAAGGTGGAATCTGTTCCTTTCCTCTGCCGCAAACCTCCATTCCATTCGGGAGCGGCACGATGCCCCAGCGAATCGCTTCCCTGCTGTTGATCTGCCTTGCCCTGCTCGTTGCACGAGCGGACGATGAGCCGGCTCCCAAGTCCCGCGAACGCGCCGATCGCTACGGCGACCCGCTGCCGTCAGGCGCACTGGCTCGCCTGGGCACGCTGCGCTCCAGCGAAGCCAGCGGCGTCGCTTGCCTGGCCTTGTCGCCCGATGGCAAGGTCCTGGCCGCCAGCGGTCGGGACCCGCGTGCCATCAGCCTCTGGGACCTGACGACGGGACAGGAGCTGCACACGCTCTGCGGACACACGTTCAAGGTTTCCAGCCTCGCGTTTTCGCCCGACGGCAAGCAGCTCGCCTCGTGCAGCGGCGATTGGGACGTCCGCATCTGGGACCCATCGGCCGGCAAGCTTTTGCACCGGATGGAGGGCCACGAGGGCGACGTCACCGGCGTCGCCTTTACTCCCGACGGCAAGATCCTGGCGTCTTCCAGCATGGATTTGAAAGTCCGCCTCTGGGATCCCGCGGCCGGCAAACACCTGCGCACGCTGGAAGGGCACAAGGATTTCGTCACCTGCCTGGCGTTCGCGTCCGATGGCACGCTCGCCACCGGCAGCCGGGACAAAACGATTCACCTGTGGGACATCGCCGCGGGAAAGGTGTTGCGCACCCTCGAAGGTCACGCGGAAGAAGTGTCGTCCGTGGCGTTCGAGCGTGGCGGGAAAATGCTGGCATCGGCAAGCGTCGGCGAACTGCGCCTGTGGGACGCGGCCAGCGGCAAGACGCTGCACAAGGTCGCGGCGCACACGGACTATGTCGCCTGCCTGGCATTCTCCCGCGACGGCAAGCTGCTGGCGACGGGCAGCTGGGATGCCACGGTCATCCTCTGGAACGTGGCCGACGCAACGTCGCTTCGAACCATCAAAGCGCACAACCAGGCCGTGCGCGGCGTGGCCTTGACGCCCGATGGGAAGACCGGCGTGTCGTGCGGCGTTGATGGCCAGGTCCGCATCTGGGACATGGGCACCGGACGCAGCCAGCGCACCTTGGGCGGCCATGTTGAACCCATTCGCGTCCTCGCCTGGGCGAGGGACGGCAAGACGCTCGCCTCGGGCGGACCGGAACAGGTCGTGCACCAGTGGGACCCCGCCACCGGGCGACTGTTGCGCACATTGACGGAACACACCGGAGGTGTGACGGCACTGGCCGTGTCGCCCGACGGGAACCTCCTTGCCTCCGGGAGCAGCGACAAGACCATCGCCCTGTGGCAGTCCGCCACGGGTAAACTGCTCCGCGTGCTGAAAGGCCACGAGGACGCCGTTAGCCACCTTACCTTCACGGCCGACGGGCGCACGCTGATCTCGGCCGGAGGGGACCACGCCATCCGGACCTGGAACGTCGCCGACGGCACGGCGAAGAAGCCCCTGAACGGACGCCAGGGCACGATCACCGCACTGGTGATCAGCCGCGACGGCAAGACGCTGACGTCGGCCAGCGACGGCGCCTGGTATGTGTGGGACCTGGCAACGGCGCAGTCCCTCTTCTCGCAAACGCTCTCCCGGCCGCGCAATCACATCCTCGCGGTCTCGCCCGACGGCCGGCTGCTGGTCACGATGGCGGCGGACGGCACCGTCTTCATGCGCATGGCATCGTCGGGCCGTACGGTCGCGACGCTCGATTCCTCGACCCACGGCGTCAACGTCGCCGCCTTCACTCCGGATGGCCGTTTCCTGGCGACGGCCGGCCTCGATTGCTCCGTTCACCTCTGGGAGATCCCCACGGGATCACTGGTACGCACACTACAGAAGCACGGCGGCCAGGTGAACTGCCTGGCGTTCAATGCCGACGGCACCCGTCTTGTCAGCGGCAGCGCCGACACGACGGCCCTGGTATGGGACGTCCGCTTCGAAGCGGAGCGCCCCGTCGCGCCTGCTGCCGGGCTGGACGGCCCCTGGAACGATTTGAGCCAGCGCGACGTACTGCGTGCCCAGCGCGCCATCGAAGCCATGACCGCGGTGCCGGAAAAGTCGGTCGCATTCCTGGGCGAGCGCGTGAAGCCAGTGCCGGACCTGGACCGCAAGCGCATCGAGCAGTTGATCGCTGACCTGGACGGCGCCCAGTTCCAGATCCGGCAACTGGCGACGAATGAGTTGGAGAAACTGGGCGAGCTCGTCGAACCGGCCCTGCAACGAGCGCTGGCCGACAAGCCGTCGCTGGAAACGCAGCGACGGATCGAGGCGCTCCTGGTTCGGCTGGAGAAGGGCGCCATCGAAATCACCGCCGATGAGCTGCGCAGCCTGCGGGCGATCCGCGTGCTGGAACTCATCGGCTCCCGTGAAGCCCGGCAAGTCCTGGAAAAGCTTGCCCGTGGCGGCGACTGGTCGCTGGTAACCCAGGACGCGCAGGGCGCACTGCTGCGGCTCGACAAGAAGTGAGCCTGCGACGCGGATTCGTCCTCTCGTCGGAAGCACCTTCAACATTTTATTGTCGCCGGCCCACGCTGCCGGATGAACCTGGCACGGCACATCGGTGTCTTTCTGATCGGGTCCCATCTCTGGAGGGCACGTCCATGTCGTTTCAACTTCCGCCGCTTCACGTCGGTCAACCGCTCACGTGTAACTCGCTCACGATCTTCCCGTTGCACGTCGAAGCCATCAAACCCGCCGACTACCAGCTTGCCGACGAAGCAATCGCCGCTTCCACGCTCGCCGTGCAAGAAGTCGGCGAGTCCGGCTCGGTGCCGGAACTGCTGGTCGAGAACACCGGCGACTGCCGCGTCCTGTTCCTGGAAGGCGAGGAACTGCGTGGCGCGAAGCAGAACCGCGTCCTGAACACGTCGATCCTGGTCCCCGCCAAGGTGAAGATCAAGGTGCCGGTCAGTTGCGTCGAGCAAGGCCGCTGGCGGTACACCAGCAAGCATTTCGGCTCGGCCAGGACCCGCTCACCGCACGGCCTCCACTACGCCATGAAATCGTCCGTGACCCGCTCCTTGCGGGAGGATTCCAGTCACCGTTCGGATCAAGGGGCCGTCTGGCAGGAGGTCCAGAAGACGCAGACCAAGTTCGGCGTCTCCTCGCCAACCGCCGCGATGAGCGACACCTACGACAACCTGGCCGAACGGATGACGGACTATCGCGAGCAATTGAAGTACCCGGAAGGGGCCGTGGGCGTGGCGATCGCGGTGGGACGGAAAGTGGTCTGCGTCGATCTGTTCGACAAGCCCGCCACCTGCCAGAAGGCCTGGGAACGGCTTCTCTCCGGGTCCATTGTCGACGCCCTGGACGGGACGGCCGGCGAGGGGCAGGCTGATGTATCAGCCGTCGAACAAGTGCTGAACGATTCTCGGGCGACCGTTTGGAGCGAAGCGTCCACGGTGGGGGAAGGACAGGAGTTCCGCGCCGAGTTCAATGGCAGCGTGGGGTCGGCACTGATGCTCGACGGTGCCGTGGTCCACATGAACGTGCTGACCGCTCCGGCGTGAGCTCGCGTGCGCCCAGGACCTCCACGTCATCCAAGAAGATCAGGATGGCCGAGGTAAGTGTTGCAGGGCCGCTGTGCGGACCGGCCAATCGTGCGACCGATCCGTACAGCGAACCTTAACAAGTTCTACAACGCTACCTGGAAAGCACGATTCGTCATAAATGTCTGTAGCCGTAGGCTTCAGCCTGCAGAAGTGCGTCGCAGGGCCGGCAGACGCCACTCCGCAGGCTGAAGCCTGCGGCTACAGACGCGGACGCCGATCCTTCCCGTGGACGTAGCGTTGTAGAACTAGCTGCCAACTGCTTCCAGCATCGCAACCGGACATGCCCGCAACACATCCGCCACGGCAAATCCTATCCGCCCTTGCCGTTCGGCGGTCTGTACCGCTACTCCGGTCAAGACATTGCGATACGCACCGGCGCTGAAGTCCGCCGGGAGGTTCAACCAGGTCGATTGCCAGACCTCTGCCCCGATCGGCAGCGGCTGCGCTTGCGACACGATGTGGGCAATCAATCGCGGCGCCACGGCGACGACCCGCTGCGCTTCGTGCCGCCGCGCCACTGCAACGACATGGTCCGCGCGTTCGCCCTCGGCTTCCAGCGGCAGGTAGTCGCCTTGCTGAAAGACGAGCGGCAACCGGCGGCGCAGACGCAGTGCACTGGCGGTCAGGAACAGCTTGATGCGTCCGTCCTGCCAGTTGGCCAGCAGTGCAGTGAGTGCCATGGTGCGTTCGGCTTCGGGCTTCGAGGTGCCGTCCAGGATTGGCTCCAGCTCGTCGAGGATGCGCCGGCGTGCTTCATAGTCCACCGGACGGCGGTTGTCGGGGTCCACCAGGCTCAGGTCCCAGAGCTCCGTGCCCTGGTAGATGTCGGGTACTCCCGGCGCCACGGTTTTGAGGACGACCTGGGCCAGTGAATTGACCATGCCGGTGCGGGCGATGCGTTGCTGGAAAGGCAAGAACGACGCCAGGAACTTGGTAGCCCGTGGTCCGGTCAGCGACTTGTCCAGGAACGCGCCGACCGCATTGTCGTATGGCTCGTACGGGTTGATCCAGCTCGTGTGGACCTTGGCTTCCTTGATCGCCTTGGTCATGTACTCGCGCACGCGCTGGTGCACGTCGGCCGGCGCCTTCTCGTGGACGGTCCCGTCCGGCTCGGCAGGCCAGGCGCCGAGCAAGGCCTGGTAGATGAGGTACTCGTCGTTACGGTCCGGCGCGGGCTCGCCATCCACCTTGGTGCGGTGGCCGGCATTGGCCTGCGCCCAGCGGGCGACCGCCTTGCGCCACTCGACGGGGACCTCGGACAGCACATTGATGCGTGCCCGGGCGTCTTCGCCGCGTTTGGTGTCGTGCGTGGCGGTGGCAAGCATGGCGCTGGGCCAGACTTCGCGACGTTTGCGGTTCAGGTCGTGGAACTGGGCTGGCAGCGCCACGCGCTGCGGATCGCCGCCCACCTCGTTGAGCGATGCCAGCACGTTATAGCGGTAGAATGCCGTGTCCTCGACGCCTTTTGCTTGCACCGGTCCCGTGTATTGCTGGAACTTCATGGCAAAGAGCAGGCGACGCCGGTATTCGTCTTCCGTCACGTCGCCGCCGGCCTGGGGCATCAGGACGGCACGGATGAACTCGAAGACCGATGCCTCCATCGCCGGATTGCGACGGCGGGCGCGGGCCAGCGCCACCTCGATGATGTGGCGATCGGCCTCGGTCGCCGTCGAAGCATTGACATACGCGCGATAGACCGGGAAGCAGGCGACGACTTCGCGCAGCGCCTGGCGCAAGCTGGCGAGCGTGAAATCGCGCAGCCGGCGGTCGCGTTCGGAGATGCGGTTGAGCGCATGGGCCAGCACGTTCAGCTCGCTGGCCATCGCGGTGGCGGTGATCAGCTTCTTGCCGTCGTAGACGACCTCGGCGAAGGGCAACTCCCGGCTGGTGAACTTCGTGTACGCCTTCTTGAGCGCCTTCATGCCGAGCGGATCGACGAAGAGGCGATTCAGGTCGTTCATGAAGTCGTAGCCGCTGGTGCCGAAGATCGGCCAGGACTCAGGCAGCGCCTCGTTGCCCGACAGGATCTTCTCCGCCACGACCCAGAACGGCCGTTCCGCCACGCCGCCCGGATCGCGCTGGCGTTGCACCTCGCGCCAGGCGTGCACCGCTTGCCGGGCATCCTCGGTGACCGCACCCTCGTCGGTCGCCCACTCCAGGATCACCGCTTCTTGCAAGTTTTCGAGGTAGCCGGCCGGATCGAACAGGCCGTCGAGGTGATCGAGCCGCAATCCGGTGATCTTTCCCTGGCGGATCAACCGCAGGATCAGCGCGTGCGTGGCGGCAAAGACGGCCGGCTCTTCCATGCGGATGCCGGCCAGCTCGTTGATGTCGAAGAAGCGGCGATAATTGATCTCGTGGATCGCCGTGCGCCAGTAGGCCAGGCGATACGGCAGCACTTCGAGCAGGTCGTGCAACAGGTCGAAGCTGTCGGCCTTGCCAGCCTCGCCATTGAACGTCTTGAGCGCCTCGTCGATGTGTTGCCGGACGCGCGGAGCACCTTCGACCAGTCGTGCAAGTCGATCGCGGGCCACCTTCTTCTCGCGCTGTCGCTCGGCAACGCGCTCCGGCGTCGTGTCGGTGGACGGCGGCAGGTGTTCCAGCGACGTCAGGATGCTGAGGAACTCCTGCAAGTGGGCGTCATCGTCCTTCAGGTCGGTCTTCAACGTGTCGAGGTGCTGTTTCAGGATCCTTGGCACCTGGCCGGGATCAACCGGCAAGTTGTGCTCGAAGTAGCGAAGGACGAAGGCGCCGCCGTCGAAGGCCAGCTGGAGCTCGCCGCGTTCGAGGACCTTACCGTAATGATCGCCGAGGATCGGCAGCAGGACTTTACCGCGCAGCTCCTGCTTGACGGGGTCCCAATCGATGTCGAAGAAGCGCGCGTGCGGCGACGACGGGCCGTCTTCAAGGACCTCGCGCCACCAGTGGTTGGTGACCGGATCGACGCCCATGTGGTTCGGCACGAAGTCGAGAACCTGGCCCAGGTGATGCTCGGCAAGCTTGGCGGTGAAGGCGTCGTAATCGCCCTCGCTGCCCAGCTCGGGGTTGAGTGCGTTGTGATCGGTGATGTCGTAGCCGTGCGTGCTGCCGGCGCGGGCCTGGAGGTAGGGCGAGCAGTAACAATCAGTCACGCCGAGCTTGGCAAGATACGGCACCACCGCCGTGGCATCGCGGAACGAGAAGCCGCGATGGAGCTGGAAGCGATAGGTGCTGATGGGAAGCCGGCGCCGCTGGCGGATGCGGGCCAGCAGCGTCTCCGTGTCGGGCAACGGTCCGGGAGTGGGCGGTGCGATGTCGTTCATGATGCAGGGTTCTCACGGCCACGGCGGAAGGTGGGCCGGACATTTCTGTCCGGCCGGAAACGCGCACAGAAATGTCCGTGCCACGGCGGAAGGTGGGCCGGACATTTCTGTCCGGCCGCGCATGTCATCCGGCGGGCGTTGCTCACGCTTCTTTCAAAATCACCGCTCCAGGCCGGGTGAACTCGATCAATGGCGCGGACAAGTCCACCCGCGGCGGACTCGGATCGGGGCTGAACGCTGCGTCCTCCGTGGTCAGCAGCACTTCCCAGCGCTTGCCGTCGCCGGCGCGGTGCAGGTCGATCTTGCCGGCGCCGCGCATCTGGAATGCAATCAACAGCGCCGATCCGTCCGCGGCTTCGCGTTTCACGATCAGTCCTGTCTCGCCTTGCGCCCGTGCGTCGAAGTGGCCGCGCTCGCGACACGTCAGCGCCGGCTCGGTCCGGCGCAGGTGCAGCAGCTTCTGATACAGATGCAGCAGCGTTGCGTGCGGCGCCTGGGTACGTTCATCCCAGTTCAGCTTGCTTGCCTCGAAGGTGCTTCGCGCCTGCGGATCGGGGATCTTCTCGCGCTTCTTGGGGTCGGAAAAGGCGGAAAAGTGCTGAAACTCGCGGCGCCGGCCTTCGGTCACCATCTTGCCCAGCTCCGGCTTGTGATCGGTGAAGAACTGGAATGGGCTCGTGGCGCCCCATTCCTGACCCATGAAGAGCATGGGCGTGTGCGGTGCCGTCAGGAGCAGCACCGATGCGGCCCGGTACGCGGCCGCGTCGATCTCGTGGTGAAGCCGTTCGCCCATCGCCCGGTTGCCGACCTGGTCGTGGTTCTGGATGCAAACGACGAACGTGCGCATCGGCAGCTTCGACGGGTCGGTGCCGCGCGGTTCCTTGGCCTTCGTCTTCTGGCCCGTGAAGAACCAGCCCTGGCGGATGGCTGTCGCCAGGTCGGCCAGGCTGTCGCTGAAGTCGGCGTAGTAGCTTTCGCGATCGCCATTGAGAAAACGGCGTACCAGGTGATGAAAGTCGTCCGCCCAGCAGCCGTCGAGGCCCCAGCCCTTCTTCTCCGGCGCCTCGTACATCTGCGCCCAGTTGCGCGGGTCCTCGGCAATGAGCGTGATCGGCCGTTCGGCGGTCGATGCCTTGGCTTCGGTCACCAGTTCCGCGAGGAAGTGCCGCGGCCGGTCATCGACGATGTGATGCGTGGCATCCAGGCGCAGGCCGTCCATGTGATATTCGTGGATCCAGAGCAGCGCGTTCTCGAGGAAGAAGCGGCGCACCGGCGGTCCGTGGTTGCCGTCGAAGTTGAAGCTCGTGCCCCACGGGTTCTTGTGCTTGCGCGAGAAGTAGTAGGGACTGAACGCACCCAGGTAGTTGCCGTCCGGGCCGATGTGGTTGTAGACGACGTCCATCAGCACCGCGAGACCGTGGCGATGCGCCGCGTCCACCAACCGGCGCAGGTCGTCGGGCGAGCCGTAGCAGCGAGCCGGGGCGAAGAGCGATACGCCGTCGTAGCCCCAGTTGCGCTGGCCGGGAAAATCGGCGACGGGCAGGATTTCGATCGCTGTGACGCCCAGTTCCGCAAGCTGCGGCAAGCGCTCGATGGCACTCGCGAACGTGCCTGCGGACGTGAAGGTGCCGATGTGCAGCTCGTAGATGATCAGGTCATCGTGCGTCACACCGCGCCAGTTCGTGTCGGACCAGGCAAACCGACCCGGATCGACGACTTGCGACGGTCCATGCACGCCTTCGGGCTGGTAGCGCGAGCACGGGTCGGGGAACGGTCCCTTGCCATCCACGCGGTAGCGGTAGCGGTCGCCGGCAGCGACGGTCGGCACCGTGGCGGCAAAGTAGCCGTCGTCGCTCCTGGCCAGCTTCACGGTGGTGCCGGGCTGCGACTCGACGACCAGGAGCACTTCGCGCGCGTCCGGCGCCCAGACGCGGAAGGCGGTCCCGTCGGGACCGGGCCGGGCGCCCAGCGTGGGTTGCCACTTCATGTCAAACCTCTTCCCCCGGACGCTCGACCCGCAGCAGCGCGAGCGAGCGGCCCTGCAAATCGTAGGTCGCGCCGATGGCGAACATCTTCGGCTCCGCCTCGGGCAGTGCGGTGTCGATGGTGCGTTCCCATTCCAGCGTGCGGCTGTTGCCCGGCAGATTGAACGCGATCGGCTCGTGATGCGCGTTGAGCAGGATCAACAGCGTATCGCCGACGATGCGCTCGCCGCGTTCGTCCACCTCGTCGATCACGTCGCCGCTCCAGCGCACGCCGATGCTGCGGACAAAGCCCGCGCTCCACGCTTCGTCCGTCATCTCCTTGCCGCTCGGATCGAACCAGGCCAGGTCCTTCAGATCGGTGCCGCGGATCACGCTTCTGCCCTGGCAGAACTTGCGTCGATGAAGCACCGGCTGCTTCCTCCGCGCGGCAATCACTTTTTGGGTGAATTCCAACAGCTTGCCTGCTTCGTCGCGCAGGTCCCAGGAGAGCCAGCTAATGTCGTTGTCCTGGCAATACGCGTTGTTGTTGCCTTTTTGCGTGTGGCCCATTTCGTCGCCGGCCACCAGCATGGGCACGCCTTGCGAGAGAAAGAGTGTGGCCAGGAAGTTGCGTTTCTGCCGTTCGCGCAGGGCGCGAATGGCGGGATCGCCGGTCGGACCTTCGACGCCGCAGTTCCAGCTGATGTTGTCGTCGGTGCCGTCGCGGCCGGACTCGCCATTGGCCTCGTTGTGCTTCTCGTTGTAAGAAACGAGGTCGTTAAGCGTGAAGCCATCGTGGGCGGTGATGAAGTTGATGCTGGAATACGGCTTCTTGCCGCTCCACTGGTAAAGGTCGCTGCTGCCCGACAGTCGGGTGGCGAACTCGGACACCGCACCGCCATCGCCCTTCCAGAAGTGCCGGACACTGTCGCGATACTTGCCGTTCCACTCGGTCCACAGCACGGGAAAGTTGCCGACCTGGTAGCCGCCCGCGCCCAGGTCCCACGGTTCCGCGATCAGCTTGACCTGGGACAGCACGGGATCCTGGTGAATGATGTCGAAGAAGGCGCCCAGGCGGTCCACTTCGTGCAGTTCGCGGGCCAGGGCGCTGGCGAGGTCAAAGCGGAAGCCGTCGACGTGCATTTCCTGCACCCAGTAGCGCAGGCTGTCCATGATGAGCTGGAGCACGCGCGGGCTCTGCATCTGCAGCGTGTTGCCGCAGCCGGTGTAATCCATGTAGTAACGCGGATTGTCGGCCACCAGGCGGTAGTACATCATGTTGTCGATGCCGCGGAACGACAGCGTGGGCCCGAGGTGACTGCCCTCGGCCGTGTGGTTGTAAACCACGTCGAGGATCACTTCCAGGCCGGCGCCGTGCAGGGCCCGCACCATCATCTTGAACTCGCGCACCGATTCGCCGATGGCTTCCGACGAGCAATAGCGCAAATCGGGTGCAAAGAATGCGAGACTGTTATAACCCCAGTAATTGGTGAGGTTCTTTTCGGTCAGGTGCCGATCGTTGACGTGATGATGGACCGGCAACAATTCGACGGCCGTGACGCCCAACTCGGTCAGGTGGCGGATGGCTGCCTCCGACGCGATGCCCGCGTAGGTGCCGCGCTGGTTTTCCGGCACGCGCGGATGCAGCTTGGTGAAGCCCTTGACGTGCGTTTCGTAGATGATGGTCTTGTGCCAGGGCGTCCGCGGCGGGCGATCGTCGCCCCAGGTGAAGGCGGTATCCACCACCACGGCAAGCGGGGCCATGCCGGCATTGTCGCGGTCGTCGGCCGTGAAGTCCTCATCGCCGTTGCCGATGCGGTAGCCGAACATCTCGTCGCCCCACGTGATCATGCGCCCCAGGCAGCGCGCGTAGGGGTCGAGCAGGACCTTCTTGGGATTGAAGCGATGTCCCGCCTTGGGGTCATATGGCCCATGCACGCGATAGCCGTACAGCTGGCCGGGGCGAGCGTCGGGCAGATAGGAATGCCAGACCAGGTCGCTCTGCTCGCGCAGGGGAATGCGCTGCGCTTCGGTCTTGGCATCGACGGCATCGAAGAGACAGAGTTCGACCTTGGTCGCGTGTTCGGAAACGAGGGCGAAGTTGACGCCGGCGCCGTCCCAGGTGGCGCCCAGCGGATACGGCGTGCCCGGCCAGACTCTCATGAGGCAACTCCATTGAAGCATGCGCGGAGAAGGTGTGTTGCCAGTGTATGAAATGACGACACCAGCGTTTAGCAGCGAACCTTCACCGCGCGAGCCCGACGCGCAAGCAAGGGAGGGCATGTGGTTCCCTTGCTTGCGCGTCGGGCTCGCGTGGACAGCGCTTGCGGTCTCACCGACAGCTGGCCATTACACCGCGCCGTTCAACTGAACGCCCAGTGACGCCAGTTCGTCCCGCAGCTGGCCGCCAGGCTGATAGATGATGCCTTGCCAGCCGCACGCCCGGGCGCCTGCGACATTGACGGGTAAATCATCAATGAAGAGACATTCGCCTGGCTCGCAATGCGCCCGCTGCTGACAGTACTCGAAGAATTCGCGCCGCGGCTTGCGGGCGCCGACGTCGTGCGACAGGACCAGGTGATCGAAATGGGCCAGCACTTCGGCAAATTGCTCCCGAAAGCGGCGTGAATGCAGCTCGGTCGTGTTGCTGCCCAGGAGCAGGCGATACCGCGGCCGCAAGCGCGGCACCAGCTCGCACACTTCCTCGTTGTGCCAGAAGATGTCGCAGTAGGCCGCGCCAATGTGCTCCTCGGTGCAGGAAAACTGTCCTGCTTTGCGAATGCGGCGCAAGAACTCTTCCGAACTGACGCGGCCGGATTCGTAGTCGTCTTCCAGTTGCGGATCGTAGACGTGTGCGTACATCAGCTGCTCGGGCAGCACCGTATGCTGAGCCAGGACGCGCGTGGCTCGGCGATGATCGAAAAAGCCGATGACGTTGCCGAAATCGAAAACGATCGTGCGGATGCTCATGGCCATAGTGTAGTGGATCCACAGCAAGGTCGTGAGCCCGACGCGCAAGCCTTACATTCCGCACGGTGGCTCGCGTTGGCTAGTTGGGCGGGCCAGGAGAATTTTTACGGGGTCGGTGGCGGGTCGTGAATTTTCGTCAGAAGCGTGGCTGGCGTCGGCAACGAC